>JAAOYF010000005.1 GCA_018221205.1 Candidatus Woesearchaeota archaeon | reverse complement strand
GCACTCGGAATGCGCTCGACAGTCCTGCCTATCATCTTTATTGCCATTGCTATTTGGGTAGCCTACTTCTTTGCAGGCCTTTACGGAATTGCAATCGCAGCTGTCGGCATGCTTTCAACACTAGGAATAAGCTTAGCAGTAGATGCCTATGGTCCTGTAGCAGACAATGCAGGCGGGATTGCAGAGATGTCTAAATTAGACAAAAAAGTGAGAAAGAGAACAGATGCCCTTGACTCAGTCGGCAATACGACTGCTGCTATGGGAAAAGGCTTCGCCATCGGCTCAGCTGCCCTGACAGCATTGGCATTGTTCTCTGCGTTCACGACACAGGCTAATCTGCAGTCGATCGACATCATGAACCCCATGGTCATCATCGGTTTGTTCATTGGAGGCGCATTACCCTTCTTGTTTACCTCTTTGACCTTGAAGGCAGTAGGAAGGACAGCTTTCCGTATGATCGAAGAAGTGAGAAGGCAATTCAAGAAGATCAAAGGATTGATGCAAGGAAAAGCCAAGCCAGATTATCGGAGATGCGTTGATATCGCAACAAAAGGCGCATTGAAGCAGATGGTCCTGCCAAGCCTTATCGCAATAATAGCTCCTTTAGCAGTAGGACTCTTCCTCGGTTTAGAGGCTTTAGGCGGATTATTGGCCGGGTCACTGGTGACAGGAGTCTTGTTGGCTATCATGATGGCTAACGCTGGCGGCTCATGGGACAATGCAAAGAAATGGATCGAGGCAGGCAAGTTCGGCGGAAAAGGATCAGATGCCCATAAGGCAGCTGTTATCGGCGATACAGTAGGGGATCCCTTCAAAGACACCTCCGGCCCCAGTTTGAACATCTTGATTAAGCTGATGTCCATCGTGGCTTTGGTCTTTGTGCCTTTATTTATAGCATTGAGTTATCTAAACCTCTTTGCTTAATTTTTTTCTTTATAAATTTCTATTATACGCCACCTAAATCTTTAAATATAAGCTATGTTTAAATACTCTAAGTGTTTTAACTTCAGAGTAAAAACGATATGTACCTAATGGGTAGTTATAGCACTGTCCCGAGGTAAAAAACAGTAACATATTAATAGTAGTACATTATGTTTACCCTTCTATAACAAGGATTGCTTGTTAGAAAAAGGGGGTAGGTAAAATGATAGTGAAGGACGAATTTTTAAGCAAGTTACGACGGTATTTCGGTCTGAATCTCTATGAAGTAAAAATCTGGTCTGCATTGTTATCAAGAGGAGTTTCCACTGCAGGTGAATTATCTGATATCGCAAATGTTCCAAGATCAAGAAGCTATGATGTTCTTGAGTCTTTAGAGAAAAAAGGCTTTGTTGTTATGAAGCTAGGCAAGCCTATAAAATATATTGCTGTCGAACCTACAGAAGTCCTTGAGAGGGTCAAGAAAAACGTCCAAAAAGGAGCAAAAGATAAGTTGAAGCACCTTGAAGATCTGAAAGGGACTGATGTTATCAAAGAATTGAACGCTTTGCATAAGCAAGGTGTTGAATTGGTAGAACCATCTGACCTTTCTGGTTCGATCAGAGGAAGACACAACCTCTATAACCACCTCGAATTGACAATCAGGGATGCAGAAGAATCTGTTTCTATCATGACTACTGCCCAAGGCCTCATAAGGAAGATCGAAGGCCTCAAACCGACCTTTGAAAAGTTAAAGAAACGTGGCGTAAAAGTGAAGATAGCAGCTCCGATAACAAAGGAGAACATGGCCGCAGTCAAAGACTTAGGAACCACTGCTGAAGTGAGAAACGCCACTGTCAATGCACGGTTCGCTTTAGTGGACGGCAAAGAGATCATCTTTATGGTGATGAATGATAGCGATGTCCACCCGACATATGATGTAGGCATCTGGGTCAATACACCTTTTTTCGCCTCAGCAATGGACACTCTTTTCAACCTGGCTTGGAAAGAAATGAAGCCCGTGGCAAAAAAATAAATTTCTTTTTCCCTTTACTATGAAAGCGAAAGAGCTCCAAAAACTAGCTCATCAACTGAGAAAAGACATCCTTAGGATGACCCATGCAGCGAAAGCTGGACATCCTGGCGGATCTCTTTCTATGATTGATATCGTAACTGCATTATATTTCGATAAGCTCAATGTCGATCCAAACAAGCCGAAAGATCCTGAACGAGATAGATTTATTCTGAGCAAAGGACATGCTTCTCCAGGGATGTATGCAGTCCTTGCAGAGAAAGGGTTCTTTCCGAAAGAAGAGCTCATGAAGTTCAGAAAGATAGATTCCTTATTGCAGGGCCATACTGATATCAGGGTACCGGGAGTAGAGATGTCAGCAGGAAGTTTAGGCATGGGAGTGAGCTATGCCAACGGCATTGCATTCGCAAGAAAGCTCGACAATAGATCATACCATATCTATGTCATGCTAGGAGATGGAGAGACGCAGGAAGGCCAGATATGGGAGGCGGCGATGAACACATCATTCCACAAGCTCAAGATAACAACGATCATAGATAAGAACAGGATCCAGAATGATGATTTTGTAGAAAAAACATTGGTGATAGATCCATTGGATGATAAATGGAAAGCCTTTGGCTGGGATGTCATCGAGATTGACGGCCATGATATGGATGAGATTCTCAAAGCGCTCGAGAAAGCAGAAAAGAGCAAAGGACCCGTCGCTATTATCGCTGATACCATAAAAGGAAAAGGTGTTTCGTTCATGGAAAATAATCCAGAATTCCATGGCAAGGCGCCGAATGATGAAGAATTGAAGAAAGGGTTGGAAGAACTTGACGCAAAAATTAGAAGCCTCTCGTGAAGGATATGGACGCGGCTTGGTGAAAGCAGCCAAAAAGCATAAGGATGTTGTTTCGCTAGAAGCAGATCTCGGAAAATCAACCAAAAGCAGGATGCTTATTCCAGAATTTCCAGAGAGATGGATAAGCTGTGGCATAACAGAACAGAACATGATCGTGACAGCAGCAGGATTGGCATGGTCAGGAAAGATTCCCTTCGCCTCTACCTTTGCCATTTTCTCAGAAAGGGCATTTGAGCAGATAAGGAATGCTGTAGCAAGACCGAAGATGAATGTAAAGGTCATCGGCTCGCATGCAGGCTTGGTGACAGGGACTGACGGCGCATCAGCACAAGCAATCGAAGACATGGCCATCTATCGCTCCCTCCCGAACATGGTTGTCATCTGTCCGGCAGATTCAATGGAAGCAGAGAAAGCGACATTGGCATTAGCCGAATATGATGGACCAGCATATATGCGTCTCACCCGAGATAAGACACCGATTCTATTCGACGATAATCACAAATTCGAGATCGGCAAGGCAATCATCCTGAAAGAAGGGAAAGATCTTTCGGTAGTTGCCTGCGGACCGTTAATCCCGATAGCCCTAGAAGCAGCAGAGCTCCTGAAAAAGGAGGATATCGACGCAGAAGTCATCAACATGTCAACAATAAAACCATTGGATAAAGACACACTCCTCAGATCAGCAAAGAAAACAGGAAAAGTCATAACAGCAGAAGACCACAACATCATCGGTGGTTTAGGAGGGGCTGTAGCAGAGGTGCTCGCTGAAAACAGTGATGCGAAACTTGCAAGAATAGGCGTCCAGGATACATTCGCAGAGTCAGGCGCACCAAAAGATCTGTATGAAAAATACGGATTGACTGCAGAAAATATCGTTAGGACTGCGAAAAAACTCTAAACAATGATTATTGTTCTTAAGAGAAATGCAAAGCGTGTAGAAGTAAAGGAAGTTCTTTCTAGAATCGAGCGTGCAAAACTGGAGCCAGTGCCGTTATATGGGCAAGAAAGGACAGTCATCGCAGCCGTAGGAGATGAACGGAAGCTCAACAGGCACACCATTGCTAATCTACCAGGCGTGGAAAAGGTCCACCGCATCCATAGACCATATCAATTGGCTTCAAGAGAAGCAAAGAAGCAGCCAAGCAAAGTGAGAGTAGGAAACGTCATCTTCGGCGGCCAGAAGATAATCATCATCGCAGGGCCGTGTGCTGTCGAGAGCAAAGGCCAGATCATGAAGATAGCAAGGGCAGCAAAGAAAGCAGGAGCCGTAGTTCTTAGAGGGGGGGCTTTCAAGCCCCGTACAGGGCCATATGATTTCCAGGGATTGGAAGAGAAAGGGCTCAAATTCCTAGAAGCCGCAGGAAAGGAGACAGGACTGAAGACAGTGACAGAAGTATTGGATCCAAGAGACGTAAAACTTGTAGCAAAATATGCTGATATCCTTCAGATAGGCACAAGGAACATGTGCAACTATCCTTTGTTGAAAGAGGTAGGAAAGACAAAGAAGCCGGTCCTCCTGAAAAGAGGCATGTCCTCGACCTATGATGAATTGTTATTGTCAGCAGAATATATCATGAGCCGCGGCAATAGAGAAGTCATTCTTTGCGAACGAGGCATCAGGACATTCGAGAAAGCAACAAGAAACACCTTGGATATAAGTGCCGTACCTTTATTGAAAGAGCTCACGCATCTGCCGATTATCGTCGATCCAAGCCATGCCTCTGGAAAAAGATCATTGGTTGCACCATTATCAAAGGCAGCCATAGCAGCAGGAGCAGACGGACTGATGATCGAGGTGCATACAGACCCCTCAAAAGCAGTCTCAGACGCCGAGCAGACAATAAACATAACCAGCTTCACAAAGCTCATGGTTGACCTGGGCAAGATCGCGATGATAGGTGGGAGAGGGATATGATGCAGAAGATAAGAGTAAAGATCCAGCGAGAAGAGGACGATTCCTATGATATCATCATAGGGAAGGACCTTTTTCCACAGATAGCAGCAGGACTCAAGACATTGAATCTCGACAAGATAGCAATCATCACCGATTCTAATGTCAAGAAGTTCTATGCAAATACGTTTTTAGATATGCTAAAAAAAGAAGGACTTAAAGCAGTGTTGATTAGTTTTCCTGCAGGAGAGAAGAGCAAGACAAGGCAGACAAAAGAGAGGATTGAAGATGCGTTGATGAAATATCAGCTCACCAAGAACTCGGTCATTATCGCGCTCGGAGGGGGAGCAGTGCTTGATCTTGCAGGTTTTGTCGCATCGACCTATATGAGGGGCATACCCTACCTATCAATCCCGACAACATTGTTGGCGATGGTCGACGCAAGCATAGGGGGAAAGACAGCTGTCGATACTCCTTTCGGCAAGAACCTCATCGGAGCATTCTATCAACCAGAACGCGTCTTCATAGACATTTCTGTGCTGAAGACACTCTCCGATACAGAATACAGGAACGGCCTCGCTGAAATGATAAAGCATGCTGTTATACTTGATGCGAAATTCTTCCTTCATCTGGACGGCTATATGCACACTTTGCTTACAAGAGATGAGGATGTGATAGCAAGATTCATCCAATGGAGCTGCAAGATCAAGAAAGTGGTGGTGCAAGAGGATGAGAAAGAGCTCTCCTACAGAAAGATTCTCAATTTCGGCCATACCATAGGACATGCGATCGAACAAGTTTCTAATTATCGTGTTTCCCATGGACAGGCAGTTGCATTAGGCATGATAGCAGAAGCTAAGATGGCAGAGAAGAAAGGCCTGCTGAATTTTATGGAGTCGCAGAAGATCATTGACCTGTTGAAAAAAGTGAAGTTCGAGACCAGGATAAAGAAGCTCTCCATAGAGGAGATCCTTCTTGCGACACACTATGACAAGAAAAAATCACAGTCAGAAGTCAGGTATGTGTTATTGGAAAGGATAGGCAAAGCAAAGATGGATTGCACTGTGAGAAAAGAGATCGCTGAAAAAGTCTTGGGTGACATGACATGATATGCTGTTCCATAGCTGCGAGAACAAAAGAGCACCTTCTTGACGAGATGAGCCATATCAAATTCAATGCTTCTCTGGTAGAGGTAAGGATGGATTCATTGATGGATGCCAAGCCAGAGGATATAAAGGAGATCATCGCAAAGAAGAGAAAGCCAGTCATTCTCGCCTGCAAAGGAGTCGAGAAGAAGATATGCTTAGGGCTGCTCAAAAAGGGAATGGAAGAAGGCGCAGAATATATCGATCTTGATCTTGATTACGGAGAAAAGACCATAAAAGAATTCATCAAAACGAAAAAAGACACTAAGATCATAGTCTCTTATCATAACAACGAAAACGTTCCAGAGAATATACAGGAGATATATGAGAAGATCAAAAAGTTAAAACCAGACATCATAAAGATAGCCTGTACTGCCGTTTCTTTGAGCGATAACATAATCATTCTTGATTTGTTAAAGAAATCCAAAGCAGACAACATAGACATGATAGCGCATTGTATGGGTCCAAAAGGGCAGTTGTCAAGGATACTTAACGTTCCTTTCGGCTCTTTTCTCACCTATGGCTATCTCAACCAACCCACTGCTCCAGGCCAGATATCCTGTGACTATCTGAAAAAAGTCTATCGGGTAGACCGATTGAAGCCAGGAGTGAATATCTATGGCCTCATCGGAAACCCTATCTCAGCAAGCAGAAGTTATATTGTCCATAATCTCGCATTCAAGGAGCATGAGTTGAATGCAGTCTATATCAACGTAGAGCTGAAAGATCTTAAAGAGCTTGACCTCCTTAAACACCTTTTTTCAGGGCTGAGTGTCACCATGCCCTTCAAAGAATCCATCTTGACCTACTTAGATCATGTCGATGACCGTGCAGCAAAGATAGGAGCAGTCAATACAGTCGTCATAAAGCAGGGAAAACTTTTCGGCTACAATACTGATTGGACAGCTGCCTTGGACACGATACAGGAAAAGATTCAGATCCAGGATAAGAATGTCGTCCTGATAGGGGCAGGAGGCGCTGCAAAAGCGATTGCCTTCGGCATCTGGAAGAAACGAGGAAGGCTTACCATAATCAATAGGACAGAGGCGAATGGGAAAAAGCTTGCATCTTCACTACATGTGTCCCTAAAAAAGATCAATGAGATTGACTGGGAAAAGGTCGATCTGCTGATCAACGCAACTCCCATCGGCATGGCTCCGAGGGTGCATGACTCTCCGGTGCCGAGAAATGTATTGAGGAACATGGTTGTCTTCGATACGATCTACAATCCATTGATCACCAAGCTTCTCAATGATGCAGAGCGTAACAGGTGCCCGATCGTGACCGGAATCAAGATGTTCATCAACCAGGCAGCGCAGCAGTTTGAATTCTGGACAAGGAAGAAGCCAGATAAGGAGCTTATGGAGGAATCGGTTCTGCAATACGTGGTGGATCATTGATGAATCTCATCATTATAGGATTCAAAGCAGCAGGCAAGACGACAATAGGAAAGATGGTCGCAAAAAAGAATGATACACACTTCATCGACACTGATGACATGATCGAAGAAAAAGGAGAATCCTGTCGGGAGATTATGGAGAAGCACGGAGAAGAGCATTTCAAAAAAAAAGAAAAGGAAGTGATAATGTCTCTTGAAGCAGACAACACCATCATTGCAGTCGGAGGAGGCGCATTAGACAGCGAAGAAAACAGGATGAAGCTGAAGAAGCTGGGAAAGATGGTATATCTTAAGCTCTCAAAAGATATTTTGCTTGAACGCCTCAAGAAGCAAGGCTTTCCCCCTTATATGGACGAATCTTCCTTTCCAGAGATATTCGAAAAGCGAGATAAGATATTCCAGATGGCAGATGATACTATAGGATGCGATAACAAGACACCCGAGAAAATAAGCGAAGAGATACAATGGGAAACACGTTTGGAAAAAAACTGAAGATAATGACTTTCGGAGAGTCGCATGGCAAGGCTCTAGGTGCAGTTATCGACGGAGTCAAATCCAATATCAAGATATCGGAAAAAGACATCCAAAAGGAGCTTGATAAGAGAAAGCCAGGCCAAAGCACCGTAACAACACAAAGAAAAGAGCAGGATAAGGTCCATATCCTTTCTGGTATATTCAAGGGAAGGACAACAGGCCATCCCATCTGCTTGGTAGTCTACAATAAAGACGCAGATTCCAGGATATATGAAAGATGGAAAGATGTTTTCAGGCCAGGGCATGCTGATTTCACTTATCTGAAGAGATACGGCATCCATGATTATAGGGGAGGAGGAAGAGCATCAGGAAGAGAGACAGTGGCGAGAGTTGCAGCAGGCGCAATAGCAAAAAAACTGACAAAAGCAAAAATATTTGCGTACACCATCCAGGTCGGAACTATAAAAGCAAAAAAAAGAGACCTGAAAGAGATTGAAAAAAACCCATTGAGGTGCCCAGATAAGGAAGCCGCAAAAAGGATGCAGAGGGAGATACTTAAGATCAAGAAGCAAGGCGATTCCATAGGAGGGATTGTTGAAGTCACGATAAAGAATTGCCCTCCGGGTTTAGGAAATCCAGTCTTTGACAAGCTCAACGCTGATTTAGCAAAAGCAGTTCTCTCGATCGGCGCTGTGAAAGGCATTGAATTCGGCTCTGGCTTCAAAGCAGTAGAGATGAAAGGATCACAGCATAATGATCAATTATACAAGAAAGGAAAAATACGCACCCGTACCAATAATGCAGGGGGTATTGTGGCAGGAATCTCGAATGGAGAGGATATCATATTCAGGGCTGCCATCAAACCACCTTCATCAATAGCAAAAGAGCAATTGACCATTGATAAAAAAGGGAAAAAAGTGAAAATAAAAGTATCAGGCAGGCACGATCCTTGTTTATGTCCGAGGATCGCACCAGTGATTGAGCATATGACTGCCTTGGTGCTTGCAGGAGCACAATGAAACTCATCGTCGAGCAGAGCAGGCTTAAGGGAGAGATAGTCATTCCTCCATCAAAATCCCATACCATCAGGGCAATAGTCATCGCGCTTCTCGCGAAAGGGCAGTCGATAATAAGGAATCCGCTGCAATCTGAAGACTGTTTGGCTGCGCTGACAGCAGCAGAGGCATTAGGCGCCAAAGTAGAACGTAAAAGATCATGGACAATCAAAGGAAGGAATGGAAAGATCAAGGCAAAGAGGGATGAGATCAATGTCTGCAATTCAGGAACAACATTGAGGCTGATGGCAAGCATCGCTGCATTGCAGGATAAAGAGATTACCTTTGACGGTGATGAATCCATCAAGAGCAGGCCGATGCAGCCGTTGCTGCAAGCACTCCAGAACTTAGGGGCAGAGGTGAAATCAGAAGAAGGATGCGCACCCCTCTCGATAAAAGGACCGATAAGTGCAGGATCGATCATGCTTTCCGGAAAATCTTCTCAATATGTGACAAGCATGTTGTTGGCAGCTCCTTTGTTGGAGAGCAAGACAACCTTACAGGTCTATGAACTCAATGAAAAGCCTTATGTCGACATGACACTGAAATGGCTCGCAGAGCAGAAGATCAGATTCAAGGAGAAATCAGGGAGCTTTTTGATCGAAGGCAATCAGAGATATAATGCATTTACAAAAAGGATACCTGCAGACTGGTCCTCAGCAGCCTTTCCATTGGTCGCTGCAGCCATAACAAACTCAAAAGTGTCGCTTTTAGGATTAGATTACGGAGACATCCAGGGAGATAAGAGGATAATCGACTTCCTGAGAGAGACAGGATCAGACATTCAGCTTGGAAAAGAGACAGTCATCAAGCCAGAGGAATTGAGAGGGATAAAGGCAGATCTCAATAATACTCCTGACCTGTTGCCGATAATGGCTGTCCTCGGCTGTTTCTCGCAAGGCTCAACGACATTATCAAATGTCGGCCATGCAAGAATAAAAGAATCCGACAGGATTGCTGCGATGGCCAAAGAATTGAAAAAGATGGGCGCGCTGATAGAGGAAACACCAAACGGATTGGTCATCGAACGTTGTCATCTTAATGGAGCTGTCGTCGACGGCCAGAACGATCACCGTGTCATCATGGCCCTTGCCTGCGCAGGAATGGCAGCATCAGGCACCACCACAATCATGAATGCCAATAACCTGGATGCAAGTTTCCCTGGTTTCATACAGAAGATGCAGGCATTAGGAGCAAATCTCACCATGGAGGAGCAATGAAGATTATCACACTCGGCCCGGAAAGGACGTTCAGCCACGAGGCAGCGCTGAAATACGAGCCAGAGGCAGAGTGCACATTCAAGAATACGGTCTGGGAAGTGTTCAAGGAGCTGAAGTCAAACAACGCAGATTATGGGGTTATCCCGATAGAGAACTCAGTCTCAGGAAGCATCGGCCAGACCTTTGACGCACTGCTTGAATTTGACATACCGATTGTCTCTGAAGTGACCATTGAAGTAAGGCATTTCCTTGCATCTTTAGGAAAGACAAAGGACATCAAGTATCTCTATACTCATCCCCTTACCTATGTCCAATGCGAGAAGTATATCAGACGCACTCTTAAGATAGAAGAGATAATGCTCACTGACAGCAACGCACGCTCAGCACAAAAGTTAACAAAAACTCCAGAAAAGGAGTATGGGGCGATAGTTTCACACGGCGCAATAAAAAAATATAAATTGTCTGTCATCGCAAAGGATATCCAGGACAGCAAATATAACATAACAAGATTTGTGGTGGTGGGCAGTGAAAAGACCTCGCCTACAGGAAAGGACCGCACAAGCATCGCCATTTACCCGCAGACAGACCATCCAGGGCTGCTCTATACCATGATCGGAGAGCTTGCAAAGAGAAAGATTAATATGACTAAAATAGAATCCAAGCCTTCAAAGGGCAAAATCGGTGATTACATCTTTTTCATCGAGATGGAAGGTCACAAAGACAATCCAGAGATGGAAGAGGCCCTTTCAGCGATAGGGAAAATGTTTTATGTGAAGGTGCTGGGATCCTATCCCAGGAGCTACTAGAATGGACCTGAAGACACTGGCAAGGAATTTACATCCTCTAGAGAGAAAAGTAGTTCCCTTTCTCAAAGCAACCAATGATTTCAATGATCTGGTAGGGAAGACCGGTATGCAGGAAGTCGAAGTGATGCGCGCTCTGCAATGGCTCTCGAACAGAGACATTCTCAAGATACACGAACAGGAGAAAGATTCTCTCACCTTAGGCAAGAACGGCCTCTTGTACAAAGAGAAAGGCCTTCCAGAAAGAAGATTCCTCAAGAACATCTCAGAAAAGCCGATCCCCCTCTCAGAGCTTGCAAGAAAAGCATCATTGGATCCTGCAGAAGTGAACATCTGCTTGGGAACATTGAAAGGAAAAGCCGCCATCAACATCAAGAAAGAGAAAGAATTGATGATCTCAATAGCAGAGAACGGCAAAAAACTCGCTGCAAAAGAGACTTTGGAGGAAAGATTCCTCAAGAAACCATTTCCCATAGACATCACCACCCTGAAAGCAGAAGAAAAGTTCGCTTTTGATTCTTTGAAGAAGAGAAAGGACATCCTCATGCTGAAAAAGCTGAAGATAAAGACCATTGAATTGACAGCAAGAGGAAAAGAACTCACTAAAATAAAGATCGATTCGAAAAACACCCTGGATAAGCTTACTCCCTCGATACTCAAGACAGGCTCATGGAAGAAAAAGACATTCCGGGAATATGATGTCACTATCAATGTCCCTAAGGTATATGGTGGAAAGCGCCATTTCGTCAACCAATCAGTAGATTACATCAGAAAGATCTGGCTCGAGCTAGGCTTCACCGAGATGACCGGTAATATGATTCAGACATCTTTTTGGGATCTCGACTCATTATTCGTTCCGCAGGACCATCCTGCACGGCAGATGCAAGATACCTTTTATATCAAGGATCCAAAGCAGGGAAAGCTTCCCCCTATCTGGAAAAAGATAAAAGACGTCCATGAAAACGGAGCAGATACCGGTTCAAAAGGATGGGGCGGCAAATGGTCAGAGGAGATAGCAAAGGAGAATCTGCTGAGAACGCATACAACAGTCTTATCAGCACAGACCTTGGCGAAGATAAAGGAATCGGATCTTCCTGCAAAGTTCTTCTCTGTAGGAAAGGTCTTCCGTAACGAGGCACTCGACTATAAGCATCTCTTTGAATTTTACCAGGTAGAAGGCATAGTCGTAGATCCGGATGCAGATTTCACCAACCTGAAAGGCTACTTGAAAGAATTTTTCACCAAGATGGGCTTTTTGGATGTGAGGATAAGACCAGCACATTTCCCCTATACTGAACCTTCTGCAGAAGTAGAAGTGCTGCATCCTATCCATAAGGAATGGGTCGAGCTGGGAGGAGCAGGAATATTCAGGCCAGAGCTGACAAAACCATTGATCGGCAAAGAAATCCCCGTCTTAGCATGGGGATTAGGGATGGGAAGGACAATTTCAGAGTATTGGAAGATAAAAGATATTCGAGAGCTGTATAAGAATGATCTCAAGCAGATGCGAGAGATGAAATATTGGATGAAATAATATGCCAACCATAACATTGAACAGAAAGGTCTTTGAAAAGCTCGTAGGAAAGAGACTTCCTACTGATAAGCTCAAGGAAAGGATTTCTTTCTTAGGCACCGATTTAGAAAGTATCGACGACAAGGAGATCAATGTAGAGATTTTTCCGAACCGCCCAGATATGCTCTCAGAACAGGGATTTTCCAGGGCTTTCTCTTCATTCATCGGCGAAAAGACAGGATTGAAAAAATATAATGTAAAAAAATCACCCCATAAGCTCATTGTAGAAGAATCAGTGAGGAAAGCAAGGCCTTACACAGCAGTCGCTATCGTGAAAGGGCTCCATTTTGACGACGAGAAAATAAGAGAGGTCATCCAGATACAAGAAAAGCTCCATATCACTTATGGAAGAAACCGAAAGAAGGTCGCCATCGGCATCTATCCATTTGAAAAGATCAAAACACCCATAAGATTCATTGGTATGAAGCCCAAAGATATCAGATTCCAGCCTTTAGAATATCCAAAAGAGATCAATGGTTTGGAAATTCTTAGCAAACATCCTGCTGGAAAGGAATACGGACACCTTCTGGAAGGAAAGGACACCTTCCCTGTCTTCATCGATGCAAATGATAAGATCCTTTCAGTTCCTCCGATCATCAACTCTCATGATATCGGAAAGATAACTGAAAAGACCAGGGAGGTATTCATAGAATGTTCTGGATTTGATTATGATGTATTGGCCATCTGCCTTAATATCATCGTGACTGCCTTAGCGGATATGGGCGGAGAGATTCATTCGATGGATCTTTCTCTATACGGAAAGAAGCGCATCTCACCAGATCTTTCTCCCAAAGAGATGAAGATAGATCTTGATTATGTCAATAAGCGACTCGGCCTGAAACTCTCCCAAACCGACTTGAAAAAGTATCTGGAGAGAATGGGCTACGGTTATGAGAAAGGAAAAGCATTAGTTCCTTCTTATCGCGCAGATGTTCTCCATCAGATAGACTTGATTGAAGACATCGCCATAGCGTATGGATATGAAAATATTCCAGAAGTCATTCCAAAAGTAGCTACCATAGGATCTGAAGACCCTTTTTACATCTTCAAGAGAAAAGTATCAGAGATTTTGGCGGGATTGGGCCTGCAAGAATGTAAGACATTCCATCTCACAAACAAAGATCTTCAGAATAAGGCCATGAACATCAATCTAAATCTTATAGAGTTAGCAAATGCACTCAACCAGGAGTACGATGTCTTGGCAGCGTGGAACATACCTATGCTTTTAGACGTGCTGAAAGCGAACAAACATCACGAATATCCTCAGAACATCTTTTCATTAGGCACAGTCTTCAAGAAAGACGCATCAGAAGAGACAGGAGTCCTCGAGCAGGAACGGTTGGCATCTTTACTGTGCTCAGAACATACTGATTACACCAGAACCCGACAGGTTCTAGACTATCTTTTGAGGATGATCGGTCTGGATTACAAGATCATTTCAGTAGAGCATCCTAGTTTCATCAAAGGACGTGTAGGAAGAGTCATCGTAAAAGGAAAAAAGATCGCATTCATAGGAGAGATCTCTCCAGAAGTTCTGGAAAACTTTGAATTAGAATTCCCAGTAGCTGCTTTTGAATTGAATCTGACTGAATTATTTGGCTTGCTGTAGGTGTTGCGGAATCTCAAGGACAAACTGACCATATTCAGTCTTTAATTTTTCATACAAATCTAAGACAGCACTCACTTTATCTTTACCTTCTTTCTGGTATTTTACTCTAACTCCGAACAGATGCGCACAGACATCATGCAATCCTATAAACATAAAATGGTCCTTGGCAAAATCATCCTCATTTTCATACTGTCCGTTGAGACGTGAAGCGACAGCGTGCAACGCTTCAGTCAATTTTTGCTTGACAGGCTCACCCCTCTTAAAAACAACCTCTTTCTCTATTGTCTTCTGATCAATAGTGAGTGTTTCTGCATCTCCAACAACTTGCAAACGTTCCCCCCGTCGTTGGAAATACACATCAAGGGGATTTCCCATATCATAAGGCCCTTTTCCCACAATATTCGCAAAATTCGTCCTGATTTCAAGATCAATCTCAATTCCCAGAACAGGCAAGGCAAACGTATAGATAGCGGCAGTAGTAACATACCTCTTTCGCAGCTCTTCATCAGGCTGATTACGGCGATCAACCAATAGAGAATTTGTTCCTTTAAGATAATCCTCAATATCTTCTGTTTTTAACTTTCTATCCTTGAACGGAGCAGTTTCCGCAAGAACAGCCTGCATCTGTTCTATTGTAATCTCTACCTGCAATTCCAATCTATGTTCAGACCTCATACCCATATTCATGCCAGCCATAAAAGAAGAAGAATGAAAATAGATTTTTAAGCTTTTGCTGCCTTTTCGACTGGTTCAGGCTCAGCTGTCTTTGCTTCAGGCTTCTTTGCAGGAGCCGGTTTTTCAGCTGGTTTAGGGGCTTTCTTTGCTTCAACCTTCTTTTCAGCAGGTTTTTCAACCTTAGCAGCTTTAGCTGGTGCCTGAGGCTTCGCTTCTTTAGGTTTTGCAGCCTTTTTCTTCACAGCTTTCTTAGACTTCTCTTCAACCTCAGCCTTTTTCTTGCCCCTAACCTTAATTGGCCTCTTACCGGCTTTCTTAGGAGTAGTTTCCCATACACCAATCTTCAATTTAGAAAATTCAGCCTTGACCTCTTCATGGGAAGCCTTCTTCTTGATCTTGATCACTTGTGCAGTAGGTTCCAGATGCATGACATTACACTTTCTCCTGCGTACATTCCCATCAATAAGAACAAACACATGGTCAAGAATATCTACAATGACTGCTTCTCTACCAGCATCTCTGCCTGCAATTTTGATACATATCTGTCCGATCTCCATTTTTGCCTCCGATAGTGTCGCCACCTATCTTAGAGATTTCGCTTTTTCTTTGAATAAGGCTCGTGAACATTTCGTACACAGCACACCACTAAAAGGACGCATGACTTTCTTCCTCGTTTTCGGCATGTTCTGTATCTTCCGGGGAGTCTCTCTGGCGATTCCCTTAAGGATTGCACCACATTTTCCGCAATGCGCTATCTTAGGTTTTCTCTTCCTGAAGTGAGTCTTGACACTATTGCCAGGTGTCTTGACCTTCACTCTCCGTAGAGTTCTGCTCCGTAATGCTCGTCTAACCATTGTTTTTAGGACTTCCTACCTCTTTATAAATGTCACGATTTCGAAACGCCCTTATTTCTTCTTGAAATGCAACGCTCCCGAGTTGACGCAGAACCGTTTTCCAGTTGGTTTAGGCCCATCATTGAACACATGCCCCAGATGACCGCCGCAATTCTTGCATAATATTTCAGTCCTGCTTATCAGATGGCTTTTATCCTTCTTCATCTCAACACTTCCTTTCTGAGCATCAAAAAAGCTCGGCCACCCTGACAAAGAATCAAGTTTCATCTCACTTGAAAACAAAGGCTTACCGCATCCAGCACACACATAGACTCCTTTCTCATCATGCATATAGTATTTGCCGGTATAGGGAGCTTCAGTCCCTTTTTCACGAAGAATATGGTGCTCCTCTTTACTCAACTTCTTTTTCCGCATGCTAATAGACCTTCAGCATTTTTCGTAAACCCATGCTGAATACGATAGAGAAGATGATATACGCCCCTAACCAACCCCATCCCAAGATAGGCAGGATGATTTTCTTTTGATTGCTCAATGAGATGGTCTTCAGGGCACTATTCTTGATACGCTCCTCTTTAGGAGCATAATCTTGAGAGTTGCTGATGATGACATCTTTGAAGAAGATCTTCCCTTCATACTCGAATTTCAGGCTCTCGCCTTCGATATAGCTGCCTTCCTCTCCTCTGAGTGTGAAGACGGCACGATTATTCGTAATCTCCTGATACGAATCTCCGACGATCTCAACACCTTGAGGGGCTTCGATAATGACGCTCCCACTAGTGCCTTTGGCAAAATCCAAAGTGACTTGGAATTGCTCTTCAGGCAAGAGAGGATCAAACGCAAAATGAGCGCTCATCCATGAAAAGATGATAATGATGGGCAATATGGTATAGAACGTGCTCTTGAAGCTCTGGCCCATGTATTTCATGTTACTTTGCATAGCTTTCTTCTGCACTTTCATCATTTCTTCAGGATGCTGCCGCAATTCTTTCATCTGCTTCTGCATCTCTTTCATCTCTGTCTTCAATCGCTTCATCAGATCCTGATTCGTCGTAAATTTATAGACAAAGGTGATGATGACTGTAACGAGAAGTGCAACCAAGGCCACAGCAAGAAGAGGATGAAGACTCAATAAAGGACGAAATACCGGATCTAAAAGATTTTCAAAGACCATTATCCACCCATAAACTTCCGCATCATAGGATTCATATCCATCATATGCTGCTTCGCGATCTCTTCATATAATTTATAGACAATCATGACTGCAAGTAAAATACCTGTTCCTCTAGACAAAGCACCAGTAAGGTCCGCAAAAGACGCTAAGAACCCGACAGTCGCTCCTCCCATGATGGTCAAAGGCCAGATATATCTGTTGAGCAAACTTTCCAATACTCGCTGATCCCGTCTGAATCCAGGGATCTGCAGTCCCGAAGACATCATCTGCTTAGCCTGGCTGCGTGCATCCATGCCTGCTGTCTGGACCCAAAAAGCAGAGAAGATGACTGCTCCCACAATCATGAAGAGCATATACACTATTGCTTGGATATAGACAGTGCTGCCGAAGAACAATGTCCGTTGCTCAATGATGGTACGGACAACATTAGGACTCTGCACCCAGAAGACGAATCCACCGATAGCTTGTCCAGTTGCTTCTGAGAATCGTCCAAAGATATTCGGTCCGATCCAGTTCTGCAGCAACCTTCCCCATAACTGGAGATTAGCGAGCAACGCTGCAACGAGAATAACAGGAATATTCGATGTATAGATGAAGCTCAAAGGCCATCTCACTCCATGCCCCCGCACCCTTCCAAAACTGAGAGGTATCTCTACTTTCATCGCCTGGACATAGACGACGATCATGAACACAAGAACAGTGCTCACTAAGCTAGCCACCCTCAATAGGGCAGTGGTAGGATCACCGGCTGAAAGGGCCTGGATGAGTGAAGGGATCGCTCCCACAGAATACGTAACACCGGCAGCTCCAGTAGGGCCAGGGAGCCAGCTGAAAGCCTGGACAAAGATGCTTTGAGATACACCTGCTGCAATGAATAGGCTGATACCAGAGCCGAAACCCCATTTCGAGACAACTTCATCCATGAAAAGGATGAGGATACCTCCTAAAATCAATTGGATGATGAGGATGATCTGTATTTGTCCGAAAAGGGCAGTCCCCACAAGTTCAGGGGCAGGCGCCAAGCCGCCCATGATGACATAGATGATAGCTTCAAAGATGATGAAGAATAAAGCAAGCAATTTCTGCACTCCCTGGAATAATCTTTTTCCGTCAGGGCTTTGAAGATCAAATTTCACAATACCAGAACCGTTCAATAACTGCAGGACAATAGAAGCAGTGACGATAGGCCCGATACCCAAAGAAATGATGCTTCCAAAAGGAGAAGCTAAGACAATGGATAAAAACTCAAAATTAGAAAGGGAGTTCTGCCCTAATCCGAACAGGGGCATCATACCAAGGATGAAATAGAGCACTAAAGCAATCAAGGTCCACTTTAATTTTTCCTTGAAAGAAAGTTTCTTTTGGGTCGGCGGTGCGACCTCAGGAAGGTTGAAGATGATGTTTTTCAAGAGTCCCATTTTACTTGACGATTACTTCCCCACCATGCTCTTTGACTCGTACAATTGCTTTTTCAGATGTTGCCTGGACTGTTATCTTCATAGTATGCAACACTTTTCCCCTACCCAATAACTTTCCATATCCGACCTGGGCAAGGTCAATTATAAAGGTTTCTGCCTCTTTGCTGACTTTTTTCAATTGCACCAGCTTCTCGAGCTGTTGTTGAAGATCATCAAGGTTGATGCTGGAAATCTTCTTCTTGATACTAGTGAATCCAAATTTCCCGAAATATTTTTCTTTCCAATAGCTCGGCTTCTTCGCATCTCCACGCTTGCCTGTACCAGCTTTTCCTGCTCCGCCTTTGTTTCCTTTACCGCGGTGCTTCTTCATGCTGCCCCAGCCATGGGTCTTGGTCCCTCTCTGCCTGCTATTCTTCTTTCGCTTCATTTAGATCATCCTTTTCAATAGGTCATTGATTTTCTCCTTTCGGTCACCGAGCGCTCCCGATTTTGAGAAAGGGACTTTGATGCCTTTCCTGCCAAATCCTTTCTTTGGAGGATGCAGTCTGAAATATTTCTTGTATTTCTTGCCGTCAGACTCAAAGTATCTTCTGCTGTAGTCTATTTTCTTTGTCTTGTCTCTGCCAGTATACTCTTCGCCCCTCTTCTCGACAATTTCCTTAAAGACTTCTTCACTGATCGGTCCGTAGGTGACAAAATCCTTCGCTTTCTTGAGCATGCCTTTGTTCTGAGGAGTATCTTCGATGACAGTGCAATAGTTCTTGTTGTACAATCTGAGCATAGCTAGGGTATCCCGGATCTCCTTCCGGATATTTATCATTCCCCTTACTCTTACAACAGCTATCTTCATGATTCTGCCTCTGATACTGCTTCAAATTCTTTCTTGATGTTCTCCTTATAGGTCCCTTCGACGATTGAGGGATCCTCTACTTTGACAATCATCAATCTCTTCAATGCCCTCTCACAGGCCATGATAAGGTTAGTGGTTGTATTTCTGTGTCCAGAGGTCTTGCTCCAGATGTTCTGCACTCCAGCCAGTTTCAATATCTTCTGCACTTCCTTATGTGCACACAATCCGGTTCCTGGGGGTGCAGGCATCAATTTCAATCTGACAGAGCCGCTCTTTCCCTCGACCATGAACGGGATGCTGTGTGGCTCGCTTGAATCATCCTGCCAGCTTCCGCTTCCCCTACGGATCTTGAAAACATTCAATTTTGCATTTCTGATGGCCTTCTCTCGTGCCGGAACAGTCTCTCGGGATTTTCCGTAGCCAATTCCCACATAACCGTCCTTATTCCCCATAACCACTATGGTGGTGAATTTCGGCCTGTTGCCTTCACAGGTCTTTTTCTGCGTCTGTTTGAAGACTCTTCTTTGGCCGCCGCCGAATTTTCCTTTGGACTGGCCGATGAGCAATAGTTCAGATTCCATGTCAGCCAAGAGCATCTCGACAATCTGAGGCTCTAGGATCTTCTGCCCTGTATCGAGAATCTCATCTAAGCTGGTTATTTTTCCTTCCTTTACCTTCTTGCCGAGGCTCGTCTTGGGCTTCCACCCTTCCAACTTCTCCTTTTCTCTCTCCTCAGATCTCTTAGGTTCTTTTCTTACATTGCTCATGCTGCACCACTGATTTTATTTTTTATATCATTGAAAGTTGAACTTATCTTCAGGGGATCTGCTCCCTTTTTCATACAATCGCCAAATCTCTTCTGCAGATCCTCGGGGCTGAGTTTCTTTGCATATTCCTCGATGTGCTTTCCTGTAATCCGTTCTTCAACAGGCAGAACATCCTTTGAATGAGGTATCTTCAGTCCATTATCCACTGCACCTTTTAAGACAGCATAGATTCGTGATCCCGGAACAGATTTATGCAGGCCGATGTCCAAGATGGCTTCATTGATCTTAAGCTCTTTTGCTTTTTTCGCGATAAGCATCCCCAAAAGATAGGCACTGGACAGGTTCCGGTAATTATACAGCCATCCATATTTCTTCAACGAGCCGCTTCTCACAGTAGTTAAGACTTTGTCTCCCTTGTCGACATAGGTGATAAGCTGCGCAGTTATTTCCTTGAGGCTTTTTCTGATGACTAACCGGGGCTTCCCAGAGAGCAATATCTTTAGCCTTCTGCGGTAATCAGTCTTACCTTCTCTCTTCCTACGGTGTGCAACAGTGCGGGTTTTGTGATTTCTCATTTTGTCAGGTTATGCTCGTCAATATAGATAGTGATGTGGCGTCTGCTTCTGAAAAAGCCGCCTTTCGATTTCTTGTATAGGTCATTGAATGTTCTTGTGGTGATGCTCTTTTTCTGCTTGAGCTCTTTCAGGAATGATCGTTGCGCTCTGATGCGCTTCATCCACCTCTCCTTCTTGCTCACCCGTGCATTGATGCTGCCTTTCCTGCTTCCAGGGCCCTTTCTTTTTCCTTTGCTCTTCTGCTTCTGCATCTTCCGGGCACGGACTCGTGATTGTAAGTTGGTTTTTCTTTTCTTGATGGCACTCTCTTTGATCAACCCACGGATGTCCCGTTTGGTGATGGCCTCTTTGATATCCTCATCTCTTCTGGAATCTATCCACACCTTCTTCGGTGAGCATTTTAGGATGACCGATGCTATCCTTCGTTGAGCTTTGAGTTTCATAATGCCTCTTTCTTCGTCAATAATTTATCCTTCTCTTTCTTATCGGCCTCAGCCTTCTCTTCTTCGCTCAGCACCTTATCCGCAAGCTTGTCTTTCTTCTCCTTCTTCTCTTTCTTTTCTTCCTTCTTAGCCTTGCGTTTTTTCCGCGCTTCTTTGCGCTCTTTCATATCCTCTTCGACGCTTTTGAAGAACGCCTCAGCATCTCGGACATTGCCAATATGCAGCCCCAATTCTTTGGCTTTCACCAATAGCTTCACTTTGTTCTTCTGGCTGACTGTTGAGCCGATGATCGCGCTATGCTTTGTCTTGTCTAAGGAGCGTAATTCTTTTTCAGTGTGCACCTGGATAGGCAATAATCCTGATTTATCCAGTCCACGGACTTTTGCAGGGCTCTTATAACCCACTTTGATGATCTTTGCATACCCTCTCAGTCCCAATCGCATCTTGGAATCGATACCTTTGGGCCTTTTCCATCTCTGCTTCAATCGCTTCAGCTTATGGGCACTCTGCATGATGAAACGAGGCTTCTTCTTTTTCTGCTCCTTCCTTTTCTCTAGCAGGTCCTTCATTTTAGCACTTTTCCATCCTTCTCGATGAGATAGATCCCATCTTGGAATATTCGTGTATCGAAATTTGGCCTTCTGGTAAGCTTCTCTATATCAGAAGCAGTTGTTCCTGCCAGATCCTTTGAGACGCTTTCGACACGGATCATATCGCCTTCGACCTTAACCGTGACGCCTTCTTTTATGGCCAATGTCCTGGGGTGTTTCTCCCCTAGGAAGTTCTTGATGACAAATTGATTGTTGGCGACAGCCACATTCATCGGAAAATGGCTTGAGCAGATCTTCAGGAGGTAATGATGGCCTTCTGAACATCCTTTGATCATGTTCTTGACATGTGCTTTATAGGTGTGCAGGAGCTTCTTTTCCCTCTTGGTGGCCCTGATAGTCGTGATGGAGACATTCTTCTCCTTGATAGAGAAATTTAGGATAGGATTCTCGATATTCTTTTTAGCCTCTCCTTTTGCTCCCTTGATTATAAGGGTCATGCCTTCTAGCCTGGCTTCAATGCCTTCTGGCATTGCGACTTCCCCAGTAAAAATTTTATCAGCCATCTTAATAGCAGTATGCTATGAGCCTTCCTCCTAGTTTTTTCTGTTTAGCGGTACTATGGTCGACCATCCCTTCGACAGTGGACACGATCATGATGCCCATATCTTTTGCAGGAAGGTACCTCTGCTCATATTTCTCGAAATTATCTTTCTTGATCGCAAATCGTGGCTTGATGACGCCGCAGGAGTTGATCTTTCCATGCAGCTTGACGATAAGATGCTCTTTCCTTCCATCTTTCACTTTATTATATCCTTTGATATAGCCGAACTTCTTCAAGAGGCCCAGGCAGTGTGAGATGATGGTTGAGCTTGGCTCGATGATACATTCGGCCTTACCCAGATGTTCATACTGGCCGATTTTCGACAACGCGTTTGCTAAAGGATCGTTTAAAACCATTTTTCACCTATGAGTATTTTTTAAACCCTATTTTTGTTGCGATTTCCCTGAAACATTGCCTGCAGACATCAAGGCCATACTTGTCGATATGCCCCCTAATGCGCCCACATCGCTGGCAGGTCTTCAATGATCTGCCGCAGCTTCGTTCTTTGGGAGAGTTATGTTTGACAAATTTCTTCAGTTTTACCGGTTTTGCTTTCAACTGTTTGAATACTTTCTTATGGTTGCTGTAGGTCATCCTGATTCACCAATCTTTACATTAAAGCTCTTTTTCATGAATTCCATTGCCTCTTCTTTGGTCAGATCATGTTTCTTTCCTAGTTTCTTCCGTTTCAGGCTTCTTCTTTTCACTCTGAAGCCCGGTCTCTCTAAGGTAACACAGACCTGCAGGCCGATGATCCCTATTTTAGGATCGTATTTTACACCAGGAATGTCGATATATTCAGGGATGCCGAAAGAGATGTTTCCTGTCCCGTCAAATTGGGATTCACGGAGCACATGGTCCTTTGCTTCAAGCAGCCTTTTCAAGAGTTCAAAGGCAACCTCCTTTCTTAACGTAAGTTTGCACCCGATAGGCAGCCCAGGCCGCAGTCCCCAGCTAGGGATCCTCTTGTTGGTAAAGGTTTTCACCGGATCGATCCCGCTGATGTGCTTGAGCAGCAGCTGTGCTTTGTCCAGTTTATTCTGGTCTTTACCTGCACCTATGTTCAAGGTGATCTTCTCTATCCGGGCGTTTCTCATCGGGTTCATTGTTCAATCTTCAAGACAGGCTTATCCTTTCCTGTCACAAAAGCATATCTCCGTAATGTTTCATGGACGATGTTCTTGCCGATTTTATAGATGATCTTTCTTCCCACAATATCTTCGACAGCCCCCATCTCACCAAGGTGCCTTCCACCTGTCAAGAATACTGGGCTGCCTTTCTGGAGCTTGAAATGTTCTTTGACCTTATTCTTTTCGACGATGATGCTATCTCCTACCTTGATGTCTTTCTTGTCTGTCAGGATAGTCCTTCCATCATGCATGCGTAGCTGGAATTTACCTCTATAGAGGGCCTTACCCATGATTTTCTTAGGGCTGGCTTGCGCACCTTTCTCTTCGATCGCTTTGAATCGTCCTTTTCCGTCAAGGATGATCCTGAAACTCTTCTTGATATCCTTGATGCTGATGACATCAAAAAGCCCGACCGGAAACGCAGGATCCTTCCTTCTCACACCCTCTACCCTCACTTCTTTGTTATGGAGCAGTGTGACGACTTCCTTGCGCTTTTGTGCGAGATGCAGCATCTCGATAATGAGGAAATTCAATGAAACAGCATGGGTAAGACTATGCGGACCGGCATTCGGCCTCATGATGAATTTCCGTGATTTCCTCTGCACTGGCCAACTTTTCGGCGCAGCTATGGTCTTAAGGTGATTTTTTACCATTCTTCCTCTCCAAGATATTACTTCTTTTCTTATCATCAATCTTCAGTTCAGTGATCATGATATTTGATGGGGCGACGCCCAGATTCAATTTGCTGCCATCCTTTTTCTGCAGCTCAATTCCAGACACAAAGACCTTCATCCGTTTCATATCGACCTTATCTACCTTACCGGTATGGCCTTTGAACTGTCCTCTCATCACTTTGACTTTGTCTCCGGTTTTGACAACCATGTTTCGTTTATTATGCTTCTCCCGTAATTCCTTTGACAGATGGGCAGAGAAGAATCTCTTTTTGATATGTGTAGGGGCAAGATATCTATATTTACGTTGCTTCCTTGGCTTAGTACTTGCCTTCCACGCAATGCTCCATGATTTCATACGACTATCCTCGCGATCTTTGAGATGTTGCCCCAGCGGGCAGCTGCTTCTTTGGCAATAGCTCCCTTAAGGATAGTTCCCTTCGGGCTTCCTTTGTCATCCTTTACGATGACAGCAGCATTATCCTCAAATTTGATTCTGGTTCCGTCCAATCTTCGATATTCTTTTTTCTGCCTGACAATGACGGCCATGACAGTCTGCTTTCTCATTTCAGGCTTTCCTTTCACAACAGAAGCTATGACTAAGTCTCCTACACCGCACCTGCCCATCCTTCCTTTGACGGTCTTGACGCCTTTAGCTCCGAATACTTTGATGACTTTCGCACCTGAGTTATCGCAGGTAGGTATTCGTGCGCCGAAGTTAATTCCCTTCGTTATTCGTGCTTGGATTGCTTGCATCTTCTTTCCTTTCTTCTTTTACTTTGGAATCTTCTAAGGCATCCATTCGTTGCTGGAAACCCTTTTCTTTACCCATCTTCTCGACAATGACAAAATGTTTGGTCTTGCTCAATGGTCGTGATTCCATGATCTTGACAACATCTCCTTCAACAGCTTTGATCGAATCAGGATTATGCGCTTTTACTCTTGTTCTTTTCTTCATGAATCGCTCATATTTCTGTAATTTGATTCTCCTGATCCACTCTACCGTGGCAGTCTTCTGCATCTTTGCAGAGATCACTGTGCCGGTAAAGGTCCTTCCTCTGAGAGGAATGCCGTCTATTGAGGTTATTTTTTCCATCCTTTCACCATAATCCGTTCTTCTGGTCTCATCATGATTTCCTTTCCCTTAATTTCATGTTTTTTATTGTCGATGGTAATGATGAATGTGTGAGCATTCTTCATGAACTTCTTGATGTCTCCCTTCGTATCCTTCACCATAAGCATATGCTTGGTTTCATCCACTATTGTGCCTTGTACACCGGACACATCTACTTTACTGCCGATGTACTCGGCCTGTAAAGGGTTCATCTGATGATGACGGTGCCGGGTGAAAAACCCAATTCCAACAGCATTTCTTTGGTCTTCTGCGCGTGGTTGCCTTGAAGCTCAATTCTGCCTTCTTTGGTAGTGCCTCCGCACGCCAACTTGGACTTAAGCTTCTTCGTCAAGTCATTGATGTCGATTTCTTTTCCATCAACGCCCCTTACAACCGTGTAGGTCTTGCCGAACTTTTTCTTTTCCAGGCCTATGGTTATCTCCTGGCTCTCTTTGGCGATGGTTTCGCATACACAAAGCTCTTTGGGCAGTCCACACGTAGAGCAAATCTCACTCATGCTTTTTGAATACCTCCTTACTTATAGTTAATAGTCTTGCAATGCTCTTCTTGATCTCCCTCACTTTTCCGGGATTCTTCGGAGCACTACCTGATTTGACTTGTGAGTTGGATTTGATGAGTTCCATTCTAAGCTCCTGGAGCTGTTTCTCTCTTTCCCCTTTACTCATCTTTCTTAGTTCGTGCTTTTTCATCTTTCTTGGCCTTTTTTGGTTTCTCTTTAGCTTCTTCCTTCTTTGGCTTTTCCTTTACTTCTTCAGCAGCTTCTTCCTTCACTTCTTCGACGATTTCCTGCTTTTCATCGAGCAGTTCAATATGGTCAGGTAATTTGGTGCCTGGAGGCATGATGCTCACTTTGATGCCTATAACACCAGTTTTCAATTTTGCGACAGCATGTGCAGTATCTACACCGGTCAATGCAATGTCACCGCATTTCTTCAGGTAGCCCTGGTAGAATCGCCAGGTCTTGGACCTGCTGCTCGGAATTTTTCCTGAAATCAGTATCTCAATACCCATCGCCTGTGCTTTCATCACTTCTGACATGATCTTATGGCCTATTCCTTTGAATTTACTTGTCCCGAATCTCTCGAGATAGTTGACGATTTTTTCAGCCATGATCTGGGAGTCAAGGAATGGAATTGCAACTTCACTGATCTCAATCTGCGGATTCTCAAGGTTGAAGTTCTTCTTCAATGCTTTGGTGAGCTGTTTGATGTTCTGGCCTTTCCTGCCCACAACCAATCCTGGCCTGGATGAATAGATGACGACCTTCTCTCCTAAAGGGGTTCTTTGGATCTTCGTATGGCTATGCTCAGCGCCTTTCAAGGTATTTGAGATGAATTCCTGTACCATGAATTCCTTCATGTTGCTTGCGACGAATTTTCTTTCGATCATTTTGTCTTTTGCTCCGGTTCCTTGACCTTCGGTGTCTGCTCTGCTGGTTTTTCCTTCGGAGCTTCTTTCTTTTGTTCAGCCGGAGCAGCTAGAGGCTCTGTTTTCTTTTCAACGGCTGGTTTTGCTTCGACTTTTTTTGCCTTTGGTTCTGCTTTTTTGACCACAGGATTCACAACTGGTTTTGTCTCAACCTTCTCAACAGGTTTCGGCTGGGCTTTGGGTGCTTCCTTCTTCACTGGAGCAGCCCTCTTCTCGACTTTACCTTCTTCGACAATAACCTCGATATGAGTACGCTTCATCTTTCTTCTTCTATGTCTCCCATATCTCCAGACATTCCCTGCATTATGGGCAGCAATATGTATGAGGATGAGGTTTCCCGTATTTAATCCTTTGAACTGTGCATTAGCCTCGACATCTTTCAATACTGATAAGATGTGCTCGGCAGCTTTCAGGGGGTATTTTCCAGGCCCCATTCCTTTTTTATGGCCAGCTCCGCCAGTGAACCGCTTGAATGAGATAGGGTCTTTCATAGCCAGGACATTCTCCAGGATGACTTTTGCCCTGCCGACAGTCTTACGCCTCAGAGTATTGCAGATCTCGATAGATGCTTTGGTCGAGATAGGCATAGCTACTCCTTGCGCTTTGGCATGGTGCTCTTTGCTGTACGGTGCTGAGTATTTTTTCATCTTATTTCACTGAAACGTTTGAACTTGATCGTGTTGCGCCTATACCTGGCGAACTGTGCGAGACTCCTTTTCTGGTGAGAGCAAACTCTCCAAGGAAATGTCCGATCATCTCGGGCAGGATTATCACCTGGACAAACTCTTTGCCGTTGTGGATCCTGATGTTTGCACCGACCAGTTCTGGTAGGATGATCAGGTCCCTGCAATGTGTTTTGAGGTTTTTGTCTCCGGCCTTTGCTTTTTTCAGGACAATTTTCTCTGAATCCGAAAGCCCCCTTTTCAATGATCGTCTTGCTCGTGATGGCAATAGTTCCGCAATCTCATTATGGGTCATCGCCTGCAATTCCTCAAGCCTCTTGCCCCGATAGGAAAATTCTTTCTTTGCCATGATTACCTCTTATACCCCGTCCTTCTTGGTGCTATCTTTCCTACTTTTCTTCCTGGTGGAGCATTCCTTCCGGACTGTGTAGGCTTTCCTACATTGCTGGAGGTCGTTCCACCGAACGGATGATCGACAGAGTTCATGCTTGTTCCCGAGACGCTCGGATAGAGCTTGTTCTTGGCCCGCATCTTATGGTATTTCGTGCCTGCTTTCAGGAAAGGCTTCTCTGTCCTTCCCGAACCGGAGACAGTTCCGATCGTCGCTCTGCATTGTCCTGGAAACTCTTTCTGCTTCTTCGAAGGAAGCCTGATGACAACCCTGTCTTTTGATTTTGATACTACACGGGCAGCAACTCCGGAGCTTCTGACAAATTTGCCTCCATCTCCAGGCTTATGCTCAATATTATAGATTAATGTCCCTTCAGGAATCTCTTGCAATACAACAGTATTGCCTGGATGGACTTCATTATTGCTGCAACTGACCGAATCCCCGATACGTACTCCTTCAGGGGCAAGGTTCAGATTATAATCGTTTCCGTACTGCACAACCATCAACGGTGCAGAATGTCCTTGACTATGGACGAATTCTTTGATGATGCCTTCACCTTCTTTCTTGGGGTGAGTCGCTTTGCCGGCATACCTAAAGCTCGGCGCCCTATATGTTGGAGTTCCTCTCCCTCTCCTCTGCTGAATAAGTCTTTTTCCCATTTTACATCAACCCGAGTTGTGTTGCGATATCTATTGCAGGAGTTTCATCGCTGAATTTGATATAAGCTCTTTTCTCTCCTTTGATATTATTGAAGACGTTTACCTTGATGACCTTGGCCTTGAACATCTCCTCGATCGCTTTCTTTATATCCGCTCTTTTTGCTTTCCTATCTACTGCAAAGATCAATTTGTTCTCTGATTCCATCAATCTGATGGATTTTTCCGTCGATAGGGGATATTTGATGATTTCCATGTTATATGAACATCTTCTCCTTGCCGATTTTTTCTATTGCCTTGTTCGTCCACAAGGTTAATCTTCCCGGAACTGCCCCGGGTGCGAGCATCTCGACAGTAAGATCTTTGGCTTGCACAACATCTATGCCCGGGATATTACGTGCAGCTTTTGACAATGCACAATCTGCTTGAGTGACAATCAAAGCACTTTTCCTTTTCTTATACTTTCTTCCACGGGCCTTCCCTTTTCCTGCCCGTACTTTTCTGATAGATGCCCTTTCAAGATCACCCTTGATGCCGATGCTCTCAAGGAACTTCTTGACATCCTTTGTCTTGCCGAGTTTCTCAACTCCACCTTCAACGACAAATGGATATTCTTTAGGGACAACATGGCCACGCTTTGTTGCCAGATCATTCGATAAGGTGGCTGTAATAGCACTCCTGAGAGCAAAGTTTCTTTCTTTATTGTTGACTTTCCTCAGCCAGTTCTTTTCAGCTTTAGGAGGGTGCGCCCTTCTTCCTCCAACAGTCATCGGCGCAACAGCACCTACCCAATTATGCCGGCTGCCACTTCTGCTGACAACCTTTCGCGGTGTTCGTGATTGGCCTATGCCGTACGTTGATTTGAAATCATTCCTTCGTTTTGAGACGTATGCTGAATGTTTCTTTCCAGCTAGAGGAGCAGCGCCATAAGGCTGTCTTTTTGAGCTCTGCTCAGCCTCGACAGCTCTTTTGATGATCTCCAGCCTGACATCTTCACTGAATTGCACAGGCATCTCTACATTGCCTTTGTTCTCTAATCCTTGTGCAACGATATTCAGTTTCATTGTTTTGACCTTGTGCTGATATAAGCGATAGCAGGAGCATCTTTAGGGAGGGTATGATCGGGCCGGATGGCATGGCTGAATTTGATAAGTCGTTTTTTAGATCCTGCCACACTTCCTTTGACGATAAGATAAGTATTTTTTATGACACCATATCTGATGAAACCCCCATCCTGATGGACTTCTTTAGGGGCAGCACCGATTTTCAGGAGCCATTTATTATATTCTGTCCGCTGATGGTATCCTGTCTGGCCGGCATGAGCTACCCTGTACATGACATGTCCCTGTCCCTTCCAGCCACCCAGGCTTCCGGGCCCCCGTCTTACTTTTTCTGATTTGTGTGATCGTAACGTTACACCGAATCTCTTCACCGGCCCCTGGAATCCTTTTCCTTTGGTAACTGCATGGATGTCGAGCTGCTCTCCTTCCTTGAATACATCAGCAAGAGAGATATCTTTTCCTAATTTTTCTTTTGCATAGGCTAATTTCTCTTCTTTCTTGCCACCCAAAGCGATTTCAAAGACCTCTGGCTTTTTCTTTCCGATGCCAGTGAGCTTTGGCTGAGTATGGACGATTAATCGTATATCATCAAAATTCTTGATATCATCTGCTTTTTTGGTCTGTTTCTTAGGGAGCGACAGTCTCTTCGCAAGGTCCTTGTCGAGTGTGTCAGCGAAAACATGAGAAAGAGCTTTTGGGCCGTAGGATGTTTTTTTGTAGAATCGGATGGCAGCCGTCTTCAGTGGCGGGCACTCGATGATGGTTGCCGGACAAAAGATGTCTTGGCCCTTTGTTTTTGATGTTGATTTATTATCAGTGATCATCAGGTGGGTCATGCCAACCTTGTAGCCGGCAAATCCCAGTATGCTTGTGGAGCCGTTCCACCTTCTCACTCGGGCATGCTCCCGTTTAGCCCTTACTCTAGGCCAGAACTGCATGCTTCCGTGTCGTGGATTTCGCTTTTTCATAGATAGCTCCCTATTAGCTATAACGCAAAATAAACCTTTTGTTGGCGCCCTTAGAGAAAACAGTCTATAACTGTACTGAAAAGGCTCCTTTTCAGGCTTGCTTACTGGTGTTTAAGTGTCCGTAAACACCCTTTTTGAGTGCTTTTTGGAATCTATGGCCGTTTATAAAGCTTTCGACCAAGAATTAAGACCTGCCCTAGCCCTAACTAAAGAAGAAATCGCCTCATTATAAGGCACATTAATCTGGTGTTTCTTCCCCAATTCCACAATCTTCCCGTTCAGAAAGTCAATTTCAGTCTTTTTTCCATTCAAGACATCCTGATACATCGAATTCCTATTGCCAGAAGTCTTCTTACACACATCCATCAGCCCTTCAAACACATTTTCAAATGTAAATCCTTCAGCTTTGCCAATAGTGATGCCCTCAGAGATCAAATGCTGAGCGATATTTCGCAAGTATTCGTTTTCAGCCATCTTCCCATTTTCAGCTCCAGCAACTGCACCCAATGCATTCAAGCCGACATTGATAAGGAACTTATGATAGATATCTTTTCCGATATCCTCAGAGAGCCTGACGGGAAGATCAGTTTTCTTCAACAATGCAAGAAATTTCTCCGCTCCAGTTCCTTTGAAATCCCCGATGACAGTTTCCCCTATACCTTTGAGCTCCACTTCTCCATCAACAAGCATGACTCCAGTAGAAGTGACTCCACCGATGACATGCTGAGCATACTGAGAGATGATTTCTTCATTGCCAAGCCCATTCTGCAATGAAATCACAACAGTATCATCAGAAATGAGGTCTTTGCATCGCTTTATCGCTTCTTCAGTATCATAGGCTTTAGTCGCGACAAGAACAAAATCAGTTTGTTGAGTGTCGATAGGATCTTTTCGTCCGATAAAAGAAACAACCTCGCCAACCTGCTTAAGTTTTTCACCAAAAAAACGACCGATAGCTCCCGCACCAAGGACAACAATCATTTTATGACGATAGAAGGCTTTCCAGGGCTGGCATTCTTCGCTTTCTCTTCCTTGCTGTCATCCCCTTTCTCGACGATGATCTCTGCTTTGAAATGCCCCTTCAACAACGGAGCAGCTTCCTGGAGGTTCTTGAATTCCTCATCTGAAGATAAGATAACAGCAGGCATCTTTTTAGGGTCTTTAAGGATAGCAGGGACTAATCTAGAGATGTCCTGGCCGTGCTTCTTCAGCTCACCCTGCATACATGTTCCCATGATGTCTTTCATATCTCTCGTCTTTTCCATCTCTTTCTTAAGTGTTGAAAAGAAGGCATATTTCCATTCTGGACTGGTGATAAGCTTTATCTCCTTTGCTTCTTTCTTGATGAGGTCAAGCACCCTCTTGATGTCTAATGTCAGCTGCCCTACAGCATCTTCAAGAGCTTCAGCAGCATGATCTATCTTCTTTTCATCAAAAGAAGGCCATTTTGCCAGTGAAACAAATTCCTTATGTCCAAGAGTTTCCCACATCTCCTCACTGATATGGGGAGCAAAGGCACTCATCATCACAACAAGCCGTTCCAGAACAGATTTTTGGATCTCTTCTTTGCTGTGCAGATAATTTGCCATCTCCATCAGGCCGATAGTGGCCATATTGAACTTGAAATTCTCGATATACTCTGAAACATTCTTGATAGTCTTGTTGATCTTGCTCTCCTGCTTTGCATCTTTATCGATAAAACTCTTCTCTAAGAGAGTATAGAATTTCTTCAGGAATCTGAAACTTCCCTCTGCCCCTTTATCGCTCCATTCCATGTCTTTATCAGGCCCGGCCACGAACATCAAGAACCATCGGGCAGTATCGATGCCATATTTTTTCGAAACTTCTTCTGGCAAGACGACGTTTCCTCGGGATTTGCTCATCACATACCCATCGCTGCCATGCAGCATACCTTGGTTGAAAAGATTAAGTGTAGGTTCATCAATTTTTAATAATCCAATATCCCTAAGGAATTTTGTATAGAATCTGAAGTAGATCAGGTGCATGCATGCATGTTCTTTTCCGCCTATATATTGATCGATAGGCACCCAGTAGTTCGCTTTCTTCGGGTCAAATATCTCCTTATCATTTTTTGAATCGCAATATCTCAAGAAATACCAGGAACTATTGACAAACGTATCCATCGTATCTGTTTCTCTCCTGCCTTCCTTCCCACATTTCGGACAGGCAGCCTTGACAAAAGGCTCATGATCCACCAAAGGATTTGAAGCAGAGCTGAATTTAATATCATCAGGCAATGTTACTGGCAAATCTTTTTCAGGAACAGGAACAATACCGCAATCATCGCAGTAGATGATAGGGATAGGGGTTCCCCAGAACCGCTGGCGAGAGATCAGCCAGTCTCTTAATCTATATCTTATGGTCCTTTTTCCATATCCTTTCTCTTCCATATGGTCCATGATCTTTTTCGTAGCAGCACGGATATCCATTCCATCGAGGAATCCGGAATTGATCATCACTCCCTCCTCTTCTTGGACCTGTTCTTTTCTGGTGATTTCTGATGTATCTCCATCTTTTCCAACAACGACTCTGACAATCTCTAGACCATACTCTTTAGCAAATTTAAAATCCCTCATATCATGTCCAGGCACTCCCACAACAACCCCCGTGCCTACATTCATCAGAACAAAATCACTGACCCAGATCGGCATTTTCTTGTTTGTTAATTGGTTGATGCAGTAGAGGCCAGTGAATACACCTGTTTTCTTTCCGCTTTCTTCAATCCGTTCTTCATCGGTCTTTTTCTTGGCTTCCTCAATATATGCTTTCACAGCCTCTCTTTTATCTTCTGGGATCAAATCAGAGGTGAGCAACTCGTGTTCAGGTGCTATCACGATAAAGGTAGCACCAAAATTAGTATCAGGCCTGGTTGTTGAGACAGTCAGTTTTTTGTCAGTACCATCAACAGCATATTCAATATCGATCCATTCTTTCTTATTGATCCAGTTTTTCTGCATAAGTTTTACATCCTCAGACCAATTCTTTAACTTTTCAATATCATCATAGAGCTCCTCAGCATAGGCAGTGGTCTTGAAATACCACTGCTCAAGTTCCTTTGGCTCGACATCTGTTTCAGTATGCCGCCAGCATTTGCCGTCGTGCACCTGCTCGTTTGCTAAAACCGTATTGCATTCAGGGCACCAATTGACAGGATTGTTTTTCTTATACGCAAGACCCTTTTCGTACATCTTTAAGAAGATCCATTGGTCCCATCTATAATAGTCGGGCTTGTGCGTCTCTACCATTCTCGACCAATCATAGCTCAAGCCAAGGCCTTTCTGCTGCTGGATAAACGTAGCGATAGCTTTCTCAGTGAAGACCTTAGGGTGGCTTTTCGCTTTTATAGCAGCATTCTCTGCCGGCAATCCAAAGCTGTCATACCCCATAGGATAGAGAACATTCAATCCATGCATCCTTTTGAAGCGGGCAAACACATCCCCGATGCAATAATTCCGTGCATGTCCCATATGCAAGCCAGAACCAGAAGGATAAGGATACATCTCAAGGACATAGAATTTCTTTCCACCTTCTTTTACTTTGAAGATGTCTTTTTTTGCCCAGCGTTCCTGCCATTTCTTGGCAATATCATTAAATTCGACCATGACGTGCAGAAAAAGAAAGAGATATTTAAACCTTCTTGAAGCTTGCAGCCGTATCGATCAGGTCGACATGGCCCAAGAACATTGCTCTGCAGCAATATCTCTCTAATTCCATATCATCCATAATCTTCTTCCTGTCTTCTCCACCTTTCACTCTCTCAAGGAATTGCTCCCAGAGGTGGCCTACTGGTTTTCCACAGCTCCAACATCGAATGGGTATAATCATGTTTTCTCACCTGTATGATTTTTGTCTTTTAGCACGCGGCTTTGAATCATTTGGCTTGGAAGTCTCATTCTGCCTCACATCCGCAACCAATAGCATCCTGTCATATTCCAAAAACACTTTCTTCAGTTTGTCTCCTTTAGCATAGTCGACCAATGATCGTGCGATAGCCAATCTACCAGCATCTGCCTGGCCGGTGATGCCTCCACCCTCTATCTTGACATCGATATCCACTTTTTTAGCCATATCTCCTGCCAAGAGCAAAGGCTCCCTTAATCTCATCTGGAGCATCTTCGGTGCGAAATCATCTAAAGAGATTTTATTTATCCTTACTTTACCATCACCATCCCTCAAGGTAGCTCGTGCAATGGCCTTTTTCCTTTTTCCTGAACTATGGATCACTTTCATTGTTTATGCCCCAATTTTTTGCAGATATCTTTGATCGTCACATATTTAAGATTCTTCAGCTTTGATCTGTGCGCTTCTTTTATCTGGACAAGCTCCTTGCCTTCGAACTCAGAAGGTACGCCGAGATGGCACATGATTCTCTCTAAAGCTTCCCGCCCCTTATCCTGCTTGTGCGGCAGCATTCCCCTGATGATCCTTCTGACGAATCTATCAGGCATCCGAGGGATGAACGGTCCTTTGAATGTTCCCCTGTTTCTTTTGATGTTATAATCATCATAGACGAACTGCTTCCTTCCGGTCATGATGGCTTGTTCGCAGTTGACAACATCGACTTTCTCTCCCAATAGGGCCTTTTTAGCT
>JAAOYF010000040.1 GCA_018221205.1 Candidatus Woesearchaeota archaeon | reverse complement strand
CCGCAAGCTCCCGTTCTGATCCATTATACTACAGGGGCATGGTCTAACGGATTCAAATCAGTTATTTATAGTTATTGGCTCAGGGATTTCTATTATTTTATCACTTGATAGTGATTACAAATAGAAAGATTTATATAGAGGTGTTTTTTCATTTTCCCTATGAAAGAAGAGATGAGACTATTGAGTCGGGCTTTAGAGAGCTGGCAATCCCTTAGTGGTGCCGATTATGAAACCCTAGATAGCATAACAGAAGGATTAAACCCTCATGATTACCAGCGTTTTGCCCTTGAAGCACTTGTGGATATTGCAAAGGGAAGGAATGTCTCTGATGATATTGTAACTTACTTGAAGGAAAAGGCTGAGGGAGCGGTTGATGAGAGTGAAAGGCTCTGTTCTATTGATGAACTTACCGGACTCCAAAATCGAGGAGCCCTCTCAAGAGAGTTTGAATACTATCAGGCTGCATCTGAAAAAGCAGATGATGACTCTTTTTATGTCGGTATGACTGTCATTGATGTCAATAGATTCAAAGAAGAAGCAAACGACAAACATGGCCATTCATTTGGAGATGATGTGCTTAGATATGTCGCTGAGGGCATGAGGGAGAGTACTCGAGTAGGTGACACACTCGTCCGGTTAAGTGGAGATGAGTTTGTGATCTTATATGAACCTTTACCTTATGAAGCTGCTTTTGATGTGCTGATGTATACGGCTGATACTATCAATTCCTATATCCAGAAAAGAATACAACTTGAACATCCAGGAAAAGAGGCAGATGTGTGTGTCAGCATAGGGATGTCTCGGCTAGCAGTCGATGCTGCTGATTTACCTCAACTTATGAAACATGCTGATGAGGCTATGTATCATGCAAAAAGGAATCCTGTTTCAACTTCTTTAGGTTTATTGAACATACATATTTTCGACCCTCTTTTGAGTGCGGAGTACGTTAAGAGGGATACCAGGAGAGGAAGAACGTAGATAATAGTTTATAATCCTTGAATGTATGATGAAATGTCTTTACTTCTCCATTAAATCCTAATACTTTATGCGCAAAAACGCCTTTTCCTAGCTCTTTCTTATAACTTTGAGATTTTTTTGTTGCCAAAACGAGTTCTTTCTTAGAAATATAACCTGGATCGATGTTGACTGTTCTTTTACCGTCGAGAGAAAGCTGTTGTTCTATCTCTCCTGTTCGTTCTCTGATCTCAACTAAATCTTTTTTTTCAATCTTTTTTTCGAAGATGAATATTGTTTTCTTGAGATTTTTTCCAAATTCCTTTTCATAATAATCAGTAAACGTAAAATCATATTCTTTTGTTTGCGTTAAAACATTTCCGTATTCTTTTTTGAGAATGTCTAACGCTTTTTGTGGGGAATCTTTATACATCACTGCAATGAGAAGCTTATTCATGGTAATCTTTTAGAGAGATCTGGCCTTTTCTTTTATTCTCTTTCACTCCCTTGAACTCCTGGCCTACTTGCTTCTTGATATCAATAGCGATATTCTTGCCGAGAATCTGGCTAAGCTTCATCAGATCAGCTTCTTTCACTCCTTTGACATCTTTGATGTTGTTCTTGAAGAGCTTTCTTGCCCGCACTCTTCCGATATTCCTGAATTTCAATAAAGGCAATAACTCTTCTTTCACTCCGTTTTTAACACGGACTCTTGCTTTTTTCAGCATAGGCATCAGTGATTTGAATTGTAAAATCCTTGTTATTTCCTCCATGCAATAGATCAACCAGTCTGCGATGTCTAATTTTACACGGACTTCACCAGGACGGACATTGAATGTCTCTAACAGATATTCTTCATTCTTCTCTTCAATCCACTCATGGAAGAAAAAAGCTGTCTTTATTCCATTCAAAAAGTCTTCATACTCTGGCTCGTAGATGGAAGGCTCTTTTATCAGCAGATCATCATTGAACTCTAATAATATACCTTGCAACTCATCATGGTCTTTTACTCTTGCCCTTAATTGAGGTCGGATCTCTAAGGTTGAGGAGATAACCTGAAGGATAGAAAAATCTGAAATCTTTCTTGAGGCTGCTTTCTGCAGCATTTCAACTAAGAAATGCGCAGTATAGGGATCTACATAGAGTTCAGCCACCCTTTTTCCTAAAATAGTCGCTTTATACCTGCCATCCATCAATTCAGACGCTGCTGTAAAATCTTCCTGCTTTGAAGAACTTCTGATGAACTCCCATTCTTCTAATAGATCCAGGGTTCTTTCTATAATCGCCTCTAATTTATGAGTATCTTTGAACTGATGCGCCCAGAATGTCTTTGCAAAGAAGGCGAAGATGTCTTTTTTTGTGGTAACGAAATCGGCTGCGATCAATGATAATAGATATGTCCTCAATACTGGTTCGACAGCCAATTTAGAGAAAATGGGTTCGGGTTCGCCGTTGATATATCGTTCAGTCAGCTCCTCTTTCTGCGATTCTGAGCTTGCAATGATGACTGCCTCTCCTTTATCATCGTATGTCGGCCTTCCGGCTCTGCCTGACATCTGCATATATTCTAAAACCGGAATATATTGCAATCCTCTGGGCCCGAATCTTCTGAGATCCTTCAGGATAACCCTGAATGCAGGCAATTCTAATCCTGCAGCCAATGTTGGAGTGGCAGCGATGATCCTTATGGTCTTTTCCCGGAAATTGTCCTCGATCAATTCCTTCTGTTTAGATGTCAGGCCGGCATGATGGAAAGCAATGCCTTTCTTGAGGCATCGTGCTAATCTCTCACATTGTCTTGTGGGTTTGGATAATGATTTCAATGCTGATTCTGCCAATTGGATAAACTCCTTATCTTTCACTTTCTTAGAGAGCTCTTCGGCAGTCTTTTCAGCAGAATTCTTGGTGTTGACAAAGATGATAGCCTGCTTTCCTTTCTCAATGGTGTCTAAGGCAACATTGATGGTGGAATCTGAATACTTTTCAGCTATCTTCATGCAAAAAATAGAATAAAGAGAAATTTATAAGCTTACCGCACTGAAGCAAACTTCAATGCAGATGAAGGTCTTTTTTCTATGAAGACAGTCCATTCTTTTGATATTGATTCAGAGCCATCTGAAGCTGTTACGGAAATGGTCTTCTTGCCTGTCTTGATGAATTCCATGGTTATGTCTGCATCATCTTCGAAGCTCTCGAATAAGGAAGTCTTCCATATGTAAGAAAGGTCATCACCATCAGGATCTTCTACGCTCACTTCGAAATCAATCTGTTCATCAAGATAGAATGTCCTGCCATCGATCTGTGTGGAAGCAATAAGCTTTGGAGGCCTATTGACATTTGACACGGTAACGCGAGCTTCTTTTGAAGCAGACATGTTCTCATCAGAGACAGTAAATAGGAATGTTAGTGTGGATGTCTCCTGGACTGTATCAAAGTCTGGAGTCCAATAGAAATCGGTTCCCTTGAAATATGCACCTTCCGGGAATGGTTCCACTGAGTATGTTAACTCGTCATCGTCAGGGTCTTTTGCCTTCAGGGAGATCTTTATCGGACTTCCTTCTTTTGTCCTGATTGGAGCAATCCTCTCCAAAGAAGGCTGCATATTCACTGGATTGATAACTACTTTCGTGAACTGGGTATGGGTCAAGAAGCCGTCAGAGACGGTTACTGGCACGATATAGGTTCCGGCCTGGCCGATCTTTGTCTTATAGTTATTCCTGTTGATGATCCCATCAAAACTGAATGATACATCATCCTCATCAGGATCTGCTGCTGCAAGATTGAAATTGATCCTCTCTCCCTCGTTCACTATCACTTCCGGAATCTCTTCTAAAATGGGCTGCCTATTGGTGTTGAATACTCTCACAGTGAAAGGCTGAATAAGGACCAGTTCTTGGGATGAGGCTCTTGCCTCAAAAGTAAACTGCCTGCTTAGGACGTGATATTGGCTGGCGACTGAATCAAAAAAAGTCTTTTTTGTCACGACATCAAAATTGGGCTGCCACTTTATTGTCCCATTCTCAAAGACTGCACCTTCTGGTAAATTTTCAACGTCGACTGTCACTTCATCGCCGTCTGGATCCATATAATCAAGAGGAATCTCTAACACCTGATCCTCGGCAAGCCAATAATTCGTTATCTCTGAAGGAATGGCATGCCTGTCTACATCCTCTATGCCTAGTTTGATCTTTTTCTCAGCCTGAAAGTCTTTGCCATCCCAGATGGTGATGAACATATCATAGACGCCTGCATCATCATATGTTGTCTCCCAGATGCCGTCATCTCCTACTGGCCCTGAGATATTATAGAACAGAAGATAATCATCAAAATCAGGAATATCAAACATGATGGTGTGGGTCTCGTTGATCAGCACTGGTGCGAAGGTGTCCAATAATTGTGTCCGGTCGAAATCGTCAACTTCCAAAAGCCAGTCATTCTCCACGACATTGACACCATCGCTCACTCTTGCGGTGATGATCCGTCTTCCCTCGCTGTAATAGCTCGCTGTATAGGTGAAAGAAGTCCCTTCAGCCACTTCTTCTAAGTCGACAAGCCAGGTGATGGTCAATGGGTCCTTATTCAAATCAGTTGCGCGGACATTGAAGAAGATACTTTTCCCTTCAACGATATAGAGCGTTTCTTTCTGTGGTGATACTATCTCTAATTCAGGAGACTCCTCCTTTTTGTTGACAATGAGGGTGATCCCCTCAGAAGCAAGCAATTTGCCATCACTTACTGTAACCTTCGTATCATACGTTCCCTGATCTCCATAGGTCGTCTGCCACTGGCCTTTATTCGTCAGTGGAGGCTCGAAGAAATAAGATAGGGTATCATTATCATCATCTCTAGCGACAGGCCTGAGATCGATAAGATCTCCTTCAGTGAACTCTAACACTGTCTCTGAGGAGACTAGAGATGCCACTATAATCAATAGAGAAATAAATAAAAGATTCTTCATAGTGTACCCCCTCAAGCACTATCTAACCAATCTGAACGATATCTTCGATAACAGGAGCCCTGTTCACATTGATAACCGTCACTTTCACTTCTTGGCTGTCTTCCATCTCGCCATCAGAAGCAGTTATCTCTACAGTATATATTCCTGCATCATCATAGGTCGTCTCCCATACTCCTGAATCTCCGATAGGGTCTGAGATTGCAAAGACTATCTCATCGCCATCTGGATCAGATGCTTCAGGTGTGATGACAACTGTATCGGTCTCTTTGATGGTTATGTCTGGAATCAGCTTCAATGCTGGCGGCCTGTCGACATTCACTACTGTCACCGACCAGAGCAAAGTAACAACTGAAGTTCCATCTGTCACTTCAAGCTTCACTGTATGTGATCCTGCGCTGTTGAAATCTGCAGTATAGGCAAAGGAATCTGTATCAGAGACAACGACACCATCAAATTTCCATTCAAAATCCAAAGGATCGCTGTTCAGATCAGAAGCTGTCACTTCAAATTCAAGATCAGTACTTTCCAACATAGACTGTTCCATCCCTTCCGGAGCCTGGAAACCGATTGTTGGTGCTTCTTCCCTCTTATTGACGAGCAATAGTGCGTCTTTGGAGGAAGTCAATTCGCCGTCAGATGCAGTTATGGTTATGGTATATTCTCCTGCATCCCCATAGGTCGTCTGCCACAATCCATTATCATTCAATGGATTGCTGTAGGTAAAGATCAAGGTGTCTTGATCCGGGTCGACAGCAACTGGCTGCAGGTTCACTAATTCTGTCTCTTCGACAATGATAACAATCTCGCCAGGAAATTCCATGACTTCTTCTTCGAGCTCTTCCATGAACTCTTCTTCCTCAAGGTCTTCCATGGCCTCTTCTTCGAGCTCTTCCATGAACTCTTCTTCCTCAAGGTCTTCCATCTCTAAGTCTTCTACCTCTATGTCCTCTATCTCGAAATCTTCGACACTGATCTCGTCAATCGGAACGAAAGAGACATCAGTCGGCTGACCTTCCTGAGCTTGGCAACCAGCGAATAGAACAATAGCAGATACTATAATAGTAAGTAATACGTTTTTCATTTTGCACCCCTCGAATGTGTTGTTATTATTATCATTAGTTGTCATTCAAAGATACTCACTTATATTTAAATCTTTTGGGTAGTGAACTACTATCAATTTGGGACGAATTCTCGAAAAATAGACGGGAAAAGCTACTGAAAGAATAATTCCTCAACCTTTATAAATAATATACTATTCTATCAGTGCAATGGTCCTAGAGAAATTAGGCAACTCATTGAAGAATACCCTGAACAAGATAGCTAATGCTGTCCTGGTAGATGAAAAACTGATCAATGAGCTAGTGAAAGATATCCAAAGGGCCCTTTTACAGGCAGATGTGAATGTGCAGCTTGTGTTTGAGTTCACCAAGAAGATAAAGGAGCGGATCCTTAAGGAGGATACGCCAGCTGGCCTGACTAAGAAAGAACATCTGATCAATATTGTCTATGAAGAGTTGGTTGTGTTCTTGGGTGGTGAAGGATATAAGATAGAAGTCAAGGAAAAGCCTTTCAAGATCATGCTCGTCGGCCTTTTTGGCTCTGGAAAGACAACAACTGCTGGAAAATTGGCAAAATTCTTCATGAAACGCGGTCTGAAAGTATGTATGATGGGATTGGATATCCATAGGCCGGCTGCCATCACTCAATTAGAGCAGATAGCCAAGCAAGTTAATGTTCCTGCATTGGTGAATAATGATCTGAAGGATGTTGTCAAGATCTATGATAGTTTCAAAGAAGATATCAAGAAATATGATGTTGTGATCATGGACACTGCAGGACGAGATGCTTTGTCTAAGGATCTTATTGAAGAGATAGAATCATTAGGCAAGCATAGTAAGCCGCAGGAGCGATTACTTGTTATTTCTGCTGATATCGGACAGGCAGCCCAGAAACAAGCTCAGCAGTTCCATGATTCGTGCCAAATCACCGGAGTTATCGCTACTAAGATGGACGGCACTGCAAAAGCTGGCGGTGCATTAAGTGCCTGTGCCGTTACCCATTCTCCTATCAAGTTCATCGGAGTGGGAGAGAAGATAGATGATCTTGAAGAATTCAAGCCAAAAAACTTTGTCGGTCGGCTTTTAGGCATGGGCGATCTGGAAGCTTTGCTTGAAAAGGCAAAAGAAGCTATCTCTGTTGAAGATGCTGAAGATTTAGGCAAGAAATTCCTGAAAGGAAAATTTAATCTGTTAGATCTGTATGAACAGATGTCTGCGATGAAGAAGATGGGCCCTTTGACTAAAGTAGTTGAGATGATCCCTGGTTTTGGTCAGCTTAAACTGCCGAAAGAGATGCTGCAGACTCAAGAAGGGAAGTTAGAGAAATGGAAGATTGCGATGCAGAGCATGACCAAAGAAGAACTGGAAGAGCCAGAACAGATCGATGCTGCCCGGATCGACAGGATCTCTAAAGGAGCTGGATTGAGCACCAAAGATATCCGCGAACTGATCAAACAGTATAGACAGAGCAAGAAGATGGTGAAGATGATGAAAGGCTCTGGAGATGTAAATAAATTGATGAAGAAATTCAAGGGCAAGATGCCTGGGATGTGATCATTCTAACATCTTGGGGAAGAATTCATCCTGCCATTCATGGAGTGCTTCGTCTGAGACGTCGATGAAACCGACCTGGTGGCAGGTGTCCATGATATTGATATTAGGATCAGTAGGTTGGCCCATGTACTGTATCAATAATTGGAATTGTGGAGTGAGGGGATTCTTTATTGATTTCAGATCATAGAGGAATTCCATTTTAGCTTCTTTCTCATTATAGCGTACTGCGATGGTCTCTGTCCCTATATCTGATGTATAGGTAAGAAACACTTGATTCGTCATGGCATCTGCCAACTGGGCAAACCTTGTGGAGTCTTCTATTGCTGCCTCTTCAAAACCCTGTATGCCTATATGGGAAAGGCCTTTCAGTTTTGAAGCCTTGTCAAAGACAGCCTTGGCTGATGATTCATTGAGGAGAATACCTACATAGGTGCGATCTATCAACTTTGCAAGCTTGAGGAAGATTCCTGGGTATTTCCTATTGAAATCCTCGAATGCTTT
>JAAOYF010000039.1 GCA_018221205.1 Candidatus Woesearchaeota archaeon | reverse complement strand
TATGGAGCTTATCAAGCATATGCATCCTGAATGATATATAGAATTCTATTAATATAGTAAAAGAATAAGAGAAAGAAAAAAAATTAACTGGTTCTACCAGCAATTGATGTTACTGCGTTGTGTGTAAGCCCAGTCTCTCTGTTGGTATATTTGAAGGTGATATCACCTTTGACTCTCGGGCCTTCAATAGTAGAATCACAACCTACCGTAACAATGAAAGGTTCATTGTTGCTGATGTTTGCCACGGTTCCCCTTAATGTAGTCACACCGTAAGGGGAGGGGAGACCGGTTGCTGTTGAACAGCTACCATGTGGTATATTCAAGGTTCCCGAATAGCATCCTGCGTTATCTCCTCTTGGAATGGTTATGTTCCACTCCTCATCGGTAGGAGTCGCGCAACCACCAATATCCGTTACTGTCGGAGCAGTGTCCATATCAATTCTGATCGTATATCCCAGGTTGTTTCTCAGTGAGATTTGCAATCTATTGTCTTCAATAACAGCCTTGTCAACACAGTCAAGTCCTGCTGTTCCAGTACATCTTTCTGGTAAGAATTTGTCTGGTGATAATACACCAAAGTAAGCCAATGCACCGATAGCAACCAGAACGACTAAGATGGCCCATCCATAGGTCATCAAGAATTCCATGGCAGCTTGTGCTTTTTTGTTAAACATTTTGCGTACACCTCTTTTTCTCTTATTGTTCGAATATAGTTTAATTTAGTTAGTTCTTGGATTACTACTATTTAAATGTTGCGATTTTACACCATTTTTGTATACTAGTACTGTTTTTTGTAACATGGCTAAAATACTCCTCCTAGGAGACTTGAAAGGGCTTTGTTCAATAATAAAAAGAGAATGAGCGATGTTATGATGAAGATCGGGATATACTTCGCACCTGCCTTTACATTGCCTTTTTTGATTACAGCCACGATGGAGGCTGATAGGAGATTAGTCAAACCAAGAGTGGTGAGGGCGAAGATCCTGAAGTCAGAGGGCTGAACACCAACAGAACTGAAGCTTATCGCCAGAGCTGAATTTGATGTTGTCGGAATGTCGATAGTGGAGATGATGTTACCAATAATGACCAGGAGCTGACTTGAGAGCGCGAGCAAGAAGGGTGCACCTACTAAAGAGGCGAATGAGATGAAGATTGCATATGTGGTGACTGAAGCAGACATCTCCTTCTGCATCATCTTGGATTCCTGTAGATTAGTGGAGATCCTATCAAGAAGTTCCCCTATCTCTCCTCCAGCATTCAATCCCTCAATGAGCAGGCTGATAGACCTTCTCAATAACTTAGAGTCGTATTTGTCTGCGAACTTCACCAGAGCGAGTTCTAACTCTGTCCCAGACATGGTCTGTTTTGCGACGTCTTCCATCTCTTTTGCTAGGACACCGAAGTTAGGCCTTATGGCATGCCATAATGCCTGATCGATAGGCATCCCTGCCCTGATATTTGCAGAGGTGAGCTGCAGAAAATCTGGAAAAACATTCTCTATACCGATCCTCCTTTGATATACTCTGAGGTCCATCAGGACATAGAAGAGCAGCCAGAGCGCAAGTACAATCCCCATAAAGATGATTGTCCATAAGATAGCAGTAGAGACGATCAGATACGTGAGGCTATAGTCTCCTGTCACAGAGGCCCTGAAGAGGATATATCCAGAGATGAGTAAGGTGATAAAGACAGCACTCTTGAAGATTATCTCATTTGCCTTTTCGAACGGGACAGTAAGACCAGTCTTTTCGACAAAAAGAGCGTACGTCTTCTTGAGGGGAAGCTTCTTTCTCTTGGCTTTCTTCTTTTTCTTCTTCGTAAAGCCTTTTGTCAATTTCCGGATGTTTTCTCTGAGTTTCATAGTTCTACTGAAGGCCGGGATGATTTGATCATTGCAAGGAACATGAATTGGATGAATGCCAGGAAGAATGATATGACGAGGAGGATGGACAATGACAAGGTCAGATTGAGGAATGTCGAGAGCACAATAAACATCGTGATGCCGATAGAAGGGAGTATGACTGCTATGATCATATAAAACATCGCCAGCGGATTCAATTTTCTTCCATATTCCTTTATCTCGATCATCTGTTCACGGGTGATATTATTGACGACGCTCTTCAAAGAGGTAGAGATGTCTGCACCAGTATGCTGTGAATTGACAATCTGCCAGAGGATCTTCCTGAAGCTGGGGCTGGGAGTGGACTCAATGGTCTCATTCAGCGCTTCTTCCATCTGAGTCCCTAAATCGATCCTCGTTACGATATCAGAGAAGTATTTCCCGATTGTCCTGTAGTTCTTCGCTACATTCTGGAAAGCGTTGTATAAAGAAACGCCAGACTCCAGCTCGATAATCAGAAACCTTCCTGCAAATACAATCTCTGAATTAATATCGCGCAGGTTCTTCATTATCTTAAAATCAGGCACTTTAAGGAAATAGAAAAATGCAATTCCGAACACTGCAGGGAACATCATCAACACTGCGCTGCCAAAACCAAGCTTGACCAATACAAGCCAAAGAAACATGAGGAATCCTCCTGTCCCATAGAGGCTTACTATCAGCGTCTTCTTGATGAAATCTTCAGGAGCATCAGGCATACCTGCCTGCTGAAGCTTGAGACCTATATTCGGAAATAGTTTTGTTATTCTCTGGATGAACGCACCAAAAATCTTAATCACCCCAACGGCCTATCTGCATGCACATATCTCATTAAATTGTCTTTCTTGGTGTAGAATTCGGCCATCACCCTTCCTACAGCGTCGACATCGACGATGTTGTGCTTGACAAGCCATTTCAATATCTTTTCTTTTTCATGGATCTCTTTCTCGATCTCCTTTCTTTTCTGGCCGGTATAGAGCTCGAGCGTGTTCATGACTGATTTAGATGGATTCACCGGCATCAGGACATCTCTGTTGGCATTATACTGCATCAAGAGATTAGGGGTCCCATCCTCTTGGATCTCTGCTACCTGGAATGTCCTTCTCAAGCCAGTACGCCTGTTCCGATATTGGATGATCATCAGTGAGATAGCAGGAATCATTGATTTCGGGATCTCAATAGGTGGAGAGGTAAGCCTTGTTATGGTCTCTTTGGTGTTATTCGCGTGGACTGTGGCGAAGACAGAGTGGCCGGTATGGATAGCTTCAAATAAGATCTGGGCCTCTTTTTTTCTTCTAATCTCACCTACGATGATCCTGTCAGGGCGCATACGCAAGCTGTTGACAAGGAGATCGAGCATTGAAATGCCTCCTTTGCCTTCAGTATTGGGCTGTCTTGTCGATAGAGGGACCCAATGGAGGAATTTGGGCAGCCGGACCTCTCTCGTGTCTTCTATGCTTATGATCCTTTGATTAGGGGGGAAGAAATTTGTGATGACATTCAGCATAGATGTCTTTCCAGAGGCAGTACCCCC
>JAAOYF010000004.1 GCA_018221205.1 Candidatus Woesearchaeota archaeon | reverse complement strand
TCATCAATTTTTATCTTTATATACTTTTTTATGATATTAAAATATCAATATACAAAACCCTATACTAGTCTAGAGAATAGAAATATTTATATACTAGTTCACTAATACATACCATATCCTAAGGTGATACTCAAGGCTCCCGCTCCTTTTTCTAAACCACCCCCCACAAAAAAGCTCGGGAGCCTTTCATTCTTCTTTTCCGCCTGGGAAAAAGAGGTGAGGGCAAGCGTAAGCTTGCCCTTGATAATTATGGAGAAGAGACAAAGGAGAAAGGTCAAGTTCAAGTTCTATACACTCATAGCTTTAATCCTCTTCGTCAATATCTGCTACAAATTCAGGAATATGTTGGGCATCGATATCCTAAGAGACACCCTAGAGCTTGTCAAGAGCATATAGGAATTCTTAAATAAATCAATACATTAAAGATATCTATGATATCAGAACAAGAAGCTATAGCACTGCTGAAAAAATATGCACCCTCAGAAGAGCTGTTCCAAAAAATTCTCGATCATGTCAAGACAGTCCAGAGGGCAGCATTAAGAATTGCAGAAAAATGCAAAGACATCAACTTGGACCTCATAAGGATCGGCTCTCTCCTCCACGACATCGGAAGATTCGAGACGCATAGCATCCAGCATGGCATCAAAGGCGCAGAGATCATAAGAAAAGAAGGCTTAGATGAAGCATTGGCAAGGATTGCAGAAAGGCATATCGGCGCTGGCATATCTAAAGAAGATATCAAGGACCAAAAACTCCCTCTGCCAGAGCAGGATTTCATTCCAGAGACAAAAGAGGAAAAGATCATAGCACATGCCGATAATTTGATTTTCGGAGACAGGGAAGGGACATTCGAAGAAGTGCTTGAAAGATACAAGAAAGAGCTAGGAGAGGAACATCTTCCCAAATTCATCAAGCTAAAACAAGAGGTGGAATCATGGATGATTTGAAGAAAAGGATCAAAAAAAATCTTGAGGATTCAGCAGATATCCACGAAGACTCAGACATACCTTTATCAGAAAAGAAAGTGAAAGACACCAAGAAAAGAGAGATCTAGCAGGCCACCATAAATGTTGATTTAGGGGACTTCGCGAAGCCTTGGGGTATTGAGCGTAGCGAAATACTCCGTTGTGCTCTTCTCCGAGGTGCTTAGAAATGCCCTGCATTTCTGGCATGCTCAGGAATCTTTGATTCCTGACATCTTTGAAAGACCTCAAGCAAAACATTTAAATCAGGCATAATTCTGTGATAATCCATGGCCGATAAAGACATCAAGAAGACATTCAAGAAAGAAGCCTCGAAGAACTATAAGAAGTACTATGCTGTTTCAGTACTAGAAGCAGAAGGCTTCCAGAGAAAGCAATGTAATTGTGGAACATTCTTCTGGACTATCAATGAAGATCAAAAAAACTGCGGCGATCCAGCATGCTCAGGCGGTTTTCAATTCTTCGGAAAAAGCCCGGCAAGAAAAGAGATGGATTATATCCAGGTATGGAAGCAATTCGCCAAGCTCTTCAAAGATCGAGGCTATACTCCTATTCCGAGATATCCAGTAGTAGCAAGATGGCGTGACGATGCCGATTTTGTCCAGGCATCTATCTATGACTTCCAGCCTTATGTTGTAAGCGGAGAAGTAGAGCCTCCAGCCAATCCTTTGGTTGTTCCTCAATTCTCATTAAGATTCAACGACATCGATAATGTCGGCATTACCGGAGCGCATTATACTGGTTTTGTCATGATCGGTCAGCACGCTTTTGATACCAAAGAGAGATGGGACCAGAACAAATATTTCACCGATATCCATAACTGGCTGAAGATAGGATTAGGCCTCCCTAACAAAGAGATAACCTATCATGAAGACGCCTGGGCTGGCGGCGGTAATTTCGGACCATGCATGGAATTCTTCTCTCGCGGCCTAGAACTAGGAAATCAGGTCTATATGATGTATGAACAGACTCCCAAAGGCAATAAAGAGCTCAATCTCAAGGTATTGGATATGGGCATGGGCCACGAACGCAATGCCTGGTTCACCAAAGGAGCTTCAACAAGCTATGAAACGACCTTTCCTACTGTTTCTAAGAAGATGTTTGAGCTGACAGGCATAAAAGTGGATAATGATCTCGTCCAGCGTTTTTTACCTTATTCTTCTTATCTTAATATGGATGAAGTCGAAGACATAAACAAAGTATGGAAAGACATTGCCAAAAGATTATCTGTCGACCAGAAACAGCTTCAAGATACCATCTTGCCTTTATCCTCATTATTCTCAGTCGCCGAGCATGCCCGTTCATTGTTAGTGGCATTGTCAGACGGCGCTCTTCCTTCAAATGTCGGTGGAGGCTATAATTTAAGGGTGATTCTAAGAAGAGCACTCTCCATGCTGGACAGATATCAATGGAAAGTCAATATGAACGATCTTTGCGACTGGCATGCCTCCTATTTAAGACCTTTATTTCCAGAGCTATCAGAGAATCTTGAGAATGTCAAGAAAATCCTAGATGTCGAGAAGCAGAAATACAAAGCCACAAAGCAGAAGACCGCTCAAATTGTCTCAAGGCTTGCAGATAAGAAGATAACAAGTGACAAATTGCTCGAATTATATGATTCACAAGGAATTTCCCCGGAAATAATCAAGCAGGAAGCAGAAAAGAACAATAAAAAAGTCACCATTCCTGATAATTTCTATGCGATGGTGGCTGAAAGGCATGAACAGGAAGAGCAGAAGCATGCAACAGTAAAAGAAGAGAAGATTAACTTAGAAGGATTGCCTGAGACAGAAGCATTATACTATGGAGATTATCTCAAATTGAGCAACAAAGCAAAGGTTATCGAAGTCATTGATAACGATGTCATCGTCGATAAGACAGTGGCTTATCCAACCTCTGGCGGACAGTTGCATGATAGGGCATTCTTGGATGACCAGGAGGTTGCTGACATCTTCAAACAAGGCAATATCATTGTCCATCGCTTGAAAGAAAGGCCGAAATGCAAGGTAGGAGATGTCATCGAAGTGCAGATTGATGAGGAATATCGAAAACAATTAGCACAGCACCACACAGCAACCCATATCATCAATGCAGCTGCTAAAGAGATCTTAGGAAATCATATCAATCAAGCTAGCGCAAAGAAAGCTGGCGACAAGGCACATTTGGACATAACGCATTATGGGAATATCTCTCAGGAAGAGACGAAGAAGATAGAGAACAGAGCAAATGATATAGTAAAGAAACATATCACAGTAAAGAAATTCTTCCTCCCAAGGACAGAAGCTGAGAAAAGATATGGCATGCGCCTTTATCAGGGAGGCGCAGTCCCGGGAAAAAGTGTGAGGATAGTCGATATCGAAGGCATTGACGTCGAAGCATGCGGCGGCACTCATCTCAATAACACCAGTGAAGTCGGCACCATAAGGGTGATCAAGACAAATAAAGTCCAGGACGGTGTGGTAAGGATAACCTTCACAGCAGGAAAAGCCTCTGATAAAGGCGCTCAAGTTGTCGATACTATCCTCAAAGAGGCTGCTAAATTACTGGAAGTAGCTATTGGAGAGGTGCCTGCAAGGGCAGAAGAACTGTTTAAGAAATGGAAATCAGCTAAAAAAGCCCTCAAAAAGAATAAGGTCATTGAGTTGGCAGAACTTGAGCTGAAAAAAATCGAAAAATATGAAGGAGATATCTTAGTGAAGACAGCTGAGATATTGAATACCCAGAAAGAGCATATTCTCAATACGCTGAAACGCTTCAAAGACGAATTAGAGCAGATGAAAGAGAAGCTTAAATGAACAAGGAAAAGTGCATCAAGCTTTTTGACAAGGGCAAAGGGCTCTATAAGAAAGGAAAATACCGTGCTGCCCTCAGTGAGTTCTCAAAGATGGAGATTGATTTGCTGGGAAATTACGATGAAAGTCTGGTACATCATTTCTCTGCTTTATGTCATGCTAAATTAGCAAGGCTCTCGAGGAGCATCAAAGAGTTCAAAAAAGCACTAAAATATAACCCGAATTATTCAAAGATCCACTTAGACCTGGGCCTCACGTATTATTATTTCCACAAGGAGAACAAAGTAAGGGAATTCTTCCTCAAATTCTTCACTGCAAAAACATATCTCCACTATGCGTTGAAGGCATTCGAGGCAGGCATCATCATCGATTCAGAGAATGCCCAATTATGGTATTATAGAGGCTATATGCTCCAGCTGATCGGAAAAGACCTCGAGGCGATGGAGAATTACAAGAAAGCAAAAAAGTTAGATAAAAAGCTGAAGAATCTCGAGAAAAGCAGGCTCTTTGACGACTTAAAATAATTTCCTGATCGCTTCTAAGGTGTAGAGAATGATGGCATGTGTTTGCTCTTTTGTCGGATTGAATGATTGTTTTTTGGTGTGCACAGAATAGATGCGCACTTGATTGATCAGATGGATTTGTTGGCTCAATGCAGGCTCCAATGGAATACCCTTATCCTTCATCTTCGCAATCAAGTTCCCTAACCCTATACCTGGAGCTTTCTCCAGAAGGTCTTGATCAGTGGCTTCAAAATACTTCCGATGCAAAGCCGTCTCCAATAACCGCCCGCAGAGGATGATGGCAGCCCGAAAACAACCAGTATTGAAGCATTTCTCCAATTCCTTGACATCAAGTCTCATTTCGTCATAGATTTCAGCACTGACTTTTGGGATCTTGAAAGAAAGGCCTTTTTCTTCTTTCTTATACACGAGTTTTCTCTCAAAATCAATTAAGCTCGCCAGGAGATCGGTGATCCTCTCCCTATTCTTTTCCTGGGCAAGCTCTTCTGCCAGGGGCATCATCTCGATGACTACCTTAGAATTCTCCGCATTTTGCACATTCCGCAGCTGCATCAGGAAGTCAGCTACTTTCGCATTGTACAGGCTGACATAATAGGCCTTTTTCTTTGAAGAGAAATCAGTCAGGCTGTCTTTATTCTCCTCCAGCTCATTATCAGAGATCTTCCCGATGAAATGCTGAAGTTCTTGGAGAATACCTTTAATCATAAGAAAAGAATTCCTTCTCGATTTTTATATCTTTTCATAACACTTAAATATCAATACATTTTTTCGTACCTTATGGAGAAACAAGTACTATCAAAGAGATGTGTTCTACCTAGTGTTTCTCCCGCACCCGCGCAATAAGCGCACAGCATTCTTAGGAGGTCTACCATGAATAGAGAGAAAACTATATCTGTGGCATCAATAGTGAATCAGAACGGACTTGGCCTATATATCACGGCCAATCTAGCGACAGCAGCAATAGGATTTGCAGATGGAAGTGTAGGAAGTGCAAGCTTCGCCATTCCTGCAATCGGAGGAAGAGCAGTAGTAGAAGGAGTATACAAAGGAGCATTTCATCTGAATGAAGGCGACACTACAGCATATACAGTTAAAAGAAGTGCGACTGCCTTGATAGATGGAGGATTCATAGGTGCTTTAGAATATGCAGTAGGATACGGAATTGGATATATAGTAAGCAGACTATGAGAAAAAATCACGTAATTTCGACTGTTGCTGATTTTTTAGTAGTTTGCTCTGCCGCAATATTGGATGTATATCAAAACCGAACTTTTTCCTCACTAACGTCTGGACATATTTCATCATCAGCTCTTTTGAGGCAAATTCAGTTCCTTGAAGCATCGCTTTCCGGGCAGCCTCCCGTGTCACCCATACCCCGAGGGGTAGCGTATAATCTCCTGTCACAAAACGCAAGGCAAGAAAACTGCCTTGTCTCTTGATCTTCCGTAATTTCTCCAAGATAGCCAACCGTACAGTATAATAACCGCCAGCAGTATTCTCCGCATAAGCAGTCCTTCCACCATAGCTTTCATGGTCTGTTCCATATTCATAAGGGTTGGAAACAGCCATCTCAATTAATTCATAACTCCACACATCCGGAAAGCTAAGGATCAAGTAATAATTTCCCAGATGCCCTCCAAAAAAAGCATGAAAACCCGTTTCAGAATAATCCTTCACCTCTTTGATTAAATGTTTTCCTAGCGTATCATCAGTTGCCGTGATGCTCCATCTTGTCGGAACTAATTTTCTGTTTGCACCGATGCCCAATGTCCCAGTGCTCAAGATTCTGCTGAGATAGTTCTCATCAAAATGAGAATCAAACAGCGTCGTCAACGCCTCAGCTGCTTTAAGGTCAGTATCATAAAATGCTTTCTCCACTTTGCCAGGAATAGAAGGATTTTCAGTAAGAGATGCCTTCTTCAGCTGTCCTGAAGGTCCGCTCGGCGCTAATAGGCTGTCATATTTCATCCAGAAACGAGGTTTCCCTTTCAGATCAATCTCAACCTGGACAGGCTTGGAAGACATGCTCACCTCTTGGTTCAAAGCCAAGAATCTGCTGGTCTGTTTCACATTCCCTTTTGTTCGGGAATTGATCAAGGCGCTCCGATAATCAATGATCTGAGGGATCTCAAACTGTTTAGCGCTCCACTCTTTAGGCGCATCATACAGCCACGCTTCTTTATCCTCTTCAGGAGGCGCCAAAAGACCGATATTCACCTCCGGATAGCCATATCTGCCGATGAAAGGCGCAACAGCATCAGTAGAGAAACTCTCTTTGGTTATTCTTTCCTTGATCCGGAGCCGAGAATACGCTTTAGCACAGATAGGACAATCCCGTTTCCCACAATTAAAAAGAGGATGTTTCGCCTGACTGACTTTCATTCATTAGAGCATACTTCCCACAATTAAATACTTTTTGACACAAGCCATGGCGCTGGTCGGCCGGGGGTTGCCCCCCTCGGGGTGGCCGACGAGGATTCCGTAGGAATCTGACAGCTGCCATGATGGCTGGCTTAATAATATCCTCAAAGCAATTCAATCTTTTTTGACAAAGTTTTATATATCATCCACCTGCCCTAAAATCCATGCTCAAAAAAGAAGAAATCGAGAAAATAAGGGAAGAATTGCAGAATTGTCAGCATCCTGTCTTCCTGTTTGACGACGATGCAGACGGTCTATGCTCATTTCTCTTATTTTACCGCTTCGTAAAGGAGGGAAAAGGCATAGCAGTGAAGACCCATCCGACAGTGGATGAAAAATTCGTCAATCCAGTCCTTAATTACGAACCAGATAAGGTATTCATATTAGATGTCGCAGTCCTCAAGCAGGAATTCGTGGATAAGGTAAAGCGTCCCATTATATGGATAGACCATCATACTGTAGGAGATATCCAGAATGTCCAATATTATAATCCCAGAAAGCATGATCCCCATGCAATCTATCCCACAAGCGATATGTGTTATGATGTGGTCCAGCAGGATTTATGGATTGCCATGGTCGGAGCAGTAGGAGACTGGCATTTGCCTCCGTTCAAGGATGAGTTCTGCAAGCAGTATCCAGACTTGCTGGATGCCTCGGTTAAACGTCCAGAAGATGCCTTATTCAACTCAAAACTCGGAGAGCTCATCAAGGTGTTCAATTTCATCCTCAAAGGCCCTACCAAAGACGTGATGAAATGTGTGAAAGTGCTGACAAGGGTACAAAGTCCTTATGAGATCCTCAATCAGGAGACAGAGCAGGGCAGATTCATCTACAAAAGATTCGAAAAGATCAACAAAGGCTATGAAGAGGTGAAAAACGACGTCAAAGTGGATGAAAAAGATAATATCCTTATCTATATCTATCCAGAGGCCAAGATGAGCTTCACCTCTGAATTGTCGAATGAGATGCTCTATAAGCATCCAGATAAGATCATCATCATAGGCCGGGATAAAGGCGGCCAGATCAGGATGAGCCTAAGATCTTCAAAGATCATCATACCTCCGATTTTGGATAAAGCCCTCGCAGGATTAGAAGGCTACGGAGGCGGCCACGAGCATGCCTGCGGCGCTAATGTAAGAAAAGACCAATTCGAAGAATTCATCGCGAGATTAAGGAAAGAGATTGTATGATCGTCTAAGATTTCTTAATGCGAGCGTAGCGAGCACAGGGGTTTAATTCCCCGACCTTTAGGTCGACTTCTTAGAAATATTTTTACGCGGCTACGC
>JAAOYF010000038.1 GCA_018221205.1 Candidatus Woesearchaeota archaeon | reverse complement strand
GGGACAAGGATGATTCGATCAAATCGTCCCGGTCTCAATAATCCGGTGTCGATGATATCAGGCCTGTTGGTCGCAGCCAGGATAACAACATCGTGCATCTCTTCTAAACCATCCATTTCAGTAAGCAAAGCATTCACAGCTTCCATTCCCTGGTGAACAGAATTCGTAACCCTACTACTTGCTACCGAATCGATTTCATCTATGAATATGATTGCAGGAGATACTTGACGCGCTTTTCTGAATAATTTTTTGACGATTTGAGGAGTCTCATTAACCCATTTAGAAAGTAGCTCCGGCCCTTTAACAGAAATAAAATTGCTTTCTGATTCAGATGCAACAGCTTTGGCTAGCATAGTCTTTCCTGTGCCCGGAGCTCCATAAAGCAGGATTCCTTTAGGAGGTTTTACTCCAACCCGCTTGAAAGCATCAGGATGCTTCAATGGCCATTCAACCGCTTCTTTGAGTTCCTGTTTGACATCATCCAACCCACCGACATCATCCCATTTGATATCAGGGATCTCGATAAGAACCTCCCTTAAAGCGCTTGGCCGGACCGATTTCAGCGCTTCCAGGATATCTTTCCTTGTTATCCGTAATTGGTCAAGCATCTCTTTAGGGATGGCTTCCTCTTCCTCTAATTTGAGGTCTGGAAGAACTCTCCGCAAGACAATCATTGCACTCTCTTTAGCCAGGGAAGCAAGATCTGCACCGACAAATCCATGAGTGATGTTGGCAAACTCATCGAGGTAAACAACATTCGGATTGGTGAGCACTTTATGGATATGCTTAAAGAGGATGTCAGAGTCTATATTCTTGAAAAGATCATTCTTCTCCGGATGTTCTTTGAGATATTTCTGTATCTTTGTCTCAAGACCTTTCTTCGTTACACGGTGATTATCAAGGATCTGAAGGGCATCAGATAATGCCTGCCGATAGTTCTCCTCAATCTCTTTTGTCTCTTTGGCAGCCTGTCCTTTCGTATACAGGGGCATGTTTCGGGTATGGATTTTTAGGATCTTCAGCCTTCCCTCTTTGCCCGGAACACCAATCTCAATCTCCCGATCGAATCTTCCAGGCCTACGCAAAGCAGGATCTAAGATATTAGGAACGTTAGTGGCGGCGATGACAACAACTTTTCCCCTGGATTTAAGACCATCCATGACCGCAAGCAGCTGAGCGACAACTCTTCGTTCCACTTCCCCTTTAGTCTCTTCTCGCTTCGAAGCAATAGCATCGATCTCATCAATGAAGAGTATGCTAGGAGCATTCTTTTCAGCTTCCTCGAATTTCTTCCGCAGATTCTCTTCACTCTGTCCATAGTATTTGCTCATGATTTCAGGACCATTGATGACGATGAAATGGCTATTGGTCTCATTTGCAACCGCTTTAGCCAGCAAAGTCTTTCCTGTTCCAGGCGGGCCATGTAATAAAACTCCTTTTGGCGGCTCCACCCCTAGTCGTTCAAAGACTTCAGGATGCTTCAAAGGCAGTTCGACCATCTCTCTGATCTTCTTGATCTCCTCATCAAGACCGCCGATATCTTCATAAGCAATCTCAGGCATTCCTTCAAAATCATCGATCTCAACAGCTTCTGGATTGAACACAACCTCAGTCTCATCAGTGATGATGACAGCTTGTTTAGGGCTGGTATCCGCAACTAAGAATTTAAGATCTCCAAAACCGAATCCCAGCATGCTTTCATCAAGGATATTGAACACATCATCAAAGAACGGATTATCATGCACAGAACTTCTTCTCCTTTTCGTCCCACCAAGCGCGACAATATCTCCCTTGGCGACAGCTCTCCCGAGCAATCCTTGCTTGAAGATATCACTGGAAGCCCTTACCATGACGCCTTTTCGGGCAGGAGCGATGATGACTTTCTTCGCTTCTTGAACCTCGGCTTTCTTAGCAACTACAAGTTCCCCTATGCCTGCTTTGGCATTCCTTCGGATAATGCCGTCCATTCGAATGATATTCAGGCCAATATCTCCAGGATAAGCCCTATCGGCGATGGCAACGGTCTTTCGTTCACCACCTATCTCCACAATATCACCAGGTCTTACACCAGCCTGATTCATATAACTAGAATCTATTCTGACTATGCCTTTGTTTACATCGTCTTGAATAGCTTCTGCAACTTTTAGTTTTATCTCATTAACCATAACTGACCTCGGTCCGTAAGACTTCGCGCAGCGAATGTCTTACTTGAACACTTTTTACGAGATTTTTTGTAAAAATCTCATTCGCATCGTCTTGAATCGCTTCTGCAACTTTTAGTTTGATTTCTCCTGCCATTTTTTCCTACCGAGTAGCTACCACTAAGTACTCGCTGAATCGACCACTTTTTATAAAGGTTTTGCAATTACGAAGCAATTGTAAACCTTAGAAATGCTTTAACATTTCTATTGTTTTTGCAATCAGTGATTTAATTGCAAATAAAGAAAGTTAAGCCTTTTTCGCTTCCATCTTTACCTTCGGTAAAGGTATGGGACTGGGCAGATTGACTTCCTGGCTCAGGATCAAGGCCTGCACATTGCACTTTGCCAGAACAGTGTTCAGGATCTGGGCCATCAGGTTCTTTTCGATCTGTCCTGACTTTTTCCAATCACTTATGATATTCTTTACCTTAGCAGTCTCCTGCAGATAAAGGACCTCTCCGCCAAAGACGATCTTCCCTACATTAGGCTCATATTTAGAAGTGAATTGGAATACGAATTTGATTGCTTTTTGCTTAACAGTGTTGACAGGAAGACTGGCCTCTATCACATCTTTTAAGACGACATTGTTGCTGATATTGACTTTTCCTACTGCGCTTTCTTTCTTCTCAACCTCGATTTTGGTGAAGCTAAATCCTACGATTGCCATTATGATCCCTCCTAAAATTTATTTCGAGTATACGGAGGGGTTTTATAAAACTTTTGGGAAGATTTATTAACCATTATCTACTGCCTGGATGAATGAAATTCAAGCTTGTCTGTTTCGACGTCGATGGCACTTTAGTGGATAATATTGAGTACAGCTGGCAGCTCTTCCATGACCATTTCAAGATTGAGAAAAAGAAGAGAGAAGAAGCAAAGGAAAAATTCTTCACAGGAAAGATCTCCTATCGGGAATGGGCAGAGCATGATATTAACTTGTGGAAAGAGAAGGGAGCGACAAAAAAAGACTTCTTTGAGGCGATGAAGTCCTCTCCTATTGCCTTGATGAAAGGAGCACGTGAGACCATAGCAGCCCTTAAAGAGAAAGGAATGAAGCTGGCCATCATCTCAGGAACAATCAATGTCATCCTTGAATACCTTCTTCCGGATTACGAAGAGCTCTTTGACGATATCTTCCTTTCGCGTCTGTTCTTTGATAACAATGGACATATCTTGAATATCCAAGCAACAGAATATGATATGAAGGGCAAGGCAGAAGCCCTGAAAAAAATCGCAGCAAGAGAGAATCTTTCTTTAGATGAATGCGCCTTTATCGGCGATCACCATAATGATGTCGAGATAGCGAAAGAGGCAGGATTGGCAATGGCCTTTAACGCAAAATCAGAAGAATTGGTCAAAGTATCTGATGTGGTGGTCAAAGAGAAAGATCTTAAGGAGATTTTGCCTTACCTAATTTCTTGAAGATTTTGCGGAGATTCCGTTTCTGCCAGCCCGCTTTCACGAGAAGATTTGTAATCTCTTCATCACCATAACCATGCAGCCTGGCCTTCATGATATAATAGGTAGCAGCTATTGCCCCAGCCCCTTTTTTGGACTCTTCTTCCAGTTCTTTAAGGGCAGTATGGATGAGGTGTTTCTGCCAGCCTGCTTTCGTTAAAGGCCCCATCACCCGCATATCAGTATATCCACGATGTCTTGCCTTGAGGATATAATGCTTCAGAGTGATGAGTTTATACTCTTTCTTGATTTCCTTTTTTGGATACCCCTCTTCTTCCAGCTCCTTGAGGATGTATTCAGGAGCTTTCTCTTCAGTGAGCAGGACCTCTTCTTCAATCTCAATCTTCTTATCTGTCCGCACCCTCTTGAAGTGTACAAGGAGGAGGGTGATGAAGACAATAAGCAAAATAAACATGACACTGAGCGCAAGCAGAGAAAAGGGTAATGAAGTCTCGCTGTCAGTCTCTAAGCGAGGTTCAAAAGGGGCATCTCCATCTTCTATGATAGGGATTGCATCAATCTCAACTTCATCCTGTTCTGCTTTCTTCTTGTCCCCAGCTATCGCGAAGAAACTCATCCCCTTGCTTTCTGCAGTGAAGGAATAGAATGAGCCTTTCCTCACTATTCTAGTGGGCAGTTTATTCCAGGTGTTCTGCACAGCCCGATATAGATTGATGGTAGAATCATCGATATCCTTGGAAGCAATCCATGATTGGGGTATGGTGAAGCTGATCTCAGCCTTGGAGACAGCATCTTGAGGGATGTTTTTCTCATAGAATTCCATGACCTGATACACTTCCTTGTTTTTGAAGTAGGTAGGAGTAGGATAAGTGTCCGTGACTCCTACAGTGAGCTCTGCTCTCCTCAATACCCTATTGATCAATGCTTTGATTTTAGTGACTGCAATCCCACTATGGGCGATGTCTGTCTTGAGTTCTCCTTCAATAGTATCCCATGCTCGGCTGACAGAGTTCTCGAATCGTTTAGGGGTGAAACTTCCACCTGAGGAGCCGCCTCCACCACCTCCGGAGCCCCCACCTCCGCTTGTTGGTGGAGGGGCAGGAATTTCTTTCTCCTCCTCCAATCCAATAGCAAAGGCATCCGCTCGAAATTCTGAGCCTTCAGCAAGTACAAATTTGGTGTCTCCACCAGCACCTAAAACAAAAACGCTCACCTTAGATTGTGATGCAACCTTCCAACCAGAACTGCAGCTCTTCTTGGAAAAATCCCATTCCTTACAGCTCCATACTTTTAGCAGAGAAGGATCGTCAGTTATTGTTGAAAGAGTACCATCAATACTCATGATATATTGAGTATCATTATACTCCCAGTCCACTTCATTAGCAAAAATATGGTATTTATCTCCGATTTTCCCATAATACTCTGAGATAGCACTCATGTTCGATGCAGGAACAGATTGTACATAGTTTATCCCGACGACCAATTCATCACTCGTATTCGTATAGGCCAAGAACAAGGACTGATTGATCCACGGTATCGCTAAAGTGCTTGAAGAATTGAGTAGATATTCCTCTTTCAGTGTCCGGAATACTCTTGTAGCATACTCTCCTTTGCTATTCTTGATGTGGACTTGTACATTCTTCTTGGTATAGACAGTTACTTCCTCGCTCATCACATTGTCTGTCCAATCTGATTCTTTGCTGGTATTGACGAACATCGAAAGGATATGCTTTCCTACTTTGGTGCCTGTCCAATTCACCTCTTTTTGCACATAATCATATTCTCCGATATCTGATAAGACGAAAGAGGTCTCTTCTGCATTCCCTAAATAGAACGATAAGGTATTTGAAAATGCCTCACGGACAGCTTTACCGCCATCAATATAGAGATAGGTTCCGTCTTTCAATCGAGAGAGGCCATTGATGAGTGCATCTATGGTCTCTGTCGAACTATCTTCATAGGTGATCTGTATTGAGGCTGAGGAGAGGTCTTGCGACAGTACCTGGATAGTATAGCTCTTATTATCAAAAGTCACGCTCTTATTCTCGAATGGGACATGATCGTACATATCATAGAAATACAAGGTAGGTTGCGAAGCGGTAGCAGACCCACCATTATAGATGGCCACTTCAAAGCTCTCAGCCGTATTATGCTCAACGATGGACCATGTCCAAAAATCAAGGTCAAGGTCAGGTCTATCGTCAGCAATGATGACCCAGGTAGAATCGTAATTGTCGATGATATATGAATCTTCAGCGACATCAGCAAAAGCGATAAAGGTATGTTCGCCAGGTACATCTGAGCTCCAGTTAAAGTAGAGTACCTGAGAATCATCGCTTTCTAGGCTTTCTGCCGGAACTGACTGCTTCTTTCCTTTCCCGAAAATATAGTAATAATCATTCAGGTCGAGTTGCCAGACTGTCAAATAGATGTTCTGGCCGATCTCTACAGTCTGCCGAGGGTGCATGAATGTTTTCCAGGTTGTTCCATTATCATATTCTAGAATCAAGCTCATGTTGTCTTTCTCAAGATACGTTCCGCTGATGTTGAACATCATTCCGCCGACGCTCTGCTCGATAATATCACCATATGAAACATACCTCCATACAGAGTTCTCAAGATCATAGAGATGTACACTGAAATTCGAGGACTTTATCGTGCCCTCATTCTCGAGCCAGATCTCCATCTCTACAGCCTCATTCGCTTTGATCTTATAGCTCCATCCTGCATAGACCCAAGTGTGGATATCAGGACCTGGCGGGACAGCAGTGAGATGATAAGTATACTCGTTATTAGACCATCTCCAATCTGAAGAAGTATCGGTGAAGAGCTTAAGATAGTGTTTGCCGATTTCAGTCGGAGTTATAGTAAAATAACTATCATAATCACCCTGCGGTGCCAAGTCAGGGACAGGTTTGCTTTGGTGTTCTCCTGTTCCGAGCAGGACCAAGCCACTTCCTTCACGCCAATAGCTTAAGTCCAAGAATACACCATTTCCCAAAGTAGTTATTTCAGAGGACTGCAGGTCATACGTTTCCTCTTTGTTTCCATAACCAACCTGGACATGCAACTTTTCCTCTGTTTCAGAAACGAGAATCCCATAGACAACATCATCGAAGGTCAAGTTGAAGCTCTCATTAGAATAACTGAATTTAGAGATATAGCTATCCATGAGGAAAAGATGCACAGAATTGCCTTTAGCAGTCTTGCTTCCATAATTGCGCAGATAAAAATCAAGACGATGAGAAGTATTGATTGAGACTTTATCTTTCCACTCGATGAATCCACCTATATCAGCGTCATCCTTGCCGATTTCTATGTATTCAACATGAATATTGTCTTGCCAAAAGACATCTCCACTGGAATTGAGGAAGAGGACGATGATATGATCTCCTAAACGGCGAGGGATGAAGTTTATGCTGCCCTCGGCCTGAGTACTTGGTTCCAGATCATCGAGGAGGGCTGAAAATTGAAGAGCATTACCGACAACAAGGAAGTATTCATTTTCACCTATCCAATCAAGATGGAAGAAATGGCCCTCATGATGCACAGTCTCCCTCGAGTAGAGATCATAAGTGGCCTTCAGGCCATCTTGATAGACGTCCAAAGAGAGGCCACCTTCAGTCCTTGTAGCGAAAAAGACATACGTTTCATTGTCGAATTCAAGGGTTGCGTTCGAGCCATATGATGAGTAGACTCCATCATATTCATAGATATCATAGAGAAGCGCTTTGAGATTCCTGGTCTTTTCCGTCCCTTGATTTGCATAAGTGAATGGTGCTTCAATTGTCTTATTGACTGGATACGCATAATGCTCCAAGGAGAGCCGGGTGAGGATATCAGGTCCTATAGGGAATGTTTTGGAGAGTTTATTGTTGCTGATGTAATTCTCTCCCTTGAGCGGCTCAGCTTTGACAGTGATATTATATGTTCCTGCTTTTTTCGGAGTCCACTCAAGGCTTACCCCAATACCCTTGCCTACATCCAATGAGGAGATAGTGGCACTATCTTCACTAGAGCCGTCGATAGACAGGTTGATGAGGATAGTGTTCTCAGAATTATTGCCGATGTTGTAGACACTGACATTGATGGTCCCTTTTTCATTGGTGATGAAAGGGCTGTAAGAGGGAGAGGTTAAAGCGATATCATGGTCAAAGGTAGTGACATCGACCTCGACATGTTCCTGCATAGGGCCATACACACCAGTGCCTTTGAACACGAAGGAGATGTTTGCTTTTCCACCACTGAAATTTGCAGGGATGCTGACGTTTGTGACAAAGTAACCACCCTGTTTCTCTAACCATAGATCTTCAAAAGAGGAGATGATATCGGCACGATGACTATCCTCGACAACTACAGAGAACCGCAGCCCGCTGCAATAATCTCCAGTGCTGTCTTGACAGATGCCATCAATAGTGAAAGGTTCCAGTCTGAGGACAGGTCCAGTCTTATTCAATCGCAGGCTGATATTTCGTTCTTTCAGGCTCGCCGCATCTATAAAATAAATAATCTTATTGCTGTAGTTATCTTCTGCAAAAAATCTGAGGTTGACCACTTCGATGTTGCTGTCATTGATGGCGATAGTACCAGTGTACCTATCGGCACCAGACATATTGACTTCTTTCCACCCAAATCTATTCGTGCTATAGGAGAGGCCGAAATCCGAAATAGGTGACTCATCAGAGAATTCTATCACAATATCCATCTTCTCCGTTATCCTAGATGAAATGTCAATATATTCTAACGAGGGCGGATTCATGTCAGGAGAAGGGCTCGAGAAGCTGGCATTGATGAACGTATAGTTCCAGATTGGGTGCGCCAGAGGGATTTCAACGAGGATAGTATAGTTTCCCTCAGTGACAGTATGGTTGTAGCTTGCACTTTCTTCCTCAACGATCCAATAGAGTGAGGAATTGATGTAGTTGTTGTTGATGAGTGTAGTTATGCTCCCAGGGAGGTCGCTCCACCATGCTACCACATAGGAATTTCCACTGTATCCTCTGAGGAACGGGTATTTGAGCCTGACATACCCTTCTTTCACCACAATGCTTGTGGGGATGAAGGGAGTTCTTCCTAAGGATATCTGCTGTATCTCACCTGCTTTAGGCATGATGCCCTGGTGCCAGTCCAAAGACGGAGAATACTGCTTCAAATGGTCCGAACCACCATAATAATCATAATCCCATTCAACATAGCT
>JAAOYF010000003.1 GCA_018221205.1 Candidatus Woesearchaeota archaeon | reverse complement strand
GTGATGGTCTCAGTTGAGGTTAGCGCCTTACTAAATGGTGCAGGTGATGCACTCACACTAATGGCTAGCAAAGCGACTAGAAGTAAACTCATAATAAAATGTTTTATTCTCATTTTTATGTACCCCCAAGGTTATTGAGCATTAACTCTCCGGTTGTAATAATGCCCTCATATTTAAACTTTTCGGTATTTTAGTATACCGGAGTAGTAAACCAAATAGACTATTCAAGAGTGAATACTTATATCTTTCGGCGATAAGTGGAGTTTGAAGCGACAAACTAGCAATAAATGCCCGAATAATGATGAACAAAAACCTTATAAACCACTCGGCTTTTCAGAGCTCAACAGTTTTGAGGGGTTCCTATGGAAGATGATGATGAGATATCAATTGATTTTTCTAAAATCAAGAATATCTTCAAGAAAAAGCCCAAGAAGCATGAAGAGGAACAGGAGCATCTGAAAGCAGAGCCTGAACCTATAAAAGCTGATCCAAAGCCTGAAGAGAAATCTCAAGTGGAAGAGAAGGCTGTTGAAGAAAAGCCTACTGTGCCTGAAACTTCAAGTGAAAAACCGGAAGAAAAGGCTCCTGAAGACTCTGATGAGATATCTATTGACTTTTCCAAGATAAAGAACATGTTCAAGAAGAAGGACCGACCTAAAACAGAAGTAAAAGAGACAGAAGAAGAGAGTGATGAAGTTTCTTTTGACTTCTCGAAAATCAAAGGGTTCTTCAAAGGCCTTGGCAAGGGCCAGAAAGATGATGATGAAGTCTCGTTCAGCTTCAAGAAAGTGAAAGATTTCTTCAAAGGCAATAAAGAAGATGAGGCTGCTGTAGATTTCAAGAAGGTCATGGGGTTCATGAGCAAATACAAAATAATCCTTCTCATCCTCATTCCATTGATACTCTCTATATATTTACGGGCCATTCCTGGCGACTTACCTATAACTGATAACTGGGCTGAACAAAGCCTATCAAATAGTATAAGGCAGCAGATATCTAATGATGTCTCTACCCAATATCCTAATCTTCCAGGCGAGAATATCAACGCCATCATCAATCAGCAGTACGTGGAATTCATCAAGCAGAATCAGGTAGCGTACGACCAGCAGCTTATCCAGGCCTCTGATCAGTTCAAATCCCGGCTACAGAAAGACGGCACTACCTATCTGCTCGCTATAGATCCTTATTTCTGGATGCGTCATGCGCGCAATGTCCTTGAGAACGGCCATCCTGGTGATGAGCTTCGTGACAAGACAACAGGCGAGACTTGCACAATGGAAAGTGCCACATGCGTGCCTTGGGACACTAAGATGTTCGCACCTGTAGGCAGGGAAGTCCCTCCAGACATGTTCCATGCCTATGCTACTGTCTTTGTCCATCGATTTTTTACCATATTCAACCCAAACAGGGATTTGATGGCTACAGCTTTCATCATGCCTATCCTCATCGCTTCATTATGCGTCATTCCTGCATTCTTCATCGCCAGGAGGATTTCCGGAAACTTCGGCGGACTTGTCGCAGGACTGTTGGTTGCGGTTCATCCTGCATTCCTCACAAGGACTGCTGGCGGTTTTTCTGATACAGACGCCTATAACGTCCTCTTCCCTTTGATGGCTGCATGGCTTTTCCTAGAAGCATTTGAAGCAAAAAGTTGGAAAAAGAACGTGTTGTTGAGTGCTCTTGCAGGTATTATTGTAGGCATCTACACTACAATCTGGGGGACTGGTTGGTGGTATATCTTTGATTTCCTTGCTGTCGCTGCTATCGGATTTATCGCCATCTACCTTATTATTAATAGGAACAGACTGAAAGAGATAACCAAAGACCCTATCTTAAGAAGTGCTGCATTGGTGTTGATCACTTTTTTCATCTCTACTTGGATAGTGAGCTCGATGGCTGGCGGATTAGGGACATTTGGGATGATTTTCTCAGGCGCTACTTTCTTCATCAAGCTTAAGGAAGTCGGTATTACTGTATGGCCTAATGTATTCACAACAGTGGCAGAGCAGAATCCTGCATCTTTAAATCATGTCGTGAGTCAGATCGGTACAGGCAGCCTGATTCTTTTCCTTGCTGCACTTTTAGGAATAGCGCTGACATTGATAAAGAAAAACAGCATGGACAAGAAGGACCTTTACTATGCGATTGCCTCGGTAATTTGGCTCTTCATCATCATTGTTGCCCGTCCTCAAAATCTTATCTTGTTCCTCGTGCTGATTTCCCTGCCCATCATCGTGAAGATCCTGCTTGCGATGTATTTCAAGGATAGGGAGATTGATTTCAAGCTCGCCATCATGCTGATCATCTGGTTTACCTCCACGATATATGCCAGCACTAAAGGTATCCGTTTCACATTGCTCCTAGTACCTGCATTCTCTATCGGTGTAGGCATTGCATTCGGCATCTTGGTAAAGTATATTCCTAGAGTCATCTCAAAGACACTCTATCTGAACAGGACACTCTCAAAATCAGTCATCATCGTTCTGCTCTTCTGGCTGTTGATCGGACCGTTCAACGCAGGAAGAGCTACAGCAATGAATGAGATTCCCAGTATGAACGATGCCTGGTATGACAGTCTCGATAGGATAGACTTGCTGTCAGAACCCGATGCTATCATCAACTCCTGGTGGGACTTCGGCCATTGGTTCAAAGCAATCGGCAATAGGGCTGTCACCTTCGACGGCACCTCCCAGAATACTCCTATGGCCCATTGGATCGGCCATACTTTATTGACTAATGATGAAGATAAAGCCATAGGCATCCTACGGATGCTTGATTGCGGCTCAAACTCTGCCTTTGATGAGCTAGACAAAGACATCAAAGATACTGCCATATCCGTTCAGATCCTGCATGAGGTCGTTCTGCTGGATGAAGATGATGCAAAGGATCTGTTGCTGACATATGTTGATGAAGAACGTGCTGAGGCCGTTCTTGAGTTCACCCATTGCGATCCTCCCCAGAATTATTATATCACCTCAGATGATATGATCGGCAAGTCAGGTGTATGGAGTCACTTCGGCATCTGGGATTTTGACCGCGCTTTGATCTATAACACACTCAAACAGAATGAATACCGGAATGATAAGACAAAGAGCATCACTTTCCTGAAAGAAAGATTCGGTTTCTCAGACGCAGAGTCTGAACAGTTCTACTCAGAGGTGAGGAGTATCTCAGATAATGCCGCAGCTAATTCATGGATCTCTCCTTGGCCAAGCTATGCATCTGGTGTGAACGGCTGCAGTCCTGATGGTGATATCTTGATATGTCCCATCCCTGTCCAAGGCGGAACAGTCAACATGAATGTCGACATGGAGAACAAGAAAGTAGAGATCATCACTCCGCAAGGCATCAGCTATCCCAACAGTCTTGTCTATCCAACTGAAGAAGGTATTGAGAAGCTCACCTTCACCAATAATACTCTAGGGGTGGGTGTAACACTTTTCCCGCAGGGAAATAACTGGGCATATATCATGATGGC
>JAAOYF010000037.1 GCA_018221205.1 Candidatus Woesearchaeota archaeon | reverse complement strand
TCAAGTACATAGTAAATCAAGAACAACACCACGCAGAAGCTTAAGCGGATACCCCGACTTTCAAGTCGGGGAGGAGGTCATATTATATTCTATATTATGTCAAAAAAGAACAATCTCTGTTGTGCAGATAATCATATCGGTGATAGGTATGGGATATTCTGGATTTCTTGCCCTTGATTCATTATTGGCAGTAGGACTTGTAGAACCGGAGTATTGGCTATTTCTGATCTTATTTGTGATAACGTTCCTTTTGGGATTGATAAAGAAATAAATGGGCCCGACCGGACTCGAACCGGCGACCTTCGCCACTCCGAACGAACTAAGACTCCATATGTCGAGGCGACGTTCTAGCCACTGAACTACAGGCCCATGACCCTGCAGTACGTGCGACTCCGAGTTTACGAGGATGTCGCACCCTTTTCCGAGGTTTTTGAAAAACCTCCTGAACTACAGGCCCATAGAAGTCTCAAATCAGTGATGCTTTAAAAAGTTAACTCGGGGGACTGAGGAGCTTTGCTCCGAACGTCGCCCGCTTTTTACGAGATTTTTGCAAAAATCTCAAAACTAACGCTGTCGTCTCATCTTAGAAACAAGCCTTTCCATCGTATCCAGCTTTCTCATCAATTCAAGCTTCTCCTGATCGCGTGACTGCAGATGTTGAGCATATTTGACCAGTTCAAAATCTCCCTCTTTGAGGTGCTTGCTGATAGAAGTGAATTTCTCGATCTCCCTGCTCAGATCGACAGTCCGCTGGGAGATGGCTTGTACTTTGGTATTGAGCCCGTCAAAGCTCTTCATCTGGTACTCGAGCCTGTCAAACCGTTGCTGGAGCTGCTTCCCGATCTCATCCTCGAACAGCTCGATCATCTTCTTTTCGACACGGGATTTGATGATCTTGAAATCATTGATCTCGGTTCTCAGATCCTCTCTCAGATCCTTCAAGGCAGTCGCATCCTGGTTCATGGCGCTGATCATCGTCTCTTGAGACATTTTCAGGCCTTCTATCTCATTCTGCAATGCTCGAACAGTAGATGAGAATGTATTGACTATTGTTGAATGTTCTTCAAAATTTTTGGATAACTCTGTTATCTTCTCATTGACATTTACCAGGTTTTTTATTTTTTGGATCATGGTCACATAAAAAATAGCTCATATAAAAATCTGTTGGAAAAGGATCACGAATCAACGAATAGATTATGTTTCTCTTTTCCCTCAAGTTCCTTGAGAATTCTTTTCATGATAGCTTTCTCTGGGTCAGGCATCAGTTTGACTCTTTTTTTCATGTCAGCGAAATCCTTGAACGGATCTCCTTTCCTCTCTTCGATGATTTCCCACATATGCTTCTTGCCTAGTCCAGGCAATAGCTCCAGCTGATGCATCCTGGTGCTTAAGGGCTGGGCTTCGTTGAAGAACTCGATAAATCTATCCTGGTTGCGCTTGATGGCCTCGCCGACGATGATCTTCAGTTCAGATTTAGCAGTCTGTGTCAGCTTGTCAACAGGGATCTTCCCGATGATATGGTGCACCTTATCCCGTTTGCCCTCGCCGATATAGACCTCTTCGTGCGGCTGCAGGTGAATCTCTTTCTTCGGGACAAGCTCGAGAATGACAAAGCGATCCTTTCCTATAGCTTGAGCTATCGGACTCTTCAGATGGCTTGGTCTTGAATCGAATGGGTATCCATTCGGTAAAAAGTCCAAGACGATTGCATACTCTTCTTTTGTAGATTCCATTCTAATATAACCACTCCCTTTAAGATTGAGGTGAATAGCTTGATTTTTAAATCTTTCTAAGAAAATCTCAATTCAGTATAATCCAATCCAAGAGCATCCGCAACTCCTTTATACACTATCTTCCCTTGATAGACATTCAATCCTTGTGCAAATCCACTATCTCCTTTTACTGTTTCTTCGATTCCCTTGTTTGCCATCTGCAGCAGATAAGGTATGGTTGTTGCGGTCAGTGCTTGTGTAGCCTGTAAAGGCACTTGTCCAGGCATGTTCGTGATGCAGCAATAGATCTTTCCTTCATAATCATAGGTGGGTTGTGAATGAGAAGTAGGTTTGCTTCCCCAGATGCATCCTCCTTGATCGATCGCGACATCGATAATAACCGCACCTTTCTGCATGACATCGATCATCTCCTTGGTGATGATCCGGGGAGCCTTTGATCCTTTGACAAGGACTGCACCGATCAAGACATCTGCCTCCTTGATGGCTTTGACAAGGTTCTCCTCTTCGGCTGTTTCGACAGAAAGGTTTGAGAAGAACTTTCCAGCCAGCACTTTGCCGCATTCTTCCTGCACATATTGTGCACGTTCTTCATTGATCTCAAAGACTGTTACGGAAGCTCCCATACCGCAGGCTGTCAGAGCAGCCTTCTTTCCGACAACGCCGCCGCCGATGACAACGACGTTTGCAGTGTCTGCCCCTTTGACATGTCCCATCGAGACCCCCCTTCCTCCATACTTCTTCTGAAGGTATTGTGAAGAGTATTGCACAGCCAGGATGCCTGCTATCTTGCTCATCGGTGCCAGACAAGGCAACCGTCCATTCTTTTCGATGGTCTCATAGGCAATAGAAGTAATCTTATGCTTTATGAGTTCCAAAGTCAATTCCTTTGGAGCAGCTGCAAGATGTAGATAAGTATAGAGTGTCTTCCCTGCCAATGCTTCGAGAATAGTGAACTCTTCTTGCATCGGCTCTTTGATCTTCACCAGGATATCGGCCTTTTTTGCGACCTCAACAGCATTGTCAAGGATGATGGCGCCGGCCTTCTCATAATCACCATCAGAAAAGCCTGTGCCTGTGCCCGCATTCTTCTCGACATAGACTTCATGCTTATTCGCAACAAGCAGCTTGACAGAAGAAGGCAGTAATCCTACCCTATTCTCGTTATCCTTGACCTCTTTTATCGTGCCAATAATCATTTTAGAAATTTATTCACTTCATCAACAATCTTCTTCATATTGTCTTTAGTGACCGTGACAGTATATCCATGAAGGACAACTTTCAGGTCCTCGACAGACCTGGGCAATAAATCAACTATTTTGATGACCTGCTCATCCTTCAGCCTGCTGATGTTCAGCTTCTTGAGGGATTCCACAAGTTTTGAAGTGTCTTCTTTGATGAATTGGTGGATGTATTCTTCAGTCCTGTTTGTTCTGAAGCCAAGTTCCTTATCTCGTTTCTTTATCTTATCAATCTCGGTCTTGAGTTCAGACATGCTGATAGGGTGTTCCTTTATGATTTTGGGAGCTGACATTTTATTGCCTCCTAAGATGGACTGGATGGACAATCAGAAGCTTTTCCTTCTTTCTGTCCATGATCGTCACTTCATAGCATCTGCCGTTCCTTCGCTTGATCGTACCGGATTTACCGATATACTTGGGATCATACAATCCGCTATGGATAGAAGGTTCCACTTGCAGCAGTACTTTATCCCCTTCCTTGAGAGTCTGGAAGTACTTCGTGAGAGAGATTTTCCCTTTCGTTCTGAAGTGCTTGCTGTATGTTGAACGTGTCTTTCTTCGTGATCTGCCTATCCTTTTCATCACTTTCTTGGATTAATAGGCCCTTTATAAAAGTTATGGAATCTCCGCCTAGAACACAAACTTTAAATAGTGGTACTATTGTATTTTCTTATACCGAGTGTATAGTAGTACTAGGAGGATTAAAATGGGTTTTTTTTCAAAGATGAAGGAAAAGATGTTTGGTGATGATATGAGTTCTGAGATTATGAAAGGAGCGCACGATGACGGCTACGTACAGTTAGATGCCGACTCTAGCGAAAAATCAGCAAAGTTTCTGGTGAGACCTTTCATTTTGGATGATTTCGAGAACATCAAACCGATCCTCGATGCATTGAGAGAAGGCCATACTATTGCATTGATCAATATCAAGACCTTGAAAGACAAGGATTTAGTTGAATTGAAACGGGCTATCAACAAGCTCAAGAAGACCTGTGACGCAATCGACGGCGACATAGCCGGCTTTGGAGATGATTGGATCGCAGCCACTCCTGCCTTTGCCCATATCCATCGCGGCAAGGCAGCTGAGCAGAAAAAAGAAGACGTTTCTGAAGTGACTGAATTCCAGGATTGACAATAAACTATTTAAACTCCTTCTTCCATTTTTGATTTTATGAAAGCTCCTAACGTTGTTCACGGTCAGCCATGCTCGGTCTGTGGAAAGAAGACTCTTACGCTGATGGAAGACGAACATGATATCCCTTTCTTCGGAGCCTGCTTTCTGCTCTCGATGAACTGCTCGAACTGCCACTATCATAAAGCAGATATTGAGGCGAAAGAAAGGCACGACCCTGTAAAATTCACCATCGACATCAAAGGCGATGAAGATATGAAGATACGGGTAGTGAAGAGTGCAGAAGCCACCCTGAAGATCCCTCATCTGATAACCATGCAAGGCGGTGAAGTAGGTAATGGCTTCATAACAAACATTGAAGGCGTATTAGAAAGGGCAAGAAAGGCCATCGAGTTTGCAAGAGACAATGAAGAAGATGATGCCATCAAGAAGAAAGCCAAGAACCAGTTGAAGAAGATAATGCGGATTCTTTGGGGAAAAGACCCTACAAAGATTATATTAGAAGATCCTTCTGGAAACTCAGCAATTATCTCTGACAAAGCAAAGAAATCTAAACTATAAGGCCTCGTACAATTTCTCTTTCGTTTCCCTAGCTGATGGCCGGTGTCGCGATTCTGGGTTGAGCAGGTGAAAAACAAGTTCTTCTACTCCATTAAAATCAAGAGGAGGCGGAGAAGGCAGATGATAAGATTTCTTCACCAAATAAGCAACATGATCGATACCATATTCCATAGGGAATGGTTCTTTGCCATAAAGCAAGATATAGGCAAGAACGCCAAAGGAATACATATCTCCAGCAGGAGAAGACATTTTAGAATGGAGCATTTCTGGAGGCATATAAATCCATGATCCAGATAATCCATGGTTCTGCTCGATAAAAAACCAATAAGGTGAAATACTATTTACGCTCGCTAGGGCAAGGTCAACAAGCAAGACATCTTTAGAAGTTATTCTTCTGTGTGTTCCTTGATGAAGTTCATTCTCATAGCTTTTCTTTAGCATAACATTTCGCAGCGAGATATCCCCGTGTGCTATATTTCCAGAATGCAACCCTTCAAGATGGTGAGCAACTGTTGATAAGAGTGCTATTTTCTCCTCAACAGGAAGAGCAAGCAGCTTCTCAATGGCTGCATAAAGATCTGTCCCTTCAACTAATTCTAAGATTACTCCATGAGTAGCATCATCTCTATCAACATAGTCCACAATTCCCTCTAGTTCATCATCTTGTACATGCGTGAAAGCCATCGTTTCATTCTGGTACCGTAGTTTACCTAAAGTAGTACCGGGCTGGAATTTTCCGAAATAATGATGTCCATCTGGATCCATCAATCGAAAATGATGGGCACCAGACGCACTTGTAGAAAGATGGTCTTGAACGAGAAAATGAAGACCGTTCCGGGTATTGACTTCACTTGTCATCCTGATTGAAAGTAGCCCTCTCTTTAAATAGATTGTAGAAAAGTTTATAAACCAATTTGCTCAGATAAGGATAAAAAGAGGTGTAGATGATGAATAAAAAGGCAGCTTTAGAGCTTTCTATTAACGCTATTGTCATTGTTATTCTTGCTATGACCTTATTGGGTCTTGGTCTGGGCTTTGTCAGGAACATGTTCAGCGACATAACAGACACAACAGGCTCTGTCCAGGACCAGATGCGAGAGCAGATCCTTGATGACTTAAGAAGAGGAGACAAGAAGCTTTCCTTTCCTTCCCAACGTATAGATATTGAAGGTGGAGATGAAGAGATCATCGCTATAGGTGTGAAGAACACGGATGCAGATGTACTGAATTTTAAGATTGAGATGAAGGAGATTGTGAATGATGTAGAAGACAATAGGCCTTCTGACTCTTCATTGAGTACATCCGAAACCGGTTATGCATTTTTCTGGGATACCACAACACAGATCTTAGCACCTGGCGAGTCTAATGTCTTCGGCATAACATTGAAGGCAGATAGGACTGCTACTGGAACAAAGCTGTTCAAGATAAAGATCATGGATAAAGGTGATGACATCAACTCAGCATTGGATGACGAAGAGTATACATCAAAGACATTTTTTGTGAAGTTCATCTAAAATGGTAAAAATGAAAAGAAGACTGACGCATGCAGAGGAATTCGAGATCTTGAAGCTTGTGCTAGACAAGTTTCTCTGGCTCGGTTTTGGTATCATGGTGTATGGCCTCTACACGGTCTTTTCAGGGGATTTCCCTGGCGGCCTGACATGGATTGTCGTAGGTTCTATTGTCCTGATACTGTTCCTCATGATCATCATCAAGGAATACGAAATTCTAGGATGAAAAAGGCAGCCATAGAACTTTCTCTTAATTTTATTGTGACTATCATCATCTCTTTAGTCATCCTTTCTTTCGGCATCATCTTCATCTACAATATATTGGGCAGCGCTCAAGAGCTGAGAGATCTTACATTAGATGATATCGACCAAAGGATCGCCGAATTGAGCTGCAGCAGCGATGAGAAGGTATGCATCATCAACGACAGAGTAATTCTGGAACCGAAGAAATTCGAGATTGTTGGGGTGAAGGTGCTGAATATGGAAGGCGATGGAAATTTTCTTGTGAAATTAGACAAAGGGATCTACATCACCCCTGATAACCTGCAGAAGATCGGACCGACAGAGCTCCTCTATGAGAACAACATTGAAGTCATGCCCTGGAAAAGAGAAGAGATGATAAGACAGAATGATGAGAAGACATTCGGCTTTGGTTTTGAATTGGTGCCTGGAACAAGGTCCGGTACGTATGTCTACGACTTAAAGGTCTATAGACAGCCCGATCCAAATCAATACGATAGAACACATAAGATATACATCACTGTGGATTGACCAACTGAGAAAAACTATCGAATTCTAATGATGCTCCTCCGACCAAAGCACCGTCAATATCCTTTTCACTCATCAATTCTTTGACATTGGCTGGCTTGACACTTCCTCCATAAAGGATCCTTAGCTCATTAGCGGCATCGTCAGAATAAAGCTCTGTCATGAATTCCCTGATAAAAGCATGGACTTCCTGGGCCTGGTCTGGAGTGGCTGTTTTTCCAGTGCCGATAGCCCATACAGGCTCATAGGCAATAACAACACTATCGACATTCTCGACCCCTTCCAATCCCTTATCAATCTGTTCTTTGACAACATCTTGGGTCTTTCCGGCTTCCCTCTCCTCAAGTTTCTCACCGACACAGAAGACAGGGATAAGGTTATGCGCTAAAGCAGACTTGATCTTCTTATTGATCAGTGCATTGTCCTCTCCGAAGACATGCCGTCTTTCAGAATGGCCGATAATGACGTGAGTGCATTTCAATTCATTCAGCATCAATGGAGATATCTCTCCAGTAAAGGCTCCTTTTTCCTCGAAATGCATGTTTTGGCCGCCGAATCCGACAGAACTGCCTTGCAGCTCCTGAGCAACTGCCGGCAACAACGTGAAAGGAGCACAGACAAGAATATCTCTCTCTGCCTTAAGCTCTTTGATCTTCTTCGCAAAATCAACAGCTTCCGGAATGGTCTTATGCATCTTCCAGTTTGCTGCTATGAGTAGTTTTCTTGCCATTTTTCAGGGGGCTTGAGCGAAGCGAAACCCCCATTGCGTGTCAGGAATCGAAGATTCCTGATCATGATCAGAAACGTAGCACGTTTCTGACATGTTAACCGAGCGTAACCAGTTATGTATCTTCCAATTGGCTGCTATTAAGAGTTTTCTTGCCATGCGTTTTATTGACCTCTATGTTGTTTATAAATTTTTGGAATCATGAAAAGCAAAGAATAAAATGCTGTCAATAACATGACATCTCTGAACAGATCAGCGAATAATCCAGAGGGGTAGAGGGTAACAAGAGTATCTCCAGGAGAGAAGACCCAGCTTCCTGCTGCAAAGAAGAGAGTATGGAAAGAACTGAAAGAGAATGCGAATGAGAACACAAAGAGCAAAGCAAGGATGACGAAGATGATTATAGAGATAAGTCCAGCATGATAAAATGCACCCGAATAATTCTTATAAGATTGATTAAAAATGAAGAACAACCCCAATAGAATGATGATGATTTTCAGAACAAGAAGAAAGCCTTGAAACACAACCTTCACATCATCCATATGGACAATCTCTTTTTGGTTATAAGAGAGGGAATCAGGCAAAGAGTCCTTCTTATCGAGAAGATAGAGGATGATAGTATCATGCGCATCTTTGATATCAGCATCAAACTCGTCCTGCACAGCATATCTGTCAAATGAATGCTCCCAGAAAGAATCATTGAAGATATATAAAGAACCGAGAAAGAACGGCAGCGGCAAGAGCAATAATATGATGATGATCTGCTTCATAAGAACATGATATCATGCGAATTTATTAAAGATTATGTATCCGAAGAACTGCCCAAGAAGAACAACACTCAAAAGAAAGCTCACTATCGTACCCCCTCCTCCAGTTCCAGGCTCACCAGAGATGGCCAGACCGGTAATGGGTGGTGCTCTGCCGCTGTCTTCCCGAATTCCAGGCTCTGGCAGGATCTCTTCAGTCTCTTCTGCAGCGAATTCCTCAAAAGGTTCAACAGGTGTTTGCCCCTCAATTTCTTCTTCCTCGATAAAGAATGAAGGAATGCTGCCTCCTCCTCCACCTCCCCCGCTGCTGCTGCCACCAGAACTGGTGCCGCAGGATTGCGACAAAGGCAGAGGTGCGGTGCTGCCCGCACAGTTGTTCTTATCATAATAATTCTGATATTGGACATTATTAGTGCATGCAGACCAGCTTCCTGTAAGCTGCCAATTGGGCTGGCAGCCGCTCTTCAATTTGATGATAGTGAACTGATCGCCTACTGCTAACGTGCTCTTTGCTTCTATCTGACCCCCATCAGCAGTAGCTTGAAGGCTATGTGCATTCTCGATGGCAGGCCCTATACTCGTCGTGAACACTCCTTGGATATTGATGATCCAGAAATCTCTCACACCCTGTCCATAGTCTCCTGAATAGCCGGCAATGACAAAGCCGCCATCGACAGTTTCGGTAACAGAAACAGTCTCAGCATCGCCGCCAAAAGTCTCTGATCTGAAATTTCCTTGTGGATCTGTCTGGACAATCCAGAAATCCTCTCCGAAGGATTCAGTATAGCCCACGATGATGAAATCTCCTTCCGCAGTCTCCTGCGCTGAAAAAGCAGTGTCGTCTTCTGCTCCACCGAATGTCTTTTCCCATTCAATGACTCCATTACTGTCGGTCTTGATGAGATAATAATCATTCTTGCCTGCTCCTGAAGAAGTCGTTGTTGCGCCGATGATGAATCCCTGGTCTGAGGTCTGCTCAATCGAGTAAGCGAAATCAACATCCTCACCCCCATACACCATGTCCCACTCCAATAGTCCAGCAGGATCCAATTTAAGCAGCCAGATATCTCCCATGGCTGAAAAAGACTCAGAATAGCCCACAACAACATAGCCGTCTTTTACCTCTTGGACAGAGAAAGGGTAATCATCACTGCTTCCTCCATAGGTTCTAGACCAAATCTCACTATCCTGATCATCCAGTTTGACAATCTCTACATCTGAGACTGCAGAAACAGTGATAGCTGACACTAAGAGTAAAAGAATGAAAAAGTAATTCCGCCTGGACATCTGAAAAATGCGAGAGAGTAAGATTTATATTACTTTCTATTCTTTAGAAGATAGTTTCAACACTCTTTTTCTGATGTGCTTCAGGATAGTGATCTGCTCTTCAGAAAAGACAATCTCTCGGCTTTTCCCAAAAAGTTCGGCTTGCGCCTTCAATATCTCATCGACAATCGTCTTTTTCGGCAAAATCTCGACAGGGATGGGCTTTCCTGCTCCGTCTGGCATGAGGATAGGTGCAGGCACATAGACCTCTAAAGGAGGCCCTCTCATCCCTTCCTGTATATCTTTCAGGCCTTTGTCATAATCGACCGAAACCTTATCATATTTGAATTCAGCGAACTGTTCCTCTGGAGAAAGATGATAGAACATCCTTGTATAGTCAGGCAGATCAGCATTCATGATTGATTTATGGAACGCTCCCAGATCTCCATGAGAAAAGATAGAATACTCTCCTGAGACTTGCATCTCTGCTTCAAATGCCAGGCTTGATGTGTTTTTGTATCCCATTATTCACCTATATGGATGACTTCCTTCTCCTCTTTTATAGCTTTTTCGATTGCATCATCGATATTGCCTTTTGATTTCTTTCTCTGCTCTTGCTTCTCTTGCTCATGCACTTGCTGATGCACATCATCTGCAGCTTTCTTGACAACATCTTCCTCTTCCCCTTTTTTATATTTCGGTTTCTGCTCATCTTCAAGCTGCTTCTCGAATTCAGTCGATTCCTTTTCCTCTTCTTCCGCGACCTGCTTATTGTACTCAGGGGAAGAAGCATCATTCTGCTGCTCATTGCTCCCATATTGTGGCTGCCCCGGGCCTTCATCGCCATGGCTATGGTAGCCAGAATGTTCCTCCTCTATATCATGCCTATGATATGCCATCTTTTAACATCACACCTACTAAATGATCCATATCCATTAATCGCTTCTCTTCTGTATTAAAATCTTTGCCAAAGGAAGGGATCTCAATACTCCTTTCTTTTGCATTTTCATGCACAACATCCAGATTATGCAGCACCCCTAGGGATTCCTTCACCAACCGTGCATAAACCTCAAGAAATTCCCTATCATCAGGAGAAAGCACAAATTGCTCGTTAATCATATGATCGCTGACATGCCCATCAAAATTGTCTTTCCACATATCAATATACCCTACTCTAATTCTATAATTAAAATCAAGTAATCGTGCGGCAAAAGGAATCTCGCACGATTCAGTCAATTCCTCATAAATTCTCTCATAGTTATCATAAAGCTCTTCTTCAGGTATGCCAGAATTAAGTTTAGCGACCATCTCTGACATGACTTGCAGATATGCAAGATCCTCAAGAGTATCATGATCAGTCGTATTAGCAAGCTCTCCTCTAGGTTCTAGCCTCGCCTGCAATGATCTCCGTTCATTTTCTGCATAGCCAAGCCTCGCAGTCCTGTCAGAATTCACATGCAATCCTGCAAAAGCTAAGCGGGCATTATCTAACATATACGTATATTCCATATATTCTATCATAGAAAAACAGAAAAATTACCCCTTTATAAATCTTTCCATCTGTTACTACCAAAAAGTAATTAATTTTCCTCTTCAAACAGATCTTGAGTAGTACAAGTCTTTTTGCATTTGGTGCAGAGGAAGACTGCTCCCTTAGAAGGGCTGTCAAAGTCGCTTTTCCGCAGACTGCCCGTACATCGTGGACACTTTTGATCTAAGGATTCGAATCTGAAAAAACGGCTGCATGCTTTGCAGAAGAAGATATCTTCCTTGCAATGAAGTAATTTATGTGTAGCAGCTTCGCAATGGGGGCAAAAATTCATCTCGCTCATGTTTTCCGCCTGAGTACCTTTTTGTTCTTATCAAGATCAGTGAACAGATCTGCCTGCTCTTTCAATTTACTGGATGCGCTCTTGCCGAAGGCAATGACTTCAGTTCTGCATCCTAATGCAGAAGCATGCTCCAATAATTCCTTAAAATCACCGTCTCCACTGACTAAAACAACGACATCAAGTTTAGAGGCTAATTTCATGATGTCCATCGCAATGCCGACATCCCAATCTCCTTTCTTATGGCCGCCATAGAACACTTGCAGATCTTTGCTCTTGACCTCAAAGCCGATCTTATCTAATGCGCCGAAGAAGCTGCTCTCTTCATTCGAATCAGCCTTGATGACGTAGGCAATAGCCCTCACTAATTGTCTGCCAGCAACACCCATCTTCAGAATCTCAACAAAGTTGACTTTCGTATTATAGAGATGCTTTGCAGAATAATACATGTTCTGTACGTCGACAAAGATGCCTATGCGCTGTTGTTTATGCTGCGACCCCATCACTTCCATCACTAAAGAAGGCCTTTATAAAGCTTGCGGGAAAACAATAAGTTTCCAAAAAGGTTTCCCAAAACTTTAAATATCGAAAACATAAAACAAGAGATGAGGTAGTTTATAATGTGTTTCGGATGCGCAAAATGTAGTAAGATGGGCTCAATCCTCCTATTGGTTGTGGGTATCATCTATGTGATAGTAGACTTAGGCCATTGGAATTTCTGGGGCCTTCAGTGGTGGACAATCGTATTCCTGTTCATGGGAATAACAGGGCTGGCCATGGGAACCTGTAAAACATGCCAGGTCGAGATGCAAAAGAAATAGATTAATATATTCTTTTTATTTTTCTTTTTCTATGAAGTTTGAATGTGCTGCCTGCGGAACATGCTGCTCTTTGATACAGGGCTTTGTTTCTGAAGAAGAGAAAAGATTCATCGAAGAGTTCGGTTATGGTAAACTGCCATTGATCCAATTGACAAAGGTCGAGGACATGACCTTTCCATTATGGGATTTTGAAGCGAAACGTTTTTTGGCATATGCGAAAGAGCTCGGTATCGATCCTAAGATCATCCCCTCAAGGGCAATTTTCGATCTTGGATCGAATTCATTGATCATCGTCACCTATCAGATGAATGCAAGATCATGCCCATTCCTCAAAAAAGAGGGAAAATGCTCCATCTATGGAAAAGAACGTGCGTTCGTCTGTAATCTATTCCCTTTCAACCGCTCTCCTTTCCTGAACATCGGCTCAGAGCATGGTTCGTTGTTCGGAAAATGCAGAAGGATCAAAGATATTCTTCCTACCTTAGACTTTAAGAATAAAGAAGTGTTGATCAAGCAGCTCTATGAAATCTTCGGCGATACCTTTTTAGCCTCTGTGCAGCACGATCACATAACAGAGTGGTCAAATAAGATCATTTTGGAGATGATGAAGAAGAAAGTGATAAGGCCGGCATTGAATTATCCGTATGACAAGTTGCAGAAAAGGATTGAACATGCTGAAAAAAAAGATTTTTTTGAATTTCTTTCTGATTCTGGATTCATGGCAGAAAAAGAAGTGGATGCGTTGACAAAACGTTTCAGGAATTATGAAGATGCACGAGAAAAGATGGAGAAAATCTCTCTTGCATAAGAATGTTTATAAACAAACAACGCATTTGAGGCATAATGATATCAGTTGAAGACATGCGAGCATTAGAAGACAAGGCTGTAGGGAAAGGAATATCAAAAATAACATTGATGGAGAATGCCGGAAGGGAGATTGCGAAAGCTCTTGAAAAGAAAGCAAAAGGGAAACGTATTCTTATTGTCTGCTACCATGGCAACAACGGCGGAGATGGTTTTGTTGTGGCGCGTCATCTCGCTGACAAAGCAGAAGTAGAGGTTCTTTTTTTGGGTGATGAATCAAGATTCAAAGAAGAGGCAAAGCATAATTTTGAAAAGATCCAGAACAATGAGCTCATACAGTTCACTTCGCTTGATTTTGTAAATTTTGACGATTATGATATCATCATCGACGCTATTTTGGGCATGAGCTATGGCGGTGAATTGAAATATCCGCTGGGAGCAGTGGTCGATCAGATCAACGCAAAGAAAAAGTTTGTCGCGAGCATCGATGTTCCCACTGGTTTGAATGCAGATACCGGAGAGGTCGTCGATAAAATCATTGACGCGGACATGATCATCACCTTCCATGAATTGAAGAAAGGCCTGAAAAAGTATAAGGACAAGACAATTGTTGTTGATATAGGAATACCGAAATGAAATTCCTCTCAAAATTAGTTCTGCCGAAGAGAAAATCTTCTTCTAAAAAAGGTGATAGTGGAAGAGTTCTTATTATCGGCGGCTCAAAAGAATATATCGGTGCAGTTGCATTAGCTGGATTGGCAGCATTACGTTCTGGTGTAGATTGGGTCACTATCGCTGCTCCAGAAAAAGTAGGCTGGGCAGTCAATGCATTATCCCCTGATTTAGTTGTAAAAAAGCTGAAAGGAAATTATTTCTCAGTTTCCCATGCAAAAGAATTATTGAAGATGGAAAAACGATATAATACTGTCCTCATCGGCAATGGGATTTCATTAAAAGCAGCTTCTTTTGTGAAAAAATTCGTTAAGAATTCAAAAAAGCCTTTAGTCATCGATGCAGATGCATTAAAGGTCATTTCATTAACAGATGTCAACAACTCAATTCTCACTCCCCACAAGAAAGAGATGGAAATCCTGCTGAAAAACACCCGAATGGATCTGAAAAAAGCAATAAGAAAAAATGTGATTGTGAAAAAAGGAAAGATCGATGAGATCATAACCCGAAATAAGACCTATTATAATAAGACAGGCAATGCAGGAATGACCAAAGCAGGAACAGGTGATGTGTTGGCAGGATTAGCTGCAGGTTTCTATGCACAGACCAAGGATAATATACAGGCAGCAAAGTTAGCAGCCTATTATAATGGGTTGATAGGAGATATTCTTTTGAAAAAGCATAAGGGGTACAGTTATTTGGCTTCTGATATGGTTACAGAGATTAAGTCTGTGCGACTCCGAACGAAGTAAGGATGTCGTACTCTTTCCCGAGGCTTTTGAAAAGGCTCAGGGTTTACTTATCTAGCTTCTGATATGGTTGAAGAGATCAAGAGAGTGATGAGCAGTGGATGTAATCCCTAAAAGAAAATATTTAAATGCCTGTAATCCCTAATTCTACCTGGCATAACTAAAAAGAATCATTTAGGCCGGTATTTTGGATGAGTATATTCTAGCGTAATGCTGACAAGGTCGCTATCATCGCTCAGTTCTAAGACTTCATGTGCCTTATCGAGATAATGCATATTTAGGCGTTCTCTTGGGATCATCCTCATAAATGGAGAGATGAGTCTTTGGCAAAGCCCCAAATGCTCAGGGTGGTACCACTTATTGGTATGTACCCGTGCATATACCCTATAGGAAGGATAACTTTTCTTTCCATCTGTATACTTCATAAGAAAAAAGAATTCAGGAGTTTATATATGCTTTACGTCAAAGGAAGCATCATTCTTAGATCCAATCTCACACTCAACAAGAAACATATCCAACTATCAACAGCGAAAGGTTTCCGGAAAAATGAGAGAAAGAAAGATGAAGGAGCTTGCTTCCTTAAAAGGTCATTAGGTATAAAGAAGACACTGTTTTGAAGCTAATCCAATGAATCACGCAAAAAACAAAAGTTTTATATGTAATTATATATATCTATATATAAGTTCATATAGAATGCCACAAATAATTCACTATCCAAATTTAAAGACTGTACTCATGATAGAGACGACACTAAAAAAAGCAGATACCCTGATAACGAGAGAAGAGCTCAAAAGAAGAATGCCCATGAAGATTATGCATCAGACACTTAACCTAATTCTAGGATATTTAGAAGAACGAGGGATGATTCTGGATAGCCATAAAGGAATTCTATGGATTTACAACCCAAGTCCAAGACTAAAGAAAGCAATTGAGAAAGGAAAGGAAATCTGAATGTTTAAAGGAAAGGATGTGAGGGTCGTATTATCAGAAGAAGCAAATGATGCCTATGAAGAACTGAACAAAATAGTCGGTGATGAAAAAAAGAAAGGCATTCAGAGTTCTGTCCATCAAACCCTGTTAAGATCCATCAATCGTGTCAGAGATTTACTCAAGAAAAATCCCTTTGCAGGAGATCAAATCCCAAAGAGGAGAATTCCGGGAAAATACAGCCTGAACTACGATACCGATAATGCATGGAGAATAGAATTGGCAAACAGATGGAGACTGATCTATACAATCACTGGCAACCGGGTTGAGATTATCACATTTGTAATGGATATCGTTGACCATAAGAGATATGATAAGGTCTTTGGATATAAGCATTAGCAATACGGATTTCCCATCAGATCTGCAAGCTATTTCTTTATATCGATCCCGCCTGCAGGCAGTATCCTGATGATATCATCTAAATTTCCGCCTAATTTAGCTTTGATCTTTTTTGCGATCTCAGAACTCTTCTTCTCTCCTTGCACTAATATAATATAGTCTGTACAATGCTTCTTGATAGCCTCTAAAGGTGCTGCCATCAGCTTGCCATCTTTCTTGCCCACTGCCAGATTGATCTTATTATCGATATAATTGGTCTTGCCCCTGATCATGAAAGCTCCTTTAGTGAGATATTCTCCGCTTTGTGCTTCTTTAGATACTTGATCCGGGCTGACATGGAAGACAGGAGAGCTCGATTGGCCCAGTTTGAACACCCGGGAAAAAGTGACTGTAGCATCTGCAACCTCTTGCAGAGTCTTTTTCCCTATTTTTTTACCTTCTGACTTTATGATAAAGAACGGACTTCCCGCTAAATCAGTATGGAAGACAACATCGGTCTTGTCAGTATGCTTCTTGATGACGATCTCATTTGTTGTCGCATCTCTGCCGCCGATGACCAGGAACCCTTCTGAAGAGAAGAACCACCTGAATTTTTCATACCAGTCCTTTTTAGTTAAGACTTTTGTTTGTTCAAACTGTTCTTTTTCAATCTCTTTCTTTTTTTCCAGGATCGTCAATTTTTTCCTATGCTCTTCTGAAGCTACTTTAGCCCCTTCAATCTTTTTCTTAAGTTTCTTGGACTTATCAAAGTACAGAGAAGCGTTCTGCTCAATAGATATCTCCAAAGATAATTCGATTGTTGGCATAAGAAGGCCGAAGCAAAGAAGATATTTAAGCCTTTCTGCCCATAAAAATAGTCTTTTACGCTTCAAATTAAACTTTTTATTTAAAAGGACCTAGTTAAAGAACATTTAAAAGCTTAAACACTGCAGAATATAAATGCTTATAAATTATAATGCGTTAATTGTAGCTAATCCTTAAAAGTGTTATTCCTTTTGGGGAAGCAAAGGGGGATGGAAAAAGATGCGTAAATCATTCAAAGATATTTCTCCAATTAATTCTATCTATTTACAAAAAACAAACAGGTGGTCTA
>JAAOYF010000036.1 GCA_018221205.1 Candidatus Woesearchaeota archaeon | reverse complement strand
GCGATGGGAACATGGTATCATGATCTATGGTGTACTGGGCATCTATTCCATCATCAAGCTCATCATAGCAAATGTGTTCTGGAGCAAGCAATTCAAGCAAGAGATGAAGGCTACCCTCATATATACGTCCATCGGAGTGCTCTTTGTCCTCTATTATGTCTTTGGCTAATATTTATATAGCAGGACATCTTAAGGAACTGAATGGAGAAGAAGGAATACTTCAAATATGGGGCTTTGAGAGGCAGGCTCTTATACCCTACGTTATACGTGTTCTACGTCATCATCGATATCTTAGCTGATATCAGATTCATACCCATGTTCTTCCAGGCCCCTTTCAGGATAATCTATGTGGTCTCTACAGGACTGTGGAAATGCACAGGAAGCTACTGCCCTTTTTTGGCCATCATCCTAGGTGCGATCATCACCTTCTTCTTAGGCTATCTTATAGGAGGATTCATCGGCTTCATGCTTGAGAAATTCCCTGACAAGATACTGAGCCCGTGGTTCAGGACCATGTGGGTCGTGATGGTATTGCTGCTCTATATTGTATTCACCTTTTCCTTATTGCTCCTTTAAAAGAATAACTGGATGCCTTATGAGAATACTGATTGTCGCAAACGGAAGGATCAAAGATAAAGAATTCTATAAGAAAATAAAAGCAGACAAGATCTTAGCTGCAGATGGAGGAGCAGACAACTGCATCAGATTAGGCATAACTCCGGATAAAGTCATAGGGGATATGGACAGCATCAGCAAAAAAGCAAAGGAATTATTCAAAGACAGATTATTCCATGATTCTGACCAGAATTCTACTGATTTACAGAAATGCATCCATTACAGCAAGCAGTATAAAGTGAGTGAATATATCATCATCGGAGCGATAGGCAGGAGAATAGACCATACTTTAGGCAATATCATGGTATTAGACGAACTGGAGCATCCTGCTACTATCTTAGATGAGCATAATAACATTTATATGGTCAAGGATTCTATAGAACTAAAAGGAAAGAAAGGTGATATTGTCAGCATCATCGCGATAAGCGATATTGAAGGATTGGCGTATAAAGGATTGAAGTGGATCGTCACCAATAGAGAAGCAGAGGCGGGCTGGACAGGCACGTGCAATGAGATGAATGCTAAAAATGCTTCAATAAGCTTAAAGAAAGGAAAGATATTAGTCATACAAGCGAGGGATTGAAAATGGAATATGGACTATTAATCTATATCATCACGGTTGTTTTCTTTGCTGGATTAGGCATCTGGTTTGCGAGGCAAAAAAGATGGAGTGTGGAACAATTCATCTCTTCAAAGAATTCTTTGAAAGTGGGAGCTTCAATAGCGACGATCTTTGCTTCAGGCATGGGTGCCTGGCTCTTATTCGGACCTGCAGAGACATTACTCACGAGCGGAATAGTCGCTTTGAGCGGTTATGCATTGGCATCTGCATTAAGCTTATGGATATTCATGTGGTTAGGAGTAAAGATAAGAGCGTTAATGCCGAAAGGACATACGTTGACTGAATATGTCCTGCATAGATTCGGCAAGTGGATGTATCTTTTCGTGTTAATCGTCACGATACTCTTCATGGGATTGGGCATGACTGCTGAACTGACAGGAATAAGTTTAGCCGGGCAGGTTGTCTTCGACATTCCATTAGGAGTCTCAGCTGTCATCATAGGAGTAGGGGTATTGTTCTACGTGATGTTAGGAGGCTTCAAAGCTTCTGTCTTCACTGATAAAGTGCAGACCTGGTTCATCTTGCCGTTATTCGCAATCTTAGCTGTGGGATTGATGTATGTCGGTGGAAATGTCTTAACGGGCGCGCCTTTACGAGCGCCAGAATTATTCAATATCGGCAATGGCTGGGCATTAGGAATAACCTTGATCATCGCCATTGTCTCTGCTGAACTGTTCAACCAAAGCTGGTGGCAGAGAGTTTTTGCAGCGAAAAACAAGAGTGTGATGAAGAAAGCATATGGGTGGGCAGGATTATTGGTTCTGCCGGTTGTTTTCATCGCAGGACTTTTTGGCTTATGGGCTTTAGGCAGCCCTGCAGCACAGCAGCCGAGCGCTGCTCTGTTCTGGATCCTATTGGCAATGCCTCAGTGGCTGTTGATATTAGGCATGATATTGGCTGTCGCGTTAGTGATGAGCTCTATCGACACTGCTTTGAATGCGATGATCAGTGTATTCACTGTTGATTTTGCGCGGATGAAGCCGAGATGGAAAAGCGAGAAACTGCTGAATGCTGGAAAGATTGTTGTCTTGATCTTAGCCATCATCGGCATCACCATAGCGACTCAAGGATTCAGTGTCTTATACCTTTTCCTTTTAGCAGATTTAGTCACTGTTGCTATAGTCTTCCCGGTCTTTTATGGACTCTTCCAGGCTAAATTAGATGGGCATACTGCATTGATAGCGAGCATCATAGGATTACTAGGAGGATTTGTCTTCTTCCCGGATCCAAACTATGCGACAAGCCTATTGGGAAGCCTGATCAATCCGAGCATACCAGGCAATCTCTTATACAGTTTCTTAGCTGCCTTGATCATTCCAGCACTTTTATGCATCTGGCTGGCCAAAGGACGAAGCTTTGACTTCAAGAGACTGAAGAAGAAGGTTAAAGCTATCAATTAATCCGGAAATCTTCCTGGATTTCTTGCTAAGGTTATTTTAATCTGTATTCTTTTTCTGAGGTATGGCAGAAATCTATTATTTCGATACTTCTATCTGGATAGATATCTATGACAAACGAGGCTATCATGGAGAGGTTGCCAAAAAACTTATGGAAAAAATAATAATGGATGATAGCACTATCATTTATTCAGATACAATAGTTGTTGAATTCAAGAAACTTGCATTCTCAGAAAATGAGATACCTGCTATCCTTAGCATAGCAAGACCAGGTCACATTAAGAGAGTTCATCCAACTAGAAATCAAATCAGAGAAGCAAAAAAATCAGCGAGGCAAAGAAATGTTCCTTTACGTGATGCGCTTCATGCTGTATTGGCACGAGATCATGAAGCTCAGCTAGTGTCAAGGGATTGGCACTTTGAGCAGCTTAAGGATATCACACACTACAGGAAACCGGAGGATTTAATCTAATTTTACTCCTAATTTCTTTGCAATTTCTTCAAATGCTTCTTCGCCAGCTTTATGAATCTGCTCATCAGTTATTTTTCGTCCTTTCTTTGCTCCTGCACCATAGGCTTTTTCCAGCCGGAAAAGCGCTTCCTGCTTCTCCAAATCTTTGATCTTCTCTCTTACTGCTTCTCTTATGAACTCGGTTCTGGTCGCATATCTATGCCCTTTCATGACTTTCTCCATAGCTGCTATGAAGCCTTTTTCGAGTCTAAGCGATACTGTTTCCATTGTAATACATAGTATTGCATAGTACTATATTAATTTTTTGGTAAAACAGCATTATTAGTATGGGTGATTACTTACAATCCGGAAATGTTTCGAATTTATTGCTAAGATAAAAAAATCAAAGCAATTGCATCACGATGTGGTCTGAAGGCAGATGTATCTCTACATAGTGGAATCTGCCTCCTTCGTAATGCAGTATCTCTGCAAAGCCTTGTGAGCCTGGCTTCAGATCAAAGAAGACTTTGACATTCTTTCCTTCTCCTAATTTCTTGAACTTATGCCTCTCGACAATATGTGGTGGGGGCCTTGATTTGTACATGGACACTTCACTTCCATTCTCATAGTATTTCTTCTCTACGAGCTTGTCCTCTGCATTAAAGGCTACCCTGAATGAGTCATACTCTCGAAAGACAAAGTCTACATCGTGCCTGTCTAACCAATACGGTTTTGGTGGTTGTGCAGCTATCATTTTCTTTACCTCCCTAAAAAGAGATTGATTTCTGCATATAAGAAATATCTTAGCTAAAATTACTTATTTGCCGAAAAATTTATATATTATTGTCAGCAGATAAGCTATAATGAACAAGAAACAGATAAAGGTTGACGTGAAAGATAAGAAGATTCTCAGCCTCTTGGCAGAGAATTCGCGGATGCCGCTCAGCAAGATCGCAAAAAAGATCAGGTTGTCAAGAGATAGTGTCAGCTATAGGGTAAAACGATTATATGATAAGGGAGTGATCGTAAAATTCACACCGCAGATAGACTTTCATCCTTTTGGCATGAGCAAATACCATGTCTTCTTATTATTGGATGAAAGCAGCCCGCGGCATGATGAATTGGTCTCTGCCCTCAAAAAACATCCAGCTACCGTAAACCTGAGAGAATATTCTGATCAATGGGACCTGGAATGGACTATCGCTGCCAGAAGTGTGCAGGAGTTCGATGATATCAGATTGAGCATCATGGCACAATTCCCGAAAATAATCATGGACAGGAATAAACTATTGGTCGTGGCAAAATATCCAAGTGTAGTATTGCCTTTCCAGCATCAGGAGATAACTGAAAAGAAGCGAACAGGCAACTATCGGATGGATAAGCTGGATTATGCCATCTTGAACGTCCTTTCTGACGATTGCAGAGTATCCACTTACTCCATAGCCAAAAAAATCAAATTGTCAGCAGATGCCATAGGGCTGAGAATGAAAAAGATGTTCAACTCGGGGATCATCTATCGATATACTGTTGTACTGGATTTTTTAAAGTTAGGCTATACCTGGTATACGTTTGCGTTGCGGATGAAAGTGTTCGATAAGAAAGACCAGAGCAGATTCAGGATGTTCGTCAGGCAGCATCCTCAGATCATCAAGGCTGTAAAGACCTTGGGAAATTGGGACCTTCTCGTCTATGTCATTGCCTCTACACCAAAAGAATTCCACACCACGATCAAAGATATCAAGAAAGAGTTCTCTTCGACCATACGGAGATATGCTACTTTTGTCGCCTACAAAGAACATGTCTTCCGTCCGCTGCCGAAAGTGCTTACAACTTCTCATACACAGCCTTACAATGGCCGCAAGGCTTCTTATCAGCCGAACAGACGTTGATACAGCAGCCTAGATGGACAAAGCCGCCATGATGATCGCAATGGCAGAGATCATCTGGACTATCCTGGAAATTACCCTGGCACAATTTGCAGTCTTCTATTTTGATTCACCTCTATAAAACGCTGCAGCATTCTCTGGTGTGATCGAATTTATGATTATCTCGGTTGCAAACTCATAGCCTGCCCACTTTGCCATCCGAGGAGTTATCTCCATATGGAAATGAAGGTTCTCTCCTTCTGGAGTGTAATGGAGATAATAATTGAAGGGAGCATTCAAAGCCTTGAGCTTCTCTAGAGTCTGCTTCATGATCTCTGCCCAATCTTGGAGCTCTTCATCGGTAAAATCAGTTATGCTGGTCGCATGTCTCTTTGGCATGATCCAGATCTCCATACCGAATCGGGAAGCATAAGGAGTGAAGGCGACAAAAGATTCATTCTCAAAGCACCTTCTCTCTGAGTTCTTCTCGATATTCAGGATATCGCAGTACGGACAATGGGATCGGCAATGAGCTGATTTCTCCTTGACAATATTCGGCAGTTTCGATTGAGCAGCTATCTGCGTGTGAGAATGCACCAGAGACGTGCCGGCCTCTCCGCCGTGGTTCTTGAAGACAACCACGTAATTGATATTCGGCTGTTTCTGCAGCTCTTCTATCCTATGCTTATAGATCTTCAATAAGGTGAGGATATCTCCTTTCGGAAGGTCCCACAACTGCTTTGTATGATCAGGTGTTTCAGCGATGACTTCATGATAGCCGAAAGAAGGGCCGAAAGAAAAATACTTATCATGGGTCTCTATCTTAGGATTGCCTTCTCCGGTGACAGCTGGAAATTTGTTAGGGAACCATCGTAATTTCCAGGAATTCCCTTCTGGAACACGACCTATCTCTGGGGGGGTGGTGTGTTCGTTTCCAGGACAGAAGAAACAGGCACCCATGCCATGTTCAGTCGAGGAATGGAACTGCTTAGGACGCTTTCCTCTTTCTGTGGCGATAATCACCCATCTATCCAGAAAGTAATCTTTCCTCAGCTCCATAGAGAACAAAGAAGCAGGAATGTATAAAAGAATTGCCACACCACTTTAAAGTGGGACTAATACTTTAAATAGGGTGGTGACTGCTAAATCTATTATGGCAAAGAAAAAGGCTGCTAAAAAAGCGATCGCCCCTAAGAAAAAAGCAGTAAAGAAGACAGTAAACCCTCCAAAGCCCAATAACTTTCTCAAACAAGCCCCTCAGCATAAGGTGTTTGTGCTTGCTGACGGCAAGATCCTCAAAGACATAAGGGGATTAGCATATGCGATGAAGGAGATCGGGGATGATGTGTTCTGGCACCATGTGAATGATGCACGGAATGATTTTGCCAACTGGGTACGACATGTCTTCAGAGATGAGAAATTAGCAGAGGCATTGGAACATGCCAAGGACAGGGTCCAGACAGAACTGGTCATCTTGAGACATCTTGTAGGGAAGATTTAAATAATTCTTGCTTAGCTAAAATCATATGGGGATCTTTTATGACGCATTTCAAGAGATGAGGAAGAATGCAAAAGGGTTGTTTCTTCCTGCAATCGTCGATCTTGGATTCTTCATCGTGTTCGGGTTCTTTGTCCTGCCGTTGAGAGACGGCATCTACAATAATCTATTGCAGATCGGAGACCGGTTCATCACTGCAGCCACTGAACTGAGCGAATTCACCTTGACGACGATGCCGGAGTTCAAGAGTATGGTGCTGTTGATCAGCATCGCGGTCATCTTCACCTATATCCTGTATTCTTCTATCCATGGCTATCTTTGGGCATACTGCCTTCAGCTAGGGAAGAAGAAAGATTATTCGGCCATCAAGAGATTCTTCAAACTGAATATCTTCTGGATGATATTGTTCTTGGTCTATGTTGCGATAAGCTTTCTTTTCACGTATGTCGATCAACTGAATCAGAGATTCGAGCCAAATGCCTTTCCTCTAGGGTGGATTGCACATATCCTCTTGTTCATCATCCTCTACTTCGCTTTCCTGTCCTATGCTATCGAGAAAAAAGCCATCAGGAAGAGCTTTTCTCTGGTGCTGAAAGGATGGCCATTATTGGTGGCGATGATCGGATTCATCATCGCCTATATCCTGATAGGATCATTGATCAGCCTCTCTTATCCTTTATTCATCATCACCGGCATCATAATCATTCCATCAGCGATGATCTATATCCGATTGGTAGCAAGAGGTGTTAGCCATGTATAAGAAACTGCTCAAAAGCCTTGGTTATGACCTGATCTTCTTTGTTGTCATCTATCTCGCAGGAACTTATTTTGCGCAGTTGGCCCTGCCGCAGGGTTTTGCATTGGCGATGCTTTTCCTGATCCTCGTCGGGTTCTATACGTATATGAAATATCAGGTCTGGGGTGTGCTCCTCGGAAAGGTGAAGCATCTACGGAAATATATCGCCTTCACCCTGATCTTCATCGCAGCATTCAGCATCGTGCTTTACTTAGGGAGCGCCTTCATCGTGAACGTCGTCAGTCTAGGCTATCAGAAATATTATGCAGCTGCCTTCTTATTGGTGCTTACCCTTATGGGCTATGTCACCCTTCACGTCTGGCAATTGAATATCGTGAAAAACAAGAAACTCAAGCTCAGAAAACATACCGGCAAGCTCTTGGGCATCCTAGGAGTAGAGCTTGTGGGCCTTATTGTGCTGTACTTTCTCATCAATCTGGTGTATCCTGCTGCTTTCTCTGCTTTGGCCGGATTATTGCTGCTTGTGTACAACGGCTACAATAGAATCCTCTTGACAAAGCTGTAGAAAACCTTATAAAACAGCACTTAGTCCAAGAGGGGGTTGGCAAAAGCAAAAATCACGCAACAGATGCTGTTCAAGGCAAATATCCTGACAGGATTATTCGTAGCAGGATTGATCGCTGCTAATCTTCTCGGAGGTAAGATAGCTCGTCTTGGAATCATCGACTTCTCTGTCGGCATACTGGCTTTTCCGATCACTTTTTTGGTGACTGATATCATCGGAGAGGTGATGGGCAAGAAAAAAGCAAAACAAGTGGTGTATATCGGCCTTCTCTCTATGCTCTTTGTGATATTCATGACCTTTATCTCGATACATCTGCCTACTGCTGCACGAAGTTACATAACTCATGGAGAATTCGCCAAGATCTTCGGCATCTCATTACGGTTCCTGATCGCTTCGGTCACTGCTTTCTTCTTTGCGCAGATGCATGATGTGTGGGCATTCCATTATTGGAAAAAAGTCACGCAAGGAAAATTCCTATGGCTTCGCAACAATCTTTCTACCATCGTGAGCCAGCTCATCGATTCTGTGCTGTTCATGTTCATCGCCTTATGGCACATCCCTTCTTCTATCATCAGTATCATGCCTTTCCTGGCTTCCTACAATACTTCTCCGCAATTCAGTGCTGTCTATGTCGTCACGTTGCTTATTCCGTGGTGGATACTGAAGGTCGTGATGGCTGCGGCAGATACTCCCTTGATGTATTTAGGGAAATGGTGGATGCTTAAAGATAAATCTTATAAGTAAAGTTATTCTTTTATTTCTTTGAGGGGTCATTATGAGAAAACACAAGATTAGCATCATAGGAGCAGGAATGGTCGGCAGCACGACTGCTTATTTAGCTGCTTCGAAAGGACTGGGAGATGTTGTTCTTGTTGATATTGTCGAAGGCATTCCGCAAGGCAAAGGATTAGATATTTCTGAAAGCACTCCTGTTTTGGGTGCGAGTGTCTCAGTAAAAGGGACTAACTCTTATGATGATGTCAAGGATTCTGATATCGTTGTTATTACTGCTGGTGTTGCCAGAAAACCAGGCATGAGCAGAGATGATCTTTTGAAAACAAATACGAAGATTGTTTCTTCAGTCAGTGAGCAAGTGAAGAAAGCTGCACCTCAGGCTATCGTGATCGTTGTCTCTAATCCTTTAGATGCGATGGTGTATGTGGCATCTAAAGTTGGCTGGGCCAAGAATAGAATAATGGGGATGGCTGGAGTGTTGGATTCTACACGATTTGCGAGCTTTATTGCTGAAGAAGCTAAGGTAAGTGTGGAGAATGTGCATACTTTCGTCTTAGGCGGGCATGGCGACCAGATGATCCCTTTAACTCGCTATTCAAACATCGCCGGTGTTCCTCTTGAACAATTCATATCAAAAGCAAAGTTAGACAACATTGTTGATAGGACAAGAAAAGGCGGCATAGAGATCGTCAATCATCTTAAGACAGGGTCTGCATACTATGCGCCTGCTGCTTCAATCTGCGAGATGATGGAAGCCATTGTCAAAGACAAGAAGAAAATATTGCCTTGTGCTGCCTATCTAGACGGGGAGTATGGAGCGAAAGGAGTGTTTATCGGTGTCCCTGCTAAATTGGGCAAGGATGGTGTTGAACAAGTCATTGAATTGAAACTGACTGATTCTGAGAAAAAAGCTTTTGATGAGAATGTGAAGCATGTGAAATCTCTTATGGAAGAAGTATGAAAACGGGAAAAGAGCATAAGGAAGAACAGATCCCTCAAGGCAAATTGAACACTGTCGCCATCATCGGAGCTTCCAAAGACAGAGATAAATTCGGGAACAAAGCTGTTAGGGCGTACAAAGAGCAGGGCTTCACTGTCTTTCCGGTGAATCCTAAGGTAAAAACAATAGAAGGATTGGCTTGTTTCAAAAGTGTGAAAGATATCACTGAAAAGGTCGATTTCATGTCCATCTATCTGCCTCCTGCGAAAAGCATGGGCATCGTCGATGAGATCATCGAGAAAAAACCGCAGTTTCTTTATATCAATCCAGGTGCTGAGAATGCAAAATTTGAGAAGAAATTAACAGAAAATGGGATTGAAGTGAGAAAGATGTGCAGTATTATTGCGGT
>JAAOYF010000035.1 GCA_018221205.1 Candidatus Woesearchaeota archaeon | reverse complement strand
ATCATCATTGTTCTGTTGTCTTTTTCCCTTGTCCAAGCAGTACAGATTAACTCATTAAAAGACAAGATAAGTGAAGGCAGTGTTGCCTATGCCTCTCCTCAGAAGACTTTTCAGGCTCAAGCGCCGCTAAAAGCACCCACCATGGTCGGAGGCTGCTGACATGACATTCTTTTCTTGGATGGGCCTACCTCGCATCTTTTGGCTCATCCCCCTTTTATTTATCGGTTGTAGTGTTGAGGCAGCCACTATCAATCTCAATCCAGGAGACTTTGCGCAAGTGATAGCACAAGAGGAAGTGTTTGTCCTTGACACTCATATTCCAGAGCAGCAGCATATCAAAGGGACTGACGCACTTATTCCTTTTGACGCTTTAGAGCAGTTCAAGGATAAGCTGCCGAGCAAAGACACTCCGATTGCCATCTACTGCAGAAGCGGCAGCATGAGTGCTGAAGCATCACAGACCCTCAAAGAGATGGGCTATAAGAAAGTCTACAATCTTCTTGGAGGAGCAAACGCATGGAGATCCGCAGGATTGCCATTTGAACAGGTGAAACAATGAAAAGAATAATCATCTTACTATTAGCAGCCATCTTTGTGATTGCTGCCTGCACACCAAATCAGACCAATGTAGTGAACGATATCGGAAAAGGGCAGGAAGTGACTGTCTTCAAGTCTCCCACATGCGGCTGTTGTGTCGGTTATGCGACCGAACTCGAAAAGAACGGCTTCAAGGTAAAGACAATCAACACCCCAGACATGTCCTCGATAAAGCAGAAATATGGCATTCCCTCAAACATGGAAAGTTGCCATACCTCTATCATCGGTGATTATGTCGTGGAAGGCCATGTGCCTATAGAGGCTGTTCAAGAGCTTCTCCAGGACAAGCCCGATATCAGTGGAATTGCCCTGCCAAATATGCCTGCCGGAACTCCAGGTATGCCCGGAACAAAAAGAGGGCCCTATGTGATCTATTCATTATCAGACGGATCAGAATTCAAGGTGATATGATGAAATCAATATGGATCGGAGCAAATGTGATAGTAGTGATTATCTTAGCAACGATGGTCTTCAGCAATACCCATATCGGCATGGATATGGATCATAAGAGGGATCATTTCATAGAATTGAAGAATGTCATCCAGGAAGAGCAGAGACCGATGCACAAATACCGCTGCTGCCTAACCGATGCATGCACTTATTGCATTGAGAAAACCCCTGGCCATGGAGAAGGCGCAGTATGCGATTGTTTGAGCGATATTATGGATGGAGTGCATCCATGCGGGGAATGCATAGGAGAGATCCTGGAGGGCCACGGAAACCCCTATCTGGCAGAGTACTTTGCCGCGGCGATAGCAGAAAAAGTGGGCATGCAGCATCTCCCTACATTGAAGAAGATCATCTCAGAGAAATATGACATTTCTATTGAGGATCAGGCATGAAACTGATGATGTTGCTTATGGTGATTATCCTTATCTTTCCACTAGCATATGCTTGCGGAGGCAGGGACGCTTTCTTCGTTGACAACCCTCAAGGCACATTTTCAGATGCCCAGTATAAAGAGACATATAACACCTATCTGTATTATGATGACGAAGGCAATCTCCTTCTCGATAAAGAGATGGTAAAGATTTCGAAAGAAGTAGCTGATGATATCATTGAGGATTTTCTGGATGAGAACCATCCGGAGTGGGAAAAGTTCTCTTTCGAAAGCTTTGACCTGGAACATGGCAGGCCAGTCTACATGTATGAAGCCCATGTGCCGGATGTCGCTTTGACCTATCACGTCGGCGTCGGAAATTTTGTCACCGATCATGTCCATCTTCATGTGGATGCATTGACCGGAGAGCTGCTGGATATCGGCTGCGGTGGCGGACCGTCAAGAGTGCTTTCTGATTACAGCGGTCGAACCGAGGGAGATTTTGACTGGGATAAGATAATGCCCGACGATCAGACCTATTTCTACACTGAATTTATCATCCCTGAAGGCAAGAAGCCAAAAGTAGATGGAAAGATCTCTTCCGGAGAGTGGGATGATGCAAAACAGAAGAATGTCCATTTCGGAACAACAGAAGAAGAAATCATCTCTTATGGCTGTGGAGGTCCTGGAAAGCCGGTGAATAACTTCGCTGCAGAAAAAGAAGTAAAGCTGTATACAAAGATTGTCGGTGGCATGCTCTATGTTGCCGTCAGCTCAGAGTCTCCTGACTGGATCGGCCTTATGCTCAAGGATTTTCCACACCACGGCATGATGGGCGATTTTGGTGACGTAAAGATCATGACCACACAGGGCATTTCAGACTATTACCTATCATCAGACAAGAACTCTGACGAATTTGTCGCAAAAGAAGGTCTTCATGGCTGCTACGGCTATGGGAAGCTTGTCTCTGACACAAGCAACAACCTGCTTCAGACCGCTCAGAAAAAGAATGGAAGATACATCTATGAGATGGCTTTCCCTCTCGATAATGAAGACCCAGCCGATTCACACTGGCAGAGAGATAAAGCCTATCAGATATCGATGCTTATGGGCAGCTCAGAATCATTTTCTGGATTGACAAAAGACACCATGATGTCAGGTCAGGAGACAATCAGGCTGGCTGAGCAGAAAGAGTATGATTTTGTTGTCTACAATGGAAAAGTAGATCTTTCACACGACCATGATAGCCATGATCATGGAGAGGCTGATGAGGAGCAATATACTCTTTTCTCCCGTATTCTACAGAGCATCTCAAAGATATTTGTTTAAAACCTAAACATTTAAAACACGTTCTATACTCACTGGAGCAATGAAAAAAGTCCTCTATACAAAAGAAGGAAAGAAATTCAGTATCAAGGACATAACAAAAGACTTTCATTCTCAATATGGCTTCTACAAAGCAGCTGACCTGAAGAAAAAAGGGACCATAACCTCAAACACAGGAAAGGAAGCAGCTATTCTAGATGCTTCGTTCATCGATCTCTATCAGAAGATAAGACGTTCTGCTCAAATAATCCCGATGAAAGACATCGGCTCAATTCTCGTCAAGACAGGCATAGGCAAAGAATCTAAAGTCGTCGACGCAGGAGCGGGCTCTGGCGCTTTGGCTTTGATGCTTGCAAACTTCGTGAAAGAAGTGACAACATATGAGATAAGAGAAGATTTCTATGAACTCGTAAAGAAGAACATCGAGAATCTCGGAATAAAGAACCTCAAGATAAAGAACAAAGATGTGAAAGAGATATCAGAGAAGAACGTTGACCTCATAACATTAGATATCCCGGATCCCTGGACAGCCATCGAACCAGTGAAAAAAGCGCTTAAGATTGGTGGATTTTTAGTCTCCTACTCTCCCACAACACCTCAAGTGACTGATTTTGTCAATGAGATCAACCACCATAAGGAATTCATCTATTTAGAGACAACAGAGATATTAGAGAGACAATGGGAGTTCTCAGAGAGAAAAGTCCGGCCAAAGTCCCAGCAGATAGGCCATTCTGGTTTCTTGACGTTTGTGAGAAGGATCAGCTGAAGAAGATACTATACACTTTCTCAGGTTTGTCCTTGTAATAATGATCTTTTAGGCTAGTTTCATTCTTAAAGCCCATCTTCTCATAAAATGCATGCGCACGTTCATTATCATCATGGGTTAAAAGATATAATTTTCTCAGTTTTCCTTTTTTGCTTTCATACCATTTCTTCGCTTCTGCAACTAAACCATCAAAAAGCTGTTTTGCAACACCCTTTCCTTGAAAATCAGGAGAGACAGCTATCCTATCAAGTTCACATAAACCATGTTTAGCTAATCCATGTACATACCACGTAACTAATCCAGCGATCTTTCCATCCTCAATCGAAACAATATAATGGTAGCCTTTGCTCAGTTCATTCTCAAAAACTCCTATTCCTTCTTCAACAGAATCAATGTTATAGCTTTCTTTAAGGACAAGGGCGATCTCTTCTTTATCCGCGATAGTAGCTTTTCGTATCATTCTACTGTTACACTTTTAGCCAGATTCTTCGGCTTGTCAGGATCATGTTTCCGCAATACAGCGACATAATAAGCAAACAATTGCAGAGGCACAACAGCCAGTAAAGGTGTAAGGATATATGAATTTTGCGGCACAGGCAGGATGTAATCGACACATTTCTTGATGTCCCTGTCACCTTTGGATGCAATAGCAATCACTATTCCTCCACGAGCTTTCACTTCCTGTATATTGCTCAACACTTTCTTATAAGTACGGTCATCTTTTGTGGCTATAACTACAACAGGCATGTTCTTGTCAATAAGGGCGATAGGCCCGTGCTTCATCTCTGCAGCAGGATACCCTTCAGCATGCACATAGCTCACTTCCTTGAGCTTCAAAGCCCCCTCAAGGGCAATAGGAAAATTGATTCCCCTTCCTAAGTACAACGCATGTGCTTTCTCAATGAATTTTTTGGCAAGTGTATGTACATTCTTTCTCTCATCAAGCATGCTCTGGATCTGTAACGGTAATAATCTCAAGTCTCTGATTCTGTTCTTGACCTGTTGATCATTGGTATGACCAAGCACATGACCGATCTCGACAGTCATTAAATAGAGCATAATCAGTTGAGTCGTGAATGCCTTGGTTGAAGCAACACCGATTTCCGGCCCTGCTTTCGTATACAAGACAATATCTGACTCACGAGCAATAGAGCTTCCCTTGACATTCACGATAGAGAGTATTTTTGCTCCTTTTTTCTTCGCATGTCTGATCGCAGCTAACGTATCAGCAGTCTCACCGCTTTGTGATATGGCGATGATAAGGGTTCCTTTCTCGACAATAGGATCCCTATAGCGAAATTCAGAGGCATATTCGACCTCAACAGGAATTTTAGCCAATTCCTCGATCATGAACTCACCGACTAATCCAGCGTGCCAACTTGTGCCGCACGCAACGATGATGATTCGTTTGATTCTCTTCATCTCTTCAGACGTAAAGCCTGTCTTTCCATTAAGGTCGATGCTATCCTCGCTTATTCTCCCTTCGACTGTTTCCGAGATGACACTGGGCTGCTCAAAGATCTCTTTCAGCATGAAATGATCAAAACCACCTTTCTCTGCTTTCTCTACGGTCCACTCGATCGTATGGATCTTTTTCTCGACTTTATTCCCTTCAAGATCAAAGATATCGACATTATCCTTAGTCAACACACCGATTTCCCCATTATCGAGATAGATGATTTTTTTGGTGTGCTCGAGGATGGCAGGAACATCTGAAGCGATGAAATTCTCTCCCTCACCGACCCCTATGATCAATGGACTTTCATTGCGAGCCGCAATAAGCGTATGAGGCTCCTTTGAAGAGATGATACCTAAAGCATACGCTCCCTCTAATTCATTGAGCGCTTTCAGCACAGCTTCTTTCAGATTTCCTTCATGATGGGCTGCAATAAGATGGACAATGGCTTCTGTATCAGTATCAGAGCTGAAAGTATGGCCCTCTTTCCCTACTTTCTTCTTGATGTCAGCAAAATTCTCGATGATGCCGTTATGCACGATAGAGATATCCTCTTTCATGCTGGTATGCGGGTGTGCATTCTCTTTCGTAACATCACCATGCGTGGCCCAGCGTGAATGCGCCAAGCCAATCTTCCCTTTCATACTTTTAAAATTGACTTTCTTATCGACCTCTTCGATCTTCCCCACATCTTTTTCGATAAGAACCTTCTTCTCGCTGATAGTGGCCATGCCAGCAGAATCATAGCCTCGATATTCGAGTTTCTTCAGCCCTTCGACTAGCAGAGGTGCTGCTTCTTTCTCACCCACATAACCTACTATCCCACACATGCCGCAAAGGGATAAAACAGCCTATTTAAGGATTATGGAAAGGAGAAAGTCAGAGCATAGCTTTTTAAATCGAAATTGGTTCTCAAGTGGGATGGCAGATTTTCCCAGAACACCAGGAGATGAAAGATCTCATTTCGAGATAGTAGAAGAAGTTCTTGCGCTAACACTCAATCTTGTAACAAAAGGCAGAAACGCTACGCCAGATGATGTGGACAAAGCCCATAATAGATATCTTGAGCTAGAACATTTCCTTGATCCATCTACTCCCGAGGGATCGAGAGCAGCAGAAGACTATGAAAGCATCCACGCAATGTTAACACGACAACACGACATTGACCGCTACCGATAATAATACTTCCCTTTATCTTTCTGTTCTCTGTCTTTGACAGAGCCGCTTTTATTCACTCTCGGACGCAGACTTTCTTCATCTCTTCTAAAGGTGATATCAAGATCTGTAAGAAACATCGTCATGCCTTCTTCCATCGTGAAAGGCCCTTTAGCCTTTCCCCTTAGTGCAGGCTCGCCATCAAACACCATCAGCTTCTCGCTCAGATTATCTAAGAATATGAGATCATGGTCAACAACCAACGATGAAGCTCCTTTATCTTCCATCAGATCCCTGATGACTTTGGAGATAGTGAGCCGTTGTTCAACATCTAAGTAGGCAGAGGGCTCATCCATGACATAAAGCTGCGCATCTTTAGAAAGACAGAGCGCAATCGCAACTCTTTGCAGCTCCCCACCGCTTAACTCATTGATCTTCCTCTCAAAAAGAGGTTCAATATTCAGAGGTTTGATGATCTGATTAGAGTATTTTGAAATCGCATCAGAAAGCAGAGTAGAGACAAGTTCATCAGAACCGCTTTCCAGATACTGAGGCTTGTAGCTGACCGTGACATGAGTATCTACTTCCCCAGAATCAGACTTATCCACTCCAGCTAATATTCTCACAAAACTGGTCTTTCCGATGCCATTCTCTCCTAAGACGCCGATGACATCATCTTTATGGATCTCTCCCTGAGTTGCTTCTAGGTCAAATTTCCCAAGTTTCTTGGTGATGCCTTGCCAGCCTACTTGTAGATCACCTGTTGCTTTTCTTTCTTCAGCCCGTTCAGTGAATTTTATCGGCTTATCGCGGAAACGCATATTCTCTTCCTTTAGATAGCCTGCCAGATAGACATTGATTCCGTTGCGCGTACTTTTTATGCCGGAACAGATGCCATACACACCTTCTTTCCCGTACATGATATGCACATCATCAGTCATATAATCGAGAATGATCAGATCGTGCTCAACAACCATGACAGCAGTCTTATCATCTGCGAGCTTTCTGATGAACTTGCTCACTTTTATTCGCTGCTTGATGTCTAAAAAGCTTGTCGGCTCGTCGAAGAAGTAGATATTCGCTTTTTTGAGCACAGTAGCAGCGATCGCAACTCTCTGCAGCTCCCCACCAGAGATTTTTGAGACATCATTATCCAAAATACGTTCCAATTCAAGCTCCTTGACAATCTCATCAAATTTTCCCTGCTCATCGACCTTCTGAAGTAGCTCTTTGACACTCCCAGAAGCTTGTTTCGGGATCAAATCGACTTGCTGCGGCTTGTAACTTACTGTTATCTCCTTGTTCTTCAGTCGCTCAAAGAACTTCTGTGCTTCTGTACCCTTGAAAAATGAGATCATATCATCATAGCTTGCTTCCTCTTTACCTAAATTGGGCTGCAGCATGCCAGCTAAAATCTTAAGGGCAGTGGTTTTTCCGATACCGTTCCGGCCGACAATACCTGTTACGCGGCCAAAGAGAGGGATAGGGAGATTATACAATGCAAATTTGTTCTGGCCATAGCGATGCACAGGAGGTTTATCGAGTGCTTCAGGAAGATTGATCACCCAGATAGCATTAGGCGCCCGCTTCACACAGATTCCGCAGCCGATGCACGTACCTTCATCTATAAAAAAGTCAGTGCCCTGGAAATACATGCATTCCGTGCCAGCCCTGTTCACCGGACACAAGCTCTGGATATGCTTCTTCTTCTCCATATCCCGCAGCTTTTCATTGTCCACTACAGCTATTCTTTTGGTCATACTGCCTAAGAAATAATCTGTTTTTTTAAAGGTTTAGCATTTATAAGCATCATAAGAAGAAAATCCTCATTTTTTGAACCCAACAACATCAGTTTTAACCCTCTAACAACCCTATTTAATACCATCTCTCTAAAGAAAGAGATAGAGGTGAATGAGATGGAACAGATCATCTGCTTGGGAGAATTGTGCGTCGATATGGAGAAATTTGATTGTAGCTCGTCAAATGAGCTCGAACAGATTGAATGCGAATTACTGAAAGAAAGTATTGGATTGGGTTAATCCCAATCCAGATTACCGCCTTGCTGATACTCGGTCACGCGAGTCTCAAAGAAATTCTTCTCTTTAGTAAGGTCGGTGCTCTGGCTCATCCAAGGAAAAGGATTCTCAGTGCCGAATTGTTTCGGCAATCCTATCCTCTCTAGTCTTCTATCGGTGATATATTCAACATAATCGCAGAACTGCTCTGAGTTGATGCCCAACAACCCTTCAGGGCAGGCATCCCGAGCATAATCCTTCTCCAGCTCAACAGACTTCATGATCAGTTCAATAATCTCTTTCTTGAACGCCTCAGTCCATACCTCTGGATTCTCTTTCACGATGGTATTGATCAGATCGCAGCCAAAAGCAAGATGCAGGCTTTCATCTCTCATGATGAATTCAAACTGCTCCCCTATACCGACCATTTTATTCTGTCTTTTAAGGGCCAACATCATAGCAAAACCAGCATAGAAATAGATGCCTTCCATGATGACATAATAACCGACAAGATCATGCACGAATTTCCTGATATTCTCAGTCCCTTCAGTCACAAATGCCGGATCGAAGACAGTTTTAGTCAACTCAACGACAAAATCATCTTTCTTCTTGATAGAAGGGATGCGGGTATACATAGTATAGATCTCATCAGGGTCCAAGCCCAAAGTATCACAGCAATAGATGAACGTATCAGTATGGATCGCTTCCTCAAATGCCTGCCTAAGAAGATATTGCCGACATTCTGGATTCGTCACATGAGAATAGACAGCTAAAACAATATTATTGGCAGTCAAAGACTCAGCAGTTGAAAAAAAGCCCAGATTCCAGATGATCAGTCTCTTCTCACTTTCAGAGAGCACTTTATCGCTTTTCCATTGCTCGACATCCTTCTGCATGGATATCTCTTCTGGCACCCAGTTGTTTGCCACACCGTCTTTATAATGCTGACGGGCCCATAGATAGGTCATAGGCAGGATCTTATTCGGATCTGTTTTCGGATTGTTTATGATGCCCATCTTTTATTCACATGCCTCACATACAGCTTCAGATACAACAACAGTCGGCTTTGCTTGTTCATACTGCCTTTTCTGGGTGAAGCCGAATTTCGATGCATCCAAAGTGCTCTTTTCGATTTGAGAAGCTGCAAGGCTTCTTAAATAATAGGTTGTCTTCAACCCATGCTTCCAGGCTGTGAAGTAGACTTCGCTTAATTTCTTCCCAGACGTTCCCTTTAAGAAGATATTATAGCTTTGGCTCTGGTCTATCCATTTTGCCCGAGCAGCCGCAATCTGGGTAAGCCATTCAGGATCGATCTCAAATGCCTCTTTATATTTCTCTTTCAATTCATCAGGCAGGCCGGCGATCATCTGCAGGTTGCCGTCATAATATTTCAGCTGCTCGAGCATCTCATCGTTCCACATGTCCAATTTCTTGAAATCTTCGATTAAGTATTGATTGACAATCGTAAACTCACCAGAGATATTGCTTTTCACATAGATATTCTTGTAGATGGGCTCGATGCAGGGGAAACATCCAGAGATGTTGGCGATCGTAGCAGTAGGCGCAATAGCCATGGTATTCGAGTTTCTCATACCATGCTTCTTGACATGCTCTCTGACAGGGGTCCAGTCCAGCTGGCTCTCCCTGTTCACCTCGACAGGAATGCCCCGTTCTTTCTCAAGCAGATCAAGAGTATCGACAGGAAAGATGCCCCTGTCCCATTTGCTTCCTTTATAGCTCTCATACATCCCCCTTTCCTTCGCGAGGGTTGAAGACGCAAGGATAGCGTGATAAGCGATGAGCTCCATCACGCTATCTGCGAACTTCAGTGCTTTCTTGGAGTCGAAGTTTATGTTCAGTTTGTACAATGCATCCTGGAATCCCATCAAGCCAAGGCCAACAGGCCTATGCTTCATATTGGAATTCTTGGCTTCTGGAGTAGGATAGAAATTAAGATCAACGACGTTATCAAGCATCCTCATCGCTGTGCGGATGGTGTCTGCGAGAAGATCCCCATCTACCTTGCCCTCATACACATGCTTCTCTAAGTTGACGCTGCCTAGATTGCATACAGCAGTCTCTTCTTCAGACGTGTTTAAGGTGATTTCAGTGCACAGGTTAGAACTATGCACCACACCCATATGATCCTGCGGGCTCCGTACATTGCAGGCATCTTTGAACGTTATCCACGGATGTCCGGTCTCAAAAAGCATCGTCAGCATCTTCTTCCACAATTTCTTTGCCGAGACAACTTTATGCTTGTTGATCATACCTTTCTTTGCACGTTCTTCATATTTGATGTAATAATCCTCAAATTTCTTGCCGAAGGTCTCATGCAGTTCCGGCACTTCTTCAGGGCTGAATAGTGTCCAGTCCTTGTCTTCCATCACCCGCTTCATGAAGAGATCCGGGATCCAGTTAGCAGTATTCATGTCGTGTGTCCTTCTTCGTTCATCACCCGTATTCTTGCGAAGATTAAGGAAATCCTCGATATCAAGGTGCCAGGTCTCGAGATAGGCGCAGGTCGCTCCTCTTCGTTTACCCGAACGATTGATGGCGACAGTGACATCATTCGCTATCTTCAAGAAAGGGATGACTCCTTGGCTTTCGACATTCGTGCTTTTGATCAATGACCCTGTAGCTCGTATGCTGCTCCAGTCATTTCCCAGGCCGCCAGACCATTTAGACAGCTGAGCATGATCGCCTAAACTTTTGAAGATGTGCTTCAGATTGTCTCCTACAGTGGTCAGATAGCAGCTGCTCAATTGAGGGTGGGCCAATCCAGCGTGGAATAATGTAGGGGTAGAGCTTACGAACCGAAGGCTGCTCAAGACACTATAGAACTCCATGGCTTTCTTATCCTTGTCTTTCTCCTGCAAGGCCAATCCCATGGCGACCCTCATCCAGAACGACTGAGGAAGCTCGATCCTCTTGCCCTCGACCTGAACAAAATACCGCTCATAGAGTGTCTGCACACCTAAAAAACTGAATAATTCGTCTCTCTCTAATCTCAACGCATCAGCAAGTTTTGGCAGATTGTAATCAAGCATATTCTTATCTAGGATCCCGCTTCGGACTCCTTTCTTGATGCCTGAGATGAAAGCATCCTTATAGGCGATGTCGATGATATCATCTTTGATGCTCCTTCCCATGACTTCCTTGCATAATCTTTGCAAAAAAAGCCGTGCAGCGACATGATTATATGCAGGATCCCTCTCGATAAAAGGAGCAGTCGATAATACCAGTGCTTTCTCCAGATCTTCAGCTGTGATGCCGTCATAGATATTTTTAGTGAGCTCCTTGGAGATGAGCTCAGGATCGATGAATTTCTCATACCCATTGCTCACTCTTTTGATGGTCTCCTTGATTTTCGTGAGATTGAACAAGACAGTCCTGCCGTCCCGTTTCTTGACAGTAAGTTTCCCTAATTTCGCTTTCTCGATAGTTTTCTTCTTCTCTTCTTCCCGTCTGTTTTGCCTCTGTGACCGGTAGAGGATATAGGCTTTGGCGATCTCATACAAGCCGCCTTTCACGAGGTGCTTCTCGACAATATCCTGGACATTCTCGACATTGGGATACAGATCGACAAATCTTTCTCTGATCTCATCAACAACACCTTCGACTATCTTCTCAACTCTCTGCTCAGCTACAGGCTCATTCACTGCCCTGATTGCTTTCACTATGGCATTCCTGATTCTCTCATCATCAAACGGCACTACATCACCGCTTCTTTTTACAACCTGTAGATCCATGTTTCACCTATGTTTTCAATAACATTCTGAGCTCTTTCTTGAATTGGTTCACATCTGCAAACTCCCTATAGACAGAAGCAAAGCGTATGTAAGCAACCTTGTCCAGCTGCTTGAGTTTCGACATGACCAATTCTCCTATGTCTGTGCTCAGGACTTCCAGATTATCTCTCTTCCTCAATTCAAGTTCAATATGATCAGTCACCCGCTCGATCTCCGCCCTCTTGATGGGCCTCTTCTGGCAGGGGATCATGAGGCTCCTGATCAGTTTATTCCGAGAGAAATCCTCTCTCCTCCCGTCCTTCTTCACCACAACAAGGTCCATGATCTCGGCCCTCTCATAGGTAGTGAAGCGCTTGTGGCATTTGAGACATTCTCTTCTCCGCCTGACAGAATCTTCATTGTCCCTACTATCATTCACTTTGGTCTCGTTGTGGGGGCAGTAGGGGCATTGCATCGTTATCCTCGATATCTAGTGTTCTCATGAGAAAGGGACACAACATCTAGTCCCAGACTCCATATTTAAAGCTTTCTGTTTTTTTCAGCTTTAAACACAATATATAGGGCATATATGAAAAAAAAGACTAAATATGCTACTTCTAAGAGAGTAACTCCTTTATATAGTTTTCTATACTAAAATGGCTATATTAGAGGTAGTGAAAATAAACATTTTGTCTTATTTATGGTCGATAAAACTCATTCTGTCTTAATTCACAAATGCTCAATTTCTTTATAATTTATAATAACATGAAGAAGCATAGTTTTTTAAATCAAATCTCATTTTTTCAAATCATGAAATGCGCCATCTGCAAAACAAAAGTGCAAGAGACCTTTCTGAAGAAGATCATAGGCACTCATATAAAAGATGCCAAGGGCAAGAAACATACGATCTGCTTCGAATGCCAGAAGAAATTTCCCAAGAAAGAGGACATGCTGGCTAACATGAAATAATAATGTTTTTAAGACCCTGCCTTATTCTAAGAATATGCTCCCGTAGCATAGCGGCTAATGCGTCTGCCTCGTAAAATCAAGGTTTGATTTCAGACAGCAGAAGATCGCGAGTTCAAGTCTCGCCGGGGGCTT
>JAAOYF010000034.1 GCA_018221205.1 Candidatus Woesearchaeota archaeon | reverse complement strand
ATCCTGGCTGCGACCAACAGGCCTGATATCATCGACACCGGATTATTGAGACCGGGACGATTTGATCGAATCATCCTTGTCCCTCCTGCTGATGCCAAAGGCAGAGAGGAGATCTTTAAGGTCCATACAAAAGGGATGCCTCTGAAGGGTGTTGATATCAAGGAATTAGCCAAGAAATCAGCTGGCTATGCAGGCGCTGATATCGAGGCTGTCTGCAGGGAAGCTGCGATTCTTGCACTTCGGAAAGATATCAAGGCAAAAGAAGTCACGCTAAAAAACTTTGAGGATGCTTTAGAAAAAGTCCCTCCTTCTGTCACACCTGACATACAGAAAGCGTATGAAGAATTGAAGAGTGGATTCAGTTCTGCAAAAGGGAAGCAGATGAAAGAAGAAAAGCCTTCTTATATGGGTTAATCGAGTGGGGGATAGGTTGCCAGGACATTGATTTCTACTGGAGAAAGCAGTCTCTTATATAACCTAATCTCATCGAGCATTCCATCAAGGTTCCCCTTCCCATCACCCAATAAGAGGTCCTCATCGTTATCCAATGTGCCAAAGGGAGCATGAGGTATTGCGCCTAAATCAATATTGTCCAAGTATGCTGTCACTTCATCGTTCACCCTATCCACTGCAAAAGCCACGTGGTGCCATGCATCATCCCGTGCACCTCCTATCTGAGCAATGGGCATCTCTTCGGCCATGATTTGGAGAAGCTCGATTTGATCGGCAGCATTAAACCGCACATCCCATCCTGGCTGGATGAATGTTGCATCATATTTGCTTATAAGAGATTCCTCAATCCCAGAAGCAGATGCTTTTACCCATAAGGAAATCGTGAAATGATCAGTACCGAAATCTAAGCTTGCATGATCCCTTACTGTGATCACATCATTTGTGCCGTCAAAGTCACGAGCATTATCATACTTGCCTTCTTTTACCAACGGACAGGCATTAGAGGCGTCGAGGCAGAAACCTTTATGGTGATTATCACTGATACCTGTCAGATTTGTCTCGTTCTCATCCAACAATGAACTGTTGTCAAGATGGACTGCAAATACCAAGCCATTTCTGATGAGGGGATTGATATTGGATATTGTTTCGTTCCCAATAGCCACTATCCCGTTGATGTTCCAGAGAATGTTCTTTCCTTTCTGCAGTTTGCCGACTGTATAGGGAATATTGAAGAGAAAGTCTCCTTTGGCTGTCTTCAGTTCAATGACATATTCTGAGTTGTTGATGATGAAGGGTACAGGGCCTGCCCTCAAGGGAATCATGAGCGCTTCAGAGCGATAGCCTGGATAGGCAGATGAGGCAATAGAAACATGAGATTGAATTGACTTTCCCAGATCTTCTATAGCTTTTCTGTCACGGTCTGCAAAAGACTCTGCGCTAAGATTTGAATAGATGACAAGCCAAACAAAGAAGATAATCGAGAGAATAGCGAAGAACATGATGAACTCCATAGCATATTGTGCTTTCTTCATTCTACTGGGTCTGTTATATTGACGTAGTTGTCCTTTTCTGCTTTTATGAGGATCTTTCTTCTACCGTCAGAATTCTTGAGGGTGATGTTCACTGCAAAAGGCACTGTCTTGGTCACTTTCACTTCTGCCCTTCCCCTCTGGATGAGCGCAAAGATCTCGGATTTCTTTCCCTCATCAGTATCGACCACTATAGAATTCAACTCGATTATTCCACGAGGGAAATAGAGATCGAGTGTTGTCCTAGCAGGATAACCTGAATAATACCTACCCTGGGCTGCGATAGCCAACTCATTCAATATCTGAGAGGCCTGGCTTTCATCCAATGTCTGCTTGCTTTCAGAGTATTCTGATTGGAGAATACTGATTATTGGAACCAAGATTAGAAGCGAGAAGGCGAACACTAGCATGAACTCTACTGAATACTGTGCTTTAATACTATCACCTCATCTGTTTTCTATTCGATTGCTATTTAAAATTTGTTATCTTGCTTCCCTGCTTTAGAGATAATAGTATTTTTAATATTATTTTTAATATTAGTTATACTCTTCTTTTTATTACTTTTTTTACTATGTTTTCTAATAGTAACCTTTTTATAGGAGTTGACCCAAAAGGAGGTTGAGCATGGTTAAAGTACAGAAGACTCCTAATAATCAGCTTATCATTACTCTTCCTAAGAAGATTGCAGAGTTTAAAGGAATAGACAAAGGTACGGAGGTCGTTTTCAGAGAGCACACCAAGAATACATTCATTATTGAGATCAAAAAAAAGAGGTAAAAAAAGAGAGTGGTAAATGCAAAGGTTCTTCAGTATATTGAAGAACACCTAAGAAAGAATGTCCCTGAAGCTAAGATAGTCTCCAACCTTAAGAAAGCTGGAATCTCTGAGAGAAGCACCAGGACTGCCCTGAAGAAGATCCATGAGAAGGTTGAAACAAGCATCCCTCAGACTATCGGAGAGGACAGCAGCCAGACCGCCAAGAGATTCATCGCGGATGAACTCGGTAAAGGAAAGACAAAGGGTCAGGTCAAGGGAGAATTAGAAAGTTCTGGATGGAACAAATCTCAGGTAGCTGAACTACTCAAAGATACAGGAGATAAAGATAAGACGAGCGATATGGTCGCCAAGACCCTCCTGCTCAAAAAGTATATCTCTTCTGCCTTGGAAAAGGATATCGACAAAGAAGCCCTTATGGATACTCTGCTTGGAGCTGGCTGGGCCCGAACTCAAGTGGAAGCAATCTTTGCAGGATTAGATGTGACTGAAAAGAGAGAGGCCGCTGATCCAGACATGGACGAGCAGGCCATCCACACCAACAAAAACATCACCATCCTTGATGAATACTCTTTCAACTATATGGACATCACGGTCAAGGTCATCGTCTACAGCGAGAGGATGAAGCCGAGCAGGTACTACCATATGATGATCCCTATCATCAGCGGCACGACTGATCTTATCCTTGAAGAGATCCGGCTGAAGCTCATCGACCAGATCAACCTAGGCACGTTAGAATTGGCTGAAGGAGACTTTGAGAAACTCGACAAGACTGTGCAGAATCATCTTGCCAGGCTGGTCTCTGAAAGCTTCGCGCATGTCGGGGCCGAGACCCAACGATTCCTCGTGAGCTATCTCATCTCAAAAGTCTTAGGACTAGGCATTGTAGAGATCATCAAAGCAGATGATGATCTTGAGGAAATCGTCATCAACAGGAGTGATGATCCTGTCTATATCTACCATAAGAAATGGGGATGGTGCAAGACCAATCAATACTTGCAGAATGATACTCAGATTGTCCATCTGGCGAGCATGACTGGCAGAAAGATCGGAAGGGAGATCACTACCCTTGTCCCTCTCCTTGACGCGCACCTGCCCAATGGAGACCGAGTCAATGCAACGATCAAGCCGATCACGGTAGACGGTCCGACGATCACAATCAGAAAGTTCTCACATGATCCTTGGACCATCACCAAGTTTCTGAAGACAAAGACCATGGACTATACCACTGCAGCATTGATCTGGCTGGTAATGCAATATGAGCTGAGCGCTTTGATCGTCGGAGGAACAGCTTCTGGAAAGACCTCTGCCCTGAATGTGCTGACAAACCTGATACCTCCCAACCAGCGAATCATCAGCATAGAGGATACACGAGAGATAAGGCTGCCGCGCTATATGCACTGGATCCCTATGGTGAGCAGACCGCCGAATCCAGAAGGCAAAGGGGCTATCGAGATGGAGGATCTCCTGGTGAATAGCCTGCGTATGCGTCCCGACAGAATCATCGTGGGAGAGGTCCGTAAGAAGGTGCAGGCTGAGACCTTGTTCGAGGCAATCCATACCGGCCACAGCTGCTATGCGACATTCCATGCCAACAATGCTGAAGAGGCGTTAATAAGACTCACGAATCCTCCTGTGAGCGTGCCTAAGACGATGATGCCTGCCATCTCATTGATGATCGTACAGTTCAGGAACAGACGAACAGGCATCAGGAGAACGTTCCAATTGGCAGAGATCACGAAATCAGGAGAGGTGAATGTCCTCTACCAATACAATCCCCGGACAGACAATATGGAAGTTGCGAACAAGTCAATCGCCCTCTTCAAAACCTTGGAATTATACACCGGCAACACGACAGAGGAACTGCAAGAGATGATGAATGAGAAGATCAGGGTGCTGAAATATCTGGTGAAACACAACCTTGAAGATATCGAGCAGGTCGGGAAGATCATGTCATTATATTATGTAGAAAATGAATATCTGATGAAAGATATCATCGGTAAAGACAAGAAGATAGGTTAACATGGGACGAAATCTCTTTTTCGACAAGGAAGTGCTGATCAGGAATCTGAAAATAGCACGCATGGATATCTATTATAAGGATTTTGTCAAGAACTCTGCAAAACTCGCTATGATGATGGCTGTGGGGCTGAACATCATCATTTTCTTCATATTAGCATCGGTCGCACGAAACACCGGTTCGTATATCGTCCTTCTGCTTATGCTCATCACCATCCCTATGGGATTCTACATCCTGTTCATGTTCTTTTTGAAGACGCCTGAAGTGAAGATCATCCGCTCAAGGAAGAACATCGACGCAGAGATCACCTCTGCCATCCGGTTCCTGGTCCTGGATCTGAAAGCTAATGCGCCGATCTTCGATGCATTCCAGAATCTGGTGAAGAACTTTGATGAGATCGGGAAATATCTTAGAGATGTAGTCATCAAAGTCAAACTGGGAAGCTCCCTGGAAGAGTCATTGAATGAGGCTGTGGAACTGGTGCCTTCTGAAAGCTTCAGAATCATGTTGTGGCAGATCATCAACCATCTTCAGACAGGAACTGACATCTCCCATACTTTAGGAATAATCGTGAAGGAGATAGTTGAGAACCAGAAGATTGAATTCAAGAAATATGGGAAGAAACTGAATGTCCTTTCGTTGTTCTATATGATCGTCGCGATCATCCTGCCAACCATAGGGTTTGCGATGATCTCTGCAGCATTGATCTTCATCGGTGTGACGATGAACGTGGGCATCATCCTCGGGTTCTGGATATTGTTCTCGACTATGCAGCTCATGTTCCTTGCGATGAGCGGTGGCAACCGGCCGGTAGTGGAATCATGAAGAAGAAGGCCTCAAAAAGGACCAATACGTTTCTCGAGCAGTTTCGGCACTTGCGAAAATACCTGATCGTCGCCGGAATAAAGATGGATGTCCAGAAAGTATATCTCCTGCTGTATTTCGTGGCCGGCGGCATCGACCTTGCGTTCCTTATCTTCTTCTATGTGATGATGATCAAGTTCCAGGTCATCTGGTATTATTACTTTATCATCACTATGATCATGTTCACCCTTGGCTATGTGCTCATCTTCCTGCTCTTATGGCTGTTCTTCCTTTTTGCGTTAGACTACTTAAAATTCAAGAGGAGAACGACGTTGGAAGAGGTCCTGCCTGAGTTTTTGCGATTGGTCTCGGCCAACCATAGAGCAGGGCTGCCTTTAGACACATCGCTCTGGAAAGCGAACAGGCCTAGATTCGGCATCCTTTCAGAGGAGATCAATGAAGTTGCTAAAAAGACGTATGCCACCGGCGACCTTACCGAGCCATTGAGAGAATTCAGCACAAAATATGATTCTTCGCTCTTGCGGCGGGTAATCAGCAATATGAACGAAGGATTGAGGACAGGAGTGGATATCGCTGCCCTGCTTGATGATATCTCCATGAATATCACCACTATCAGGAATACCAGAAAAGAACTTGCAAGTGAGGTCGAGAACTACATGCTCTTCATCACTGTCACTGTCCTTATCATCAGCCCGCTGATGTTTGCCTTGACGCAGAAGATGTCTGGGTTGATCGAGACTGTCAGGGGCACGATCACCGAGAGTATGAGCGGTGCGAGCGCATCTCAAATGCCTTTCCAGTTCGATGCTGTTGAATCGAAGAGGGAATTTACGTACTATTTTGACCTCTTCGTCTATCTGATGGTGGGAACGAACAGTATCATATCTGTCCTACTGATGAGCATAGTCAAATACGGGAATGTCAAGCAAGACCTAAAGAAAATCCCTATCTTCTATATCATCGCCATCTCAGTATATCTTATCATGAAAGTGGCATTCAAGAACTTCCTGGTGTTTTAAGATGGTCATCGAAGGAGTGTGGAATGGGCAGCTGTACGAAGAGATGAAAGAGCTGTATGCTTTAAAGAAGGTATGTAAACTCAAACAGAGGATATTTGAACAGAGAAAATTCCAATTACGTGGGTTGGTCCTTGAGAACCTCAGAAGCCTTATCAGGATGCAGCTTAAAGCTTTAGACGAACATTATCAGTTCATCGGGCTCAACGCGTGGGATGAAGAAGAACACTTTCTCCATGATCTGGGAGAGAAGATAAGCCAAGAACTGGATGCAGAACACAAAGATTTCATCGAAAGAGTTCTGCATAACTCTGGATTCCCCAATGAAGGAATGCTCGTCGACCTTGTACGGGACTTCATCAGGCTGCTCTATCACCTCTTAGTTGAGATCAGTGTGGAGAACATGATCAAGATAAATGAGATGATGAAGCAGGAAGAAGAGAAAGTCAACAAAATCATGAAAATCATCACTCCTGAGGGAAAGCCTGAATTACAAAAGATTTAAAAGTGTAGGTAATGGAATAGAAAAGCATGAGCCCAATAATCCAGACTGAAGCTGACAGATTAATTTCGTTAGTGGATACAAAGGGAAAGATATCTGCTAAAGAAGCAGCAAAGATCCTTGGCCTGAAGGAAAGACAGATCGAGGAATGGGCTGATTTCTTGGAGAAACATGGTATATTGAACCTGAAATTGAATTTTTTCAATCTGAGGCTGATCTCTAAGAAGCAGAAGGTGAAATGATGGCGAAACGCAATGTTGTAGAGTCCTATATCGACGGTTTTGATCATGCGTTAGGCGGAGGCATCCCTGCTGAGAATATTGTCATCATCCATGGCAGCGCAGGAACGATGAAGAGCAGTCTCTGTTTCAATATCCTCTATAATGAGATATTGAGTGGAAAGAAAGGTGTCTATATCTCGATCGAACAGAGCTCTTTGAGCTTGCTGCGTCAGGTCGTCAGTCTTGGATTTGACATATCGAAGATAAATATCGAAGTCCTCAATGATGCAAATGATGTCATCAAGGGACTGAGCAGACTGAAAAGTGGTGATCCGAACAAATTAACCCTTATTGATTTCGGCAGCATAAGGAAAGAATTGCGGAAAAAAGTAAAAGGGAAGGTAAAAAATGAATATGAATTCGGACCAGGCATGATCACCAGCATATTGACCATGGCACAGACCCTTGTCCAGAAAGACCTTTGTGATATAATCATCATCGACTCACTCACTGCCCTCTATTCATTGACTAAGATGGAAGATCCGAGAAGCGACATCTTCTATCTGTTTGAATATTTACGCGATTTGGGCATCTCAGCTTTTATCATCTCAGAGGAAAGTGCAGACAACTCCTATACCCGGCTGGATATCGAGAGTTATCTGGCCGATGGCATCATACATCTGCAGCTTACTGAAAGGAATCGAAAAGTTACTCGAGAGATCAGTGTTATTAAGATGAGAAGCACGTCTTGCAACAACGATATCTTCACTCTTGAATTTGATGGGAAGAAGTTTAAAGCGCTTTATGGCGGTAAGATACCGTTGGTTTAATTTCTTAATTTTACTGCCCAATAGCTCGGCATATTCTTTGCTCCTAATCTTCTTTTATATTTATTCATAGCTGCTGTTTCAGAACCGCCTAAATGGACTTCCGTGAAGCCCTCCTTTTTCAGTAATTTGAATAATTCAACCAAGGCAAATGTCGGCAGAGCAGTAATTCCCATGGTTCTATCTGGAAACAATCCAGCTCTTCTAACTAAGTCCTCAACATCTCTTAAACTGATTGAAGCATATAGCCCTATTCGCGTATCGGATAATGGTTCCCCTACGAACACAGAGACTGGCCTATCTCTTAAACGTCCCAACAAACTAAACCCATTTTCGACGTGTCGCGTAACATACATAAGATTTTTGTAATCTTCGGGATATGATCCAAATTCCTTTTCCTCTTTTGTAAGCCACTTAAAATGATCTTTCACCAAATCATACCATCTTGTGATCGTATTATGGAAGAATCCCGGCAATGGATCGTTTTCGAATGTGTACTCTATCATATTCCTCTCAAGAAAGTTGGCGAACCTATTATATTGTCTCCGTAAATCAGGATGTTCTGGTCGGATGAGCAATTCGTCTCCGTTTAATTCTAGTAAAGAGTCAAGCGAAACCAATGCATTGCCATATTGTTCATCTTCCTCTGCTGATTCTGGATGCCAGGGAGATTCTTTTGCTGGAAGAAACCCCTGCTGCAATAAATTACCATATTGCTCTACGGTCAAGAATCGTACATACACCCCTTTACATGGAACATCGGATTCTAGTAGTAAAGACGATAGCTCATCCACCCTTTTAGTTGATTCTTCTCCTCTTGGGCCAACAATAAAGAGATATCCATCATCATCTTCTGGATCTGATTTTTTTCTATAATATCCGATAGCAAAGATTGTTTCTTCGTCATGGTACAATAATCCTCCAAAATAGGAACTTGTTCCTCGGGGGTTCCAGCCGTTGGCATACATAGCATACGCTGATATGCTCACTCCAAAACTTCCATCTTTGAACGGATGAATAATCTCTTTATGAGGTGTGCGAAGTGGCTTAATTACATCTTTATATTTCTGCAAAAGGAAATTTTCCACTACTTCCCTTTTCGTTTTCGTCATTTTATCACTTTTTGAGAGTATCGGATATCCCATTATAAACATTTGTAGTAAAAGTTTTTACGAAAACTTTATATTCCTCACTATGCTCCTCTACCTTATGGATAAAGAGATATTGAAGGAACTGGGACTCACCAACAATGAAATTGAGGTGTATCTCACCTTATTGAAGAGTGGATCTGTAACTGTTAACATTGTTGCTGAGAAGTCTGGCCTGCACAGACAGGCTGTCTATGATGCCTTGGATAGATTATTGGAGAAGGGATTCGTAAGTTTTGTGATCAAAAGTAGTAAGAAGCATTTCCAAGGAATAAGACCTGGCAAAATATTGGATTATATCAAAGAAAAGGAAGAAAAATTCAGGACTCTGTTACCAGAATTGGTTGCCTTATCAACGATGCCTCGAGAAGATACTTTAGTGGAGGTATTCAAGGGAAAGGAGATATTTCAGAGTCTGTGTCGAGATATTTTAAAAGTATTTTCAAAGAAAAAAGGGGAAGTATTGATCAGTGGTGTAGAGGAAAGGAAATTTTTGGAAGATGAGCGCATTGCCTTATCGCAATATCTCAACAAATTACGGAAACTACAATGCAGAGAGCGGATATTGATAAAAGAGGGTGATACTCATTTTGTAGAAGGCAAACAGACGTCGTATAAATGGATCTCTGGGGAGTATTTCAATCCGACTCCTATCTATGTGTATGGCGATAAATTGGCAATAATCATCTGGGGAAATCCAAAATATACTATTATCATAAAAAACGAGAATTTGGCAGATTCCTACAGAAAACAGTTTAATTTACTCTGGAAAATTTCTAAACCTGTGGGAAAGGTTTATAAAAAGCGGGGAACTTCTTAGGGGGATGGCAGTCAAAGACTTACAAGCACGGCAGGGGAAGATAGACATCACACTAGAGATAGTTTCTAAAGACGAACCTCGGGAATTCGAGAAATTCGGCAAATCCGGAAGAGTATGCAACGCTAAAGCTAAAGATGATACTGGCACCATCACCATCACCCTTTGGAACGAGGATATCGACAAAGTGAAAGTAGGTGATACGATCAAGATAGAGAATGGATGGGTAAGCGAGTGGCAGGGAGAACTGCAGCTTTCCACAGGAAAATTCGGAAAGATGGAGGTTGTCGAGAGTGCTGAGGCCAGTCCTGAAGCATCTGTCACTAAAGATGAAGCAGAAGAGACTGAAATCCTTGATGGCAGCAAAAAAGAAGAAGGTGAAGATGCTGTCACGGCAGATGAGGAAGTCGAGGAAGAAGTGATCGAAGAGATCGATGAAAAGATTGATTCTGAATAGAAAGTCATTTAAAGAGTAATTTACTTCGAAATATTCTCTGGGGACGTAGCTCAGCCTGGGAGAGCACTAGACTGAAGTTCCAGGCATATCTGCACTAGATCTGCAGAGGCCTTTGCCTATGATGAGTAGAGATCTAGGTGTCCCGTGTTCAAATCACGGCGTCCCCACTTTTTTTCTTGAGATTATCCTTCTCGGTTACAGAGAACTTGAGATGATATTAGAGGCGATGAAGTTGAAGAGGATCATCACGAACAGCGCTATGAAACAATATAGAATGGTGCTCTTCATGATGTTGACGCCTACCTGATAGCGCTCATTCAGCTTGTCAGACCCATTCTCGATGCCGTTGGACATAATGGTCAGGATATAGATGATCTGCACGACGTATAATCCGACGACAATCTGGAAGAAGTAAGTAGGGATGCCTAATCCGAAGATGGTCGCTACACCCAAAGTGGAGGTTCCGAGTTCAGACCCCTGTCCTAATTTCGCCAGCTGGGTCGAGAGCCTTGCCAAGATGAAGGTGATCATAGAGGTTATCCCTACCACTATGCCGGATATTGCTGGTGTGAGGAACTTGATCTGAGAATTCATCGATGAAACAATATCAGCCATGAGGTCTTTCAAGCGTTCGTTGACCCTATGGATCTCCTTGATGTAGCGTGCCATATTGGTGAGGGACTGTGCTGCTATCCTTGGACCTTTCTTTACTGACTCTACGAGCACTTTCATGGAGCTTTCGATGATTTTAGAGGGGAAATAGCGGATAGCCCCATATTTCGGGGAGAAAATGGCCTGCTGGACGCTCATGCCGAGCTTTCTTATGTTGATACTTACCAAACTGAAGAATTTTCCAGAAGCAGTATCTTGCATATACTCTGCAACTGTCGAAAAAGCCAGCTCTGCAGGTATGTTATCTCCTAATCGGTTCCCTAATTGAAACAATGCAGAGGCAAATTCGTCCTCGAGCTTCTTTGTCTTCCGTCTTATCTTGATGAGGTTCTTTGACCTCAACCTGAAGAACAGACCAAAGCCAAGACCGAATGCCAATGTGACGAATAGACTCAATATTGACGCTCCGAGACCAAAGGGGCCTACGAGGTTTCCATCAGTATCCTCCTGATATTCCATCAGATGGAACGAGGCATCTGGATCGGCGGGAAATTCAAATGCTGGAGAGAGAGAGTGTATAATGATGGGGGAGAGACCTATCAGGAGGATGATGCCTCCGATGATGATGGCGAAGATGATGGGGTTGATGGGTACGATGTTCTTTCCGAATCTTACCATGACGTTCTTGAATTTCTTCAATGAAGGGATCTCTTCAGAGATATCTGTATCTCCATAGCCAGTAGGACGCTTAGTCAGGATTGAACGGCCTAATGAATAGACTGCTACTGGAATGATGATGTTGTAGAAGAAGAACAGATGGAGCCAGCTCACCCCTTCCATAAAAGAAACAACCAAGGGAAGGATGACTAATCCTAGGATGGGGAGGATTATACCGAGCATATGGAGCATGGTGATAGGGGATTTCAGATGATGGGCATAATGCAGCATCTTTTCATATGTCTCTTCCAGGATGACATCCAAGGCACGGTCTAGTGCACCCAATCTTCTTGTCTCATCGCCTTCCAACAAAGAAGATTCTACCAAATGGAATGCCTCGACAAATTCGACATTGTATTTTCTCCATGAATTCAGGTAGATATCCAATGATTGCTTCAGTGTATCATATTTCTCTGTCTCGACATCCCAGACGATCTTTCTCATGTCCAATGAAAGAGGAGGAGAGAGATGCTCTGATGCGAACTGGATGGCTTTTTCAATATTAGAGGTATGACGCATATATGTTACCACATAGAAAATGCAGAGTACCATCTGATTGGAAGCTTTCAAACGCCAGTACGAAGCGATGTAGATGGGAAGATTCGAAAGGGGTTTGATCATGATTACTCCGAGAATAAGGACTATCATGACAAACATCAATGATTGGAGAAAAGCAAAAGCGACTATGCTGCCAATCACTATCAGGAGAAGAGGGACAAGAATACCAAAGGAAACTGCCCCTATGGGGGTGATATTAAGATGAGCGGATTCTATAGCTTCCTGCAACAAGGGTGCTTTTTTCTTATCCGGCTTGAGATTAAGGATCTTTCCTGCAAACTGGCATGCTTTCTCATATGCATTCATATGAGGAGGAAGAATCTCCTGCCTGAATTGAGTATACTCCCTTGTCTGGGGAATGGCTTCTTCTACGTGGCCTTCTAATTCCTGAGAAAGTTTGGATTTATATTTATCTAATAAGTCTTTGTACTCCTCTTTTTTTATCTTGGTCATTATTGAGTCTTAATTTATCTTGGTTATTATTGGGCTTTAAACCTGTCTTTCTTGAGCCTGCGCTTGAGCCACTCTTCCCATTCGAAGAATATCTTCTTCGCATCTAAAGAGCCTGTCCTCTCTGCAACCCTGTCTGAGATCTTATGGAACTCATCATTTGCCAATATGACGAACTCTGCTTCCAATAGATCAGGGCGTTTATGCTTTTCGGAATATTTGACTATCGATTCCTTTATCTTCGCCCTCATGAGGATATTTTCCCAGATCGCGTCCCAGTTGCCGGCCCATTCCTTCACATTGCCAGCGATTGCCTTCAGGACCTCTGAATCACCATTTATCAGCTCATCTGAAGGCTTGAGAGTATCTTCTTTCGGGGAATAACGCATCAGATCAACAAAGCCCTGCTCCAGCATGGGATCGTTCTCCCATTGCTTGCGGACTTCAGTTATCTGTGTTACCCGTCTCCATCGATGGATGCCATCTGGAGACCTTATGGGGTTTGCTACGACGATGACATCAGTGGCTTTGAAGGATGTTTTAGGCACGCCCAGATCATTTGTCACCCTATCGAATACTCCATAAGGGGAGTCGGCGTGGATTGTTCCGGCCACTATGTTTGCCTGAGCGCCGATACGCATGGATTCGTATAATGCTTTTGCTTCGGTAGACCTTACTTCTCCGATTATCAATCCTGAATCTCCTAATCTTAGCGTTGTACGGATGCCTTCATCAGCAGGGACTTCTGCTGTTCCATGGGACATGGCAGAAGCGACTTTCATGGATTGGATATTAAAACCAAGTTTTCTTAATGAGGAGACTGGGAGCTCTAACGTATCTTCTATGGTGATCATCCTTCCTCTTCTCATGACTTCGACCATGACTGCACTCAATAAAGAGGTCTTTCCTGCTGATCTTGTTCCTGCTATCAACATTGTCCTTGATCCATCTATCAAGAAGCTCAAGATTCCTGCTGACAATGGGTCAAGCATCTTCTGCTTTATGAAGAGAGGAAGGGTCCAAGGACGGTCACGATGCCTCCTGAAGGCATACGCTAACCCAGTAGGATTCAATGGAGAAGCGATGACTGCGACCCTGACAGAAGCTCCTGGGAGGGAAAGCTCTGTATCCAATATGGGATTGGCCTCGTCTAATGGGCGGCCGGAGATGAGCCTTAATTTTGAAGCCCAGCTTTCAGATTCAGGCTCGGTGGGGATGACATTGGTCTTGCAGTCTCCAAAATCCTGATGGACGATGAACATAGGAATCTCACCCATCGGGGAATTGATCGTCACGTCCTGGATCTTCTCATCCTGCATGAGGACTTCGATCAAACCGAAGCCGATGGTGTATCTCACCAAGATACTGGTTAGCATCGTAATTTCCTTATCTTTGAGCCTTATATTCTTGTAGCCTGCCAGCTCTTCTATCAAATCCTTTCCTACATTCTGGAAGACCTGCCTTATCCTTTCTGGATCGACAAAATCAGAACGCTTTGGCTTGTGCTCTGCCATGACTTTCCTTGCAGTATCCAGTATTTCATATTGGTCTTCATCCAACCGAAATTCCGGAGGGGTTATGTGATAGAGATATTGGACCGTATCAGGGAGTTCAAAAATTGTTACTTCAGAACCATCCGGCAGTTCGTAGTTATCTAATTCCTCTCCTTCTGGGGGATAGGTCGCCATCAGCTTGGTGAACATGAAATCTGGCTTGATGGTCGCTCTGAAGATGCGCTGGTAGACTTCTCTGTCACCTGGCTTGTGGCCTGCTGAATATTGTTTTATTGTAGCTATGAATTTGGTCTTTTCGAACATCTCAATGATCCTTGTCAGGATATCCAGATAGCCTTTCACACACGCCGATGCTGTCTCATCAGCATATTTGTCTAATTTTATTGATTCTCTCCTATGGATCCTCTTCAGCTCGACATAGGCGCCTGCCGGATCTGTCTTCAATATGTGTGAGACTATATTTCTTAGTTCAGCATACCAGCCTCCGATGAACCGTTCGCATTTCTGATAGTCTAAAGTCCTGAAACTCAAGAGGTCTTTTGATTTTATGAGCTTGACATATAATGCGGCGACCTCTCTCAACAGAGAGGTCTGCTCGAAATCATATTCATAATCCCTCTTCTGCTGGAAGACTATCTTCGTCACATTCCGTTCTTTGGTGAGTATGTCGATGGCCCTTGACATGGTCATGGGATCATCTTCGATAGAGGGAAGCCTGATATATTGCTCACAGTCTATCTGCAAGACAGAATCTTCTCCTTGCCTTATGGTTTTATATGAAAAGGGCTCTTTCATTTTTCCTTCTTCAGCTTTTCTAAAGCGATCTCAATAAGGTGAGATTTATTTCGGTACTTGGTCTTATCTTTCAGCTGCTTCGCTATCCAATCAATGAGTTCTTCATCTATTGTGGCGGATATTGGTCTTTTCATGTTGGCTTAAAATAAATAAATCCGTAAAAGGGACTAGAATAAGTCGTTGTTGGGGGTATCAAGACCCGTTTTACGGACGAAAAAAACGTGAGATCAAACATATTATAAAATATATGCCCTCCTGTTTTATGTATTAAGTATATTTTATAATATAATGAGTATATAAAGGTTTCGGGGGTTAGGTTAGAACACTTGGGTTGTCTTGATTACTACTCCTAAATCCTTACATACCCTTATATATTTTGCAAGGAATTTCTGCTGTATGGTCAAGATTACGATGGGGAAACAGCGGGCTGGCCAGGAAATGGGGCCTGGTGCTGGAGTGAAAGAAGAACTGCAAGGAGTAGCACGCAGGATGAAGATGCTGGAAGAGCGCTATACTAATCTTCGGAGCAAATTCCAAGTCACTGACCAAAACATGCTGAACAAGCATAAGACGTTCTTCTCTGAGATCAAGACATTGAACCTTGAGATGACTGAAGTCAAGAAAGAGATCGCTGATGTGAAGGATAAGATGATGATCCTGCTCAGAGAGTTAGAGGGTTTTGCTAAGAAAGAGAATGTCGATATTCTGAAAAAATACCTCAATTTGTGGGAGCCTGTCAATTTTGTCACCCATAATGAAGTTGAGGATGTTGTCAAAGATGTCATCGAAAAGATGCAGAAGAAGAAATATTTAAATAGGGACAAGGCTGGACAACAGTAAGAGGTAGATAGATGGCTTTATTTGGGAAAAAAAGAGATCCGGCAGCAAATATGTCTGCAGGCATGCCTATGGACGCGCCTGGCCCAGATCCTGGCTATTATGAGCAGCAGCAGGCTGCACCTCAACAACCAGATTATTCTCAGCAAGGATCTGCACAGCCTGACCAAGGCCAACAGGGATATGAACAAGCTTACCCTGAACCAGCCCCTCCTGATCCTGGGGCAGATTTCGGCGGGTATGAAGGATCTTCCTCTTATGGCGGCGATGATATCCGTGAGAGAGTGGAAGAGATAGCAGAGGCCATCATCGATGAAAAATGGAACAATCTGATGAAGGACATCAACAAGGTCATTGAATGGAAGGAGCAGACCGAGACTGTGCTGAATACTGTCATCCAGGAGATAAAGAATCTGAAAGAGAGATTCGAGAGCTTACATAAAGGTATCTTGGGAAAGATATCAGAATATGATCAGAATCTTACCAATGTGGGCAGTGAGATCAAAGCGATGGAGATGGCATTCCAGAAGATCCTTCCTACTTTTACAGAGAATGTAAATAAATTAGAACGATATACCAAAGGCTTCTCTAAATAGACTTTCCTGCCAGCAGCGCGACAGTGAATATCCCCACCAGCAGGATGAACATCAAGGCAAGGAAATTTGGATGCAAGAAGAAATTTCCTGATGTGAAATAACTGGCTTCTTTCAATTCGTCCTGGTCTTCATCGATATCTCCAGGAACGACGGTATTCTCTCTGAAATAGAACATGGTGCTGATAAATAGGATAAGGATCACGATAATGTATAACACCCATTTAAACTGTGCCCAGTCTGCGGGTGCAGCACCGAACATCTGAGAGGCAGTCATCGAAAATACGAGGAAGAGGAAGAGGACAGCGCCCCAAGGAATGAGTGCCTTTATCAATCCAGTCGCGAGATCCGACATGATGACGAACAACCCCATCACTAATGCCACTAACCATGGCAACCATGATATCCTGCCGAATTTTGAGAAGTGAAGGATTGCATATATGGATATGACTACTAAAATAAAGATGAAGACCTTTGAAAACGCTTCCAAGCCTGTCAAATCAAAGAATGTGGCCATTTTTAATGCTTGCCGCCGCCGAAGAGCTGCTTAAAGGCTATTCCTCCTCGTTCAAGGGCACTCTTTGTATCATCCTTGCTGGATGTGATAAATGCGATGATCAGGCCGAACACCAATATCATGACCACTATGGCTACGATGTCTTCTCCTAAAAATGCCTGCAAACCACCTGCTCCCCAGAAACCAGCTGCATTGCCGAAGATGTAGATGATTGAGATGATAGAAAAGAAACCGATCCAGCCAGGCATGGCCAAGCCGAGAAAGACCTTGTCATGAGCAAAGACTCCTATGAGAACAAGGAGCATCATGATCGCCACTACCAAGATAGAGACCTGTGGAAGGGCTGCGTTGATGATGTCTACAGGGTCAAAGCTGATAGGATAGGAACTGGTCGAGTGAGGAATGACCACTGCAAAACCAAGTATGAGGGCAAATATCACGTTAAAATTTTTCTTGCCTTGTCCTAAGACAGAGGTTTTCTCCAATACTGCGAATACTATAACAAATACCAGCAGGAAGGGAAGGAGAATGTCTGTTATTCCCCAACTGTCCAATGATCGAAGGAAATCCTCAAGGAAAAAATTTCTATTTGCCATTATAACACCTCATTTCTTTTCTTTCTTCTCTACAGTATGATTTGGATCTTTGACCATGTACATGATGGCCAAGATCAATACGATCAGCAATACGACAGAGCCCACGATCGTGGTCTCATCACCTGAGCCCTTGGCCCAGTCCCAAAATACATCTAACATGGTATCGCCGTCATCATTTTCGATAGCTCCCAGAAATATGAAGACGATGCCAAGAAACATCAATCCCATAAAGAAGGTCTTCCAGCCACCTTTCAGATAGCCGCCTTCTGCATCCTGGTAAAAAGAGCCTACCAACAAAAGGAAGAGTACTGATAACAATAGAAGTATGAATATCTGTGAGGAAACTGTTGTTATGATCTCGACCAGCCTAGATGAAGCTATCACCAAGAATGCCATGACGAATGCTACCATCGCATTAAGGTTCTTTCTGGTGTAATGCTTGCCAGATATCTCTTCTGTGCCCAGCACCTTTGTCTTTTCCAATATGGCGAAGACAATAGTGAAGACCAGAATGAACGGAAGAACTACATCAAACAAGCCGACAGCATCAAAAAAGTCAATTATAGCTCGAAACCTACTTTCATCTGCCATATACCTATTCTTTGAGTTATTGGTATTTAAAGGTTATGCTAAATCGACATTTTTAAATAGGCCTCTTTGTTCTTTCACACTATGAAAATCAACCTTGAGCAGATACGGAAAAAATTTAGTAGCTATGACAAGAAACGGGAGAAAGTCATCCGTTCCAGCAGAAAGATTATCCAGAAATCCAAAACAGCTATCGGCTCTATCCATAGGGATACGCTTCCTGAGGCTGCTGCTGTCCTTAAACAGATGAAGGAAGATGTTGCGGGCTTGAAGAAAGAATCAAAAGGAAAACTGCAGCATGAAGGTATCTTCAAAGTCGCGATCCAGGAATATGTCGAAGCATTAAGCTTATATGAGTTTGTTAAGAATGATAAATTCTTAGTTTATTCTGAGGAATTTGAGGATCCTGAGTTCTATCTGATGGGATTATGCGATCTCTCTGGGGAATTAGTAAGGAAGGCCATCAATTCATGCATCAAAGAGAATTATCCGATGGCTGTGAAGATCAGGAAGTTTCTGGAGCAGATGTATATTGAGCTGTCAAAATTTGATTTCCGCAATGGAGAACTAAGACGGAAATATGATGGCATCAAATACGATATCCGAAAGTTAGATGATCTTGTCTTTCAACTGAAGATGAAAGACAAAGTGTGAAAATGTTTTCTTTCAAGATCCTTAAAAAAGAAGGAAAAGCACGAACTGGTGTTATTTCTACAACGCATGGAAAGATAGAGACGCCTTATTTGATTCCTGTTGCTACACTGGGAAGTGTCAGGGCACTGGATTCTGATGATCTCCATGCATTGGGAGCTCAATGCAGTCTTGCTAATACCTATCATCTTTATCTTCGACCTGGTGAGGAAGTATTGAAGAAATTTAACGGTGTACGGGGCTTCATGCATTTTGATAAACCTCTTTTCTCTGATTCTGGGGGGTTTCAGGCCTTTTCTCTGGGCTTTGGGATGGAACATAATATCAATAAATTAGGCAGCATCTTTCCGGAAGGCAGACGTGTATTGCCGACCAAGAAAAAGATGGCCAAAGTGACTGGTAAGGGGGTCAAGTTCCAAAGCGTGTATGATGGGACGTGGCACTTTATGGATGCAAAGAAAAGTATGCAGATCCAAAGTGTTCTTGGGAGTGATGTGATCATGGCTTTTGATGAATGTACCAGTCCTCTTTCTGATAAGGCCTATACTTCAAAGGCCTTGGAGAGGACTCATCGATGGGCAAAGGACTCTTTGAAATATCATGATAAGAAACAAGCATTATACGGAATTGTCCAGGGTGGTTGGTTCAGGGATCTTCGTGTTGAAAGTGCTGCCTTTATCAATAATCTTGGTTTTAAGGGAATCGCGATCGGTGGCAGCTTAGGGAAGAGCAAAAAGGATATGCATCAGATCCTTGAATGGGTCATTCCGTTATTGGATGACCGTCCCCGGCATCTTCTTGGCATCGGAGAGATCGATGATATCTTTGAATGTGTCTCTCGCGGGATTGATACTTTTGATTGTGTTTCGGTAACGCGAAATGCACGCCGAGGAAGCGTGTATATCTCTCCTCGCAATGGAGGTCGCTTTAAGAATAAATTCAGAATCAATATCAAAAGTGCTCGTTTCAAGGGAGATACAAAGCCCATAGACCCTGGTTGCAGCTGTATGGTATGCAAGAATTATTCCCGGGCTTACTTGCGGCATCTTTATACGGTCAATGAATTAAGTTATTTCAGACTGGCTTCATATCATAATGTCTATTTCATGCTGCACTTGCTTGATTCCATAAGAAAAAGTATAAAAGAAGGAACGTTTAAGCAAATGAAGAAAAAATGGCTGATGTAGAAAGGAAGGGAGAAGCACCGGCGTTCAAGTACTGTGAAAGCTGTGGCATACGACTTATGAAGCCTTCTGATTGTGGTGGAGGAGATCCTCATAATGCCCGCTGCAAAGATTGCTGCAAGCCTGACGGCAGCTACAAAGATAAAGAGGAAGTAAAGCAGCATATCAAGAAATTATTCTTCAGCCCTGATGCCATCACTGTCATGGGCGAAAGAGTGGAATCAGATGAAGAAGCTGAGAAACTGGCTGAGGAGTATATGAAGAAGATGCCTGCCTGGCAAAGCTAGACTTATTCTGCCTGTTTATCCACCAATCTTTTTATCATCTCAGCAAGAATCCTATCTCCTGTCTTTGGATAGACAAACATCAAAGGTATGTCTCTTTCTGCAAGCCTGTCAAAGAACCACTGGATGAAGATGCCGACATCGTTATAATCTGTCTTCATGCCATAGAAATCAGTCAGCTTCATCAATTCATGGGGGGCGACCATGATTGCTGTTATTGTTGAGCCTTTCATCCTTTCCATCAGGAGGTTTGCATAGACGAATATCTCATCGAAATCAGTAGGGTTATTGATGCAGTAGAGGTTTTTTACTGGAGGGGTGCCGTAGCCTTGTTTGATGGACATGGTGTCGATGACAAAGACCCTGTCATCGGTCTCAACGCCTGCTTTGCTTATGTTGTCCACTAAATCCCGTGTTTCGGTATTGAAGGTAATGATGAGCACCTTATCGTTGCTTGCGAGCATCTCGACGGCGACGTCTGCAGCTTCCTGTACAAGGTTATATTCATCGACCATGAAGATCTTGGGCAGTTCTCTTACTGCGTATTTCCTGAAGAATCCATGGACATTGCCCTGCCATTCTTCCGAGAGCGTGCCTACTTTCTTGATTATCTTATCAACTAGCCTTTTCTCAACCCTCAATTCAGCATCGTCTATCATCCTACTTCTCTCTGCAGAATATCATGCAGAATATTGTCTGCATCTTCCCTGTATAAAAGATTGACGTTTATGCCGCGCTCGTTCAGCTTCTCGATGAACCAATGGAAGAAGACGCCGACATCATTATAATTTGAGTAATTGAGGAAGGTCGAGGGGGATATGACTGATACTGTGGTGTTTTCAGGATAGAGCTTCAACAGGTGCATGATAGTATAATAGAAGATGTTCTCGAACTCATCTGGTTGGTTGAGGCAGAAGAGGTTGAATACCGGAGGAGCGCCATGCCCTGTCGCATAAGAAATACAGTCGACAAAATGAAGCCACTCTTCTAAATCAATGCCCCTATCCTTGAGATTGAAGGCAAGATCTCTCGTGCGGAGATCAAAGGTCACGATTATCTGGTATTTTCCTTGATTGTATGACTCTTCGATGATATTGGCACAGTCCTTGATGAAATTTTCCGAAGAAACATAGTAGAGATGAGAACGGCTCTTGCTGTCTACTTTTCTATAGAGCTCATGAAATTCCTTGATCAGTGTCTGGGATGCTTTTCCGAACTTCGCATGAATCTTCTTGAAAGCTTCTTCTTCATAGTCTTTTTTAGGCGCCATTCTTCATTTTTCTTGCCAGATATAAGAAAGGAGTATCTAAGATTGCGACGATCCATTTCATCACGTAAGAGGTGAAGAAAATGGAGATGATGATGGGCCATCCGAAGAGCTGCGGCCAGAACACTCCAAAGCCCACAAAAGCGATCCAAGTGAAGATAAGATTGTCAATCAATTGAGAGGCCATTGTTGAGGCATTGTTCCTGAGCCAGAGGTGTTTCTCTTTTGTCGCTTCTTTTATCTTATTATAGAGCCAAACATCAAAGGTCTGGGAGATTAGATAGGCTGACAATGAAGCAATGGCTATCCTCGGCAGAAGGCCGAAGATCTGCTGCAAGGCCGGATTTAATATATCTGATTCATGGGGTATGAACATCAAGGAGAGCTGCATCAATATCGTTACTGCTACTAATATGAAGAATCCTAGGAGGACTGCTTTTCTTCCTTCTTTTTTTCCATGGTTCTCGCATAAGATGTCTGTTACCAAGAAAGTAGAGCCGTAGATTATATTTCCTAGAGCAGTGACGAAGCCGAATATCTCTATGGTCTTCATCACCTGGATGTTCGCTACGATTACTGCCATGGCTGTCCAGGCATACAATCCACTTCTTCCAAAGAACTTGTAGACCAGCATGATGCCCAGATAAGAGAATATTAAGAATAGGATCCAAAGGAGTTCATTTGTCATAATAGGATCTTATATTGGATTCTTTTTAAGCATATCTCTTGGATGATGTGCTTGATAACCTACTACTGTCGCTTCTTCTGCCCTTTCTAGTGAATCTCGATACGCTAGAACAAGTTGCCATGGCCTGTCAATAGGCACCTTCCCTGGCTGAAATGCATATCTCTATACCTGTATCTCGAAAAAATGCATCAGGATTACACATATCGACAAAATCGGGAAGGGTGAGGCGATAGGTACCTTCAAGAATGTCTCTGCCCCCTTCTTCAAATCTATGTGCTTGCTCTTGATGTATGGGTGATATACTACCTACTCCGAAATCAGGTAGGGTGCCATTCTTCATTGTAACGATCCAGCTTCCTGCCATGGTATTAGAATTAGGATACTGTTTAAAAAGATGATTATGATAGGGTGCACAACCTTTATAAATTCTCTCTGAACTAATGAAATGAATGAAGAGAAGCCATGATTGCAATGCGTTGAGGGGAAAGGATTCTGGCAAGACTGTTTCTTTGATGGGTTGGATGCATAAACGAAGAGACCATGGTGGCCTTATCTTTGTTGATCTACGGGATAGAGAGGGCCATACCCAGATAGTCTTTAATCCTCAGCACAATAAAGAGATGTATACTCATGCCCTTAAGCTTAATAGAGAAGATGTGATTGCCATTTCTGGCAAGGTCACCAAGAGGCATAGTGTGAATAAAGATATCCCTACTGGAGATATCGAGGTTTTTGCCGATAGTCTAGATTTGATTGGAAAAGCTGCTCCTCTGCCTATGGAAATCTTTGGAGATGTGCAATCAACTGAAGAGACTCGTTTGAAATATCGTTATCTTGATCTACGCAAACCAGAGATGCAACGAAATCTTAAATTGCGGCATAATGCTTCAATGGCTGCCCGTGAATTCTTTAATTCACATGGATTTCTGGAGATTGAAACACCTTTGCTTATTCGAAGCACTCCTGAGGGTGCGCGAGATTATGTTGTGCCTTCTCGTGTGAATAAAGGAAAGTTCTATGCATTGCCTCAAAGTCCTCAAATCTACAAGCAGATCCTGATGATCTCTGGAGTGGATAGATATTATCAGTTTGCCCGCTGTTTGCGAGATGAAGATCTTCGGCAAGACAGGCAGCCAGAGCATACTCAGATGGATTTTGAGATGAGTTTTGTTGATGAAAAAGAGATCATGCATTTTGTAGAAGGGTTATTTAAGCATATCATGAAGAAATTAGGCAAGAAAGCTGATCCTCAATTTCCTGTCTTTTCTTATGAAGAAGCGATGAATAGATTTGGCACTGACAAACCAGATATTAGATTTGGAATGGAACTTATTGATGTTACTGCTTTAGTTAAGAAAAGTGAATTCAAGATCTTTACTTCTGCAGAGACGGTGAAATGCATCCATGTCGAGAAGGATTATTCCCGGAAGGAGATTGAAGCTTTAGAGAAATTTGCCAAAGAAGAAGGTGCTAAAGGATTGGCTTGGTTGAAATTAGGCAAAGAACTTGAAGGGCCTATTGCTAAATTCATGAAAGGAATCGAGAAAGACCTCCTTAAACTCGGCAAGAAAGGTGTTTTATTGTTTGTCGCTGATAAAAAAGAGACAGTCAATGATGTTCTTGGTAAATTACGATTAAAGTTAGGTGATTCTTTGGAATTGAGGAAGAAAGATTCCTTTAAATTCTGCTGGGTTGTTGATTTTCCTCTTTTTGAGTGGGATGAAGATGAGAAAAGTTGGAGTCCGAGCCATCATATGTTCTCGATGCCTAAAAAAGAGCACCTTCCTTTGTTGGAGAAGGACCCTGGCAAAGTCATGGCTAATCTCTTTGATATTGTGTTGAATGGCACTGAACTTGGGTCAGGCGGGATCCGAATCCATGATACTTCAATCCAGAAGAAAGTGATGAAAATCATCGGCCTGAAAGAAGAGGTTGCTATGAAGAAATTCGGCTATTTGCTCGAGGCCTATAAGTATGGCGCTCCTATCCACGGAGGTATGGGATTGGGCTTTGATCGACTTGTTGCAATTTTATGCGGCACCCATGATATCCGAGAAGTGATTGCTTTTCCAAAAAATAAGAATGCAGAATGTCCGATGGATGGCAGTCCTGGACCAGTTGATAAGAAACAGTTGGATGAATTGGGGTTAAAATGAAGTTCACTAGTATACAAGAAGCGATGAAAAAAGGCTCTGGCAAAGTAAGTGTCAGAGGCTGGGTGTATCGTGAGAGAGGTTCGAATAAACTGAAGTTCATTGTTCTCCGAGACAGCTCAAATATCATCCAATGTGTTATTTCTAAAGAAGATGTTGGTGAGGAGAAATTTCTTATTGCCAAAAAAGTCCAGATCGAAGCTTCGATGGAGATAACCGGAGAGATAAAAGAAGACAAAAGAGCCCCAACTGGATATGAAATCCTTGTTTCAGACTTTGCTGTTGTCGGGGAGAGTGATACTTATCCCATTACGAAAGACCAATCACCTGAGTTTTTACTCGATAAGAGGCATCTTTGGATCAGGAGCAGAAAATTAACTGCTGTCATGAAAATAAGGAGTGCTTATGTACAGGCTCGTGATGAATTCTTTCGGAAAGAAGGATTCACCAGATTCGATGCGCCGATTCTTCAGCCCAACCAGTGTGAAGGCGGCTCTACTTTATTTGAAGTAAAGTATTACAAAGATAAGACCTATTTAGCGCAATCATGGCAGCTCTATGCTGAAGCAGCTGTCTTTTCTTTGGAGAAAATATATAATATGTCTCCGACGTTCAGAGCTGAAAAATCTAAGACATCAAGGCACCTATCTGAATTCTGGATGGCAGAGATGGAAGCTGCCTGGTTTGATTTAACTGAAGTTACTGAATTTGCGAAGAAGGAAATAAAATATTGCATGAAACAGACTGCTGAAAGGTGTGCTGAGGAATTTGCTCTTTTGAACAGGGATCCAAAAAAACTGATCAAGATTTCAGAGAAGAAATGGCCGACTATCAAGTATAAAGAAGCAATAAAGATTCTAAAAGAAAAAGCCAAGCTCGCGATCGAGTTTGGGAAGGATCTCAGGACAATTGAAGAAGATAAACTCATGGAACATTTCGATACTCCAATTGTCGTTACGCATTATCCAAAAGAGGTCATGGCTTTCTACAAGCCTCGAGATCCCAAGAACAAAGAAGAAGCGCTTTGTTTTGACATGCTCGCTCCTGAAGGTCATGGGGAGATTATCGGTGGAAGTCAGAGAAGCACTGATATTGAAGAGATGAAAAAGGATCTGAAGAAAGAAGGAGAGGATATCAGCAATTATGAATGGTATTTTGATCTTCGAAAATATGGAAGCGTGCCTCACTCTGGCTATGGTGTCGGTATAGAACGAGTCATCGCCTGGTTATGCGGTTCTGACAACATCAAAGATGCTATTCCTTTTCCACGGACTATGCTACGGTATAAACCATGAGAGGATTTTCGAAATCCTCGGCAAAGTTACCGAAATCAAATGATTTCGGAACCTCAAGAATCTTTGATTCTTGTAGGAGCACAGGGGAACATAAAGTTCCCCGGGTCAAATAAAATGAAAATCTTCTTTGCTACACACAATAAAGGTAAGGTTGCAGAATTTAAACAGATTCTAGAAGGTATGGAAGTAGAGCAGATCGATGAGGAATATATAGAGATACAAAGCAGCAATCCGGAAGAGGTTGCTTTGGAGTCTGCTCAACAACTTGCTGAGAAGTATCAAAAAGCTATCGTTGTTGAAGATTCTGGATTGTTTATCGATGTCTTGAATGGATTTCCTGGGGTATATAGTGCGCCTATCCACAAACAGATCGGTCTGAAAGGATTATTGAGGCTGATGGATGGTGTTTCTGATAGATCGTGTGTGTATCGGAGTGCTGTAGGGTATTGTGTGCCAGGTGAAAAAGCAATCACGTTTCTCGGTGAAGAGAAAGGGACAATCGCTCTTGAAGAGAGAGGCAGTTTTGGTTTTGGTCATGATCCTATCTTCCTTCCTGAAGGAAGCTCTCAGACTTATGGAGAGACAGAAGATGTCAAGGAGAAGAAACAGTTCAGGAGAAAAGCTGTCTTGCAGTTATTGAAACATTTGGAGGGGTAAGATGAAAAGAGTATTTGCATTATGTCTGGTGATATTTATGTTCGGTTGTCAAACAGGTGGTGAAACTATGAAAGAAGTTGAAAGTGAGAATCCTATTGTTGTTATGGAGACATCTATGGGTACGATGGAGATTGAATTGTATCAGGATAAGGCTCCTCTCTCAGTCGAGAATTTCTTGGCGTATGTGAATGAAGGATATTATGACGGATTGATCTTCCATCGTATCATTGAAGGATTTATGGTACAAGGAGGGGGATTTGATCAGGAGATGAAGCAGAAAGCCACTAAAGATCCTATCAAGAACGAGGCGGGAAATGGACTGACGAATGATAAGTATACTCTGGCTATGGCCCGTACTAATGTCGTTGATTCAGCAACTTCCCAGTTCTTCATCAATGTGGAGTTCAATACTTTCCTGAACCACCGGGATGAGAGTGCTCAAGGATTCGGGTATGCGGTCTTTGGGAAAGTCATCAAAGGCATGGATGTCGCTGATAAGATCAAGAGAGTTCCTACTGGTAATTCGAATGGTTTTCAGGATGTCCCTATCGAGAATGTGATTATTGAGAAGATTAGTTTGAAGAGTTAGTTATTTGCGATACTCAATGACCAATACTCTCTTTTTTTCTAGTTTCATTTCGGTCATGTACTTTTTCATAAGGAAAAGTCCTCGCCCCCTTGGACTCTCAAGATCTGGTTCCTGAATGGTATCAAAATCGGGAACTTTCTCCCATGGATTTTCCTGTTCTGTAACAAATTTGAACCTATCTCTTGTTATCCTATAAAAAACCTTTACAATTCCATCTGGCATCGTCTCCCTACTATGCTGTGTTGCGTTATTGTAATGTTCATTCGTACAAAGCAAGATTGAATCGATGTCGCCATCATCATAACCCATTAGTCTTAAGTCCTTTTCTAGTCTATGGCGAAGCTCTCTTCCTTGTTTAAGATCTGTCGCAAGAGTGTAGAGTGTTATAATCTTCTCTCCGTGATATCTCCTTGAGCGGCTATCCTCCATCTTTTCTACAAGAGAAGGAGCTAGGCTACCTGATTCCTGGTTTTTTCTTTCTACATATACTGGTTCAGCCATTTTTCATCATCATTTAGTAGTGAATATTGTCCTATTTATAAATTTATCTTAGAATCCTATCAATTTCATCTTTTAAACGTTTTTCGAAGACATAGACTGTCTCGCCTTCCTGCTTTTGGGTGTCTAGTGTCTTGAGCAGCTCTTTTGTCAAAGAAACAGAGTCTTTATCGATATATTCCTCAATAAGCTTTTCTTCGACTTCTTCTGGGTTTGAGAGTTCTACTTTGATCTCTTCGAATTCTTTTGATGTCAAGGCAGAGGTATTTCTTAGAATTGCGAATGCTCCTTTTGCTTTTGCTTCTGTAAAGAGCTGCCTGAAGTCGATATCAGAGGGTTTTCCTGATTCTAATGTTCCGGACATCCTCATTGTCACTATCTTGCTTTTGAGATCTTTATCAAGGGCTTTTCTTAGTTTTTCCTCTGCCTGCTCTGCAGTATCATGATTACAGCCAATGCTGATCCTTTCGACATCATACAGCTTAATGGAGATTCTTTTCACTTCATCGTTTTCAACTATGAAAAATCCTCCATTTCCCAGTTCTTCCAACTCTGAAAAACTATTCGGGAATAATGGGCCAGTATAGCACACACGGCCATATCCTTTCATGTCCTCGTTATGCACGAAATGAGGATGGCCTCCTGCATAATAGTTGAAATTCTTTGGTAGCAAGGACAGAGGATGGGAATCGACTTTATCAAGATTTTTTGGCTTTAATTCTGTCAATAACGCGTGAAATAAGAATATCTTATAGCCTGTCTCCTTTTCTAGCGGCTCTCTTGCCAAGTTTTCAAAATAATTCTTATCCAAAGAGCCCATCCTTCCTAGAATGCCTGTTATCTTTGCACCTGTCTTCTTGTCGATGGTGAACTTAAGATGGAGTTTGCCGTCTTTTTCCTCTCCTTTGCAGACATTCACTGCTAGGCCAGCATTTTCTAAGACATCAAGCATGGTCTTTCCTGAAGGAGAATAGTCATGGCTGCCTGCAATCATGTAGACAGGAATATCATTGTCTTTGAGCTGCTTTAATTTTCTTGTCGCTTCTTTTAATTTGTCGACTGCTGGTAAAGAAGTGTTGAAAAGGTCTCCTGCGAGCAATACAAAATCGACTTTCTCTTCTATGACCTTATCTATGGCCAACTCAAATGCTTTGATGCTTAAATCGGATAATTGCGGATCGCGCCAGCCGCCGATATGGCAGTCTGCGATATGGGCATATTTCATAGAAAGCAGGAATACTGTATGCTATAAAAGGTTTTCAGTGTTATTATTTTCAATATAGAAAATATTTAAGAGACTATTTTTTGATTCCTGTGAAAGAAGTCTTGAGATCCGTCTGTTGGGATGATTTTACGAGATCCTGGAAGAGAGGAATCTTCACCGGAGTTGCGAAACGTGAGAAATTAGATGTTATGATGGCCTCTCCGATGTCTAGACTGGCTATATTCCGGTCTGAATCTGAGATGTCCTGGCTGGCTGAGTCGATGATAGCCTGCCTTTCTGGGGCCATCTCTATGCCGAGGATTATCTTTGTGTTCATATTTGCTAAAATCTGCCTTGGGATCAAAGAGGGCAATTGGGTAATTGCTGTCAAGCCGACTTGGAACTTTCTTCCCTCTCTTGCTATGGTAGCGAAGATGTTCGATCCTTTCTCCAAAACGTCTTTTCCTAACACTCTTGGCGCTTCTTCTAATATGATATTCAAGACGGGTTTGTCAACGAGATCTCCATTCAGTTTATAATTCTTGTATCTTCTCAATACCTCTGTTGAGATCAATGATCCGATCAATATTTCGACTTCTCCTGAAAAAGAGGATGTGTCTATGATAACGGTCTTTGCGCTCTCCAGATCATTGCAGATGTCGGCAACAGTCGATTCTCCTCCTTTCAAGGTGAAGATTCCGTTCGAGAATAATCTCTCTCCGGTCCAATCCAGATCCAGCAATGACAATAGCCTTCTTTTGACGACTGCCATTGTCCCTTCCATAAAAGAAACATCTAAAGGTTTCTCTAAGATGATGGCTTCGATCCATCTGTCCTTGAATTTCTTATAGTATGCATGCAGTGCCTGTCTTTGGGGATCAGACCAATAGACAACACCTTCGAAATGGCCTGGACGGATGATGTTGAGATTTATCCTCAATGAGTTTGTTCCGGGCGGTGGATTATTGTTGGTGTAATATGTTAAGCAGTCCTTTTCCTTATGGTCCTTCAGTCCTAGATCATTTCTCCCATAGTATTCGTCATGAGGATCCAAGACAAGAATGCCGCAATACTCTTTATCCAAGCAGTTCCATAAGATGCAGGAGGTGAGATTAGACTTGCCTCTTCCTGTTGTCGCTGGGATAAGGATATGGTGAGAGAACACCTTTTTTCCGGGCAGGGAGATATCAACATCAAGAGTCTTTGAGCCAGAGCGCATCTTTCCGATGTATAAAGGATTTTTAGGCTGGGTTATGAACGAAAGGTCCTCTTTTTTCACTTCTCTTATCTCTGAGAGGAACTTCGGCAGTTCTTTTGCGAGCTTTGACTTGCCTTTGCTGATGGTGATGAGGCTTTTCAATACTGCGAGACTATAATTTCTTAAGTTTTGGTCAAAGAATTCGACTGGAGAGTTTTCCTCTAAGCTTATTCCGGAGATCAATTCCAGATTCTGCTGAGAAATTTGGCTGCCGTAAAGAAGATCTGTCACCTGCAAAAGAATCTTTTTCTCTGTCCCTCCTATCAACAACTCACCTATCTCTAACGGTTGATCGGACTTCTGCCTAGCAAGTACTTTTCCAAACTCGCCTGAGATAATGAGACCTTTAACGGACATTTGTCAAAAACCACCTACGGTTTTTTGTTCAAGTGGCTTTTTGACGCTCAGCATTCCACATTGTGGTTTTTGAGCACAACAGATTCCACTTGAATTCCACTCATCGAAGAGTGGAATGCTGTTGTTTTAATGAAAGTCGTTCCATGGCTTCAAGGTCTTTCTTGCTGATGGCGCATCCGTTGAGTTTCAACCCCCATAATAATGCATCCAACAGGTTGCTTTTCGCAAGATGAGGCAAAAAATCATCGAGCAGACCTTTTTCAAAAGCTACTGTAACGAATTCCGCAGACCTTATAAACCTAATCCTTTTCGTCCCTTTCTTCAATTCTGACAATTGCTGCTTGTCCATCATCACTTTTGTATGCATCTTATGCTGCATGACCAAGCTGAGTTTTTTCGGCCGTTCGATCATGTACCTTGTTGTCCGTTCGTCTATCATGACTGCATCTGCGTCGATTATCAAGGCTGCTGCCACTGCACTCATCTCTGCGTAGTGGACCAGTTTCAACAGCCTATTCTTTGCCGTATAGATAGAATTTGAGATATGGAGCAGATAATCGGTCCGTTCAGCGATCTCTTTGTTCGTTATGACCTCTATGGTCCCTTTATTGACCAGCTGCAGGACCTGAAGAGCCTCTAACTTGAATTTTTTTGTCGTCAATGGATTATCTATGATCTCTTTCTTGACTGCTTCAGTGATATAGAATTTTATATTATGGTGCGTCTTCACTTCCTCAAAAAGCCAGAGCAGGTTATTCAATGCGAGAGTGATGACCGGACCTGAATCTAAGAGAAGGGTCTTCATGAGAACAATCCTCTTGTGAACTGCAATCTTCTTCTCACTGAAACAATATCAGTGTCTACCTCTGGGATGGATGTTGCGCCGATGTATCCATAGAATTCCCAAGGGGAAATGCCCAATATCTGTGCAGTCCTCATCGCGGAAACGCCGTGTGCGTATACTTTGGATCCCTTCCTGATAGAAGCCTGATTGATCACTTCCTGTATGTATACAGGGAATTTGGTGTCTGACTTGGAGATGAGCGTGAAGATGCTCTTGATGCTTGTGTTTACTGCTTTTTCGTTATTCTGAGAGAGATGAGTTATGATATCCTGCAAGAGGGCCTTGATCTTTGGATAGAGCTGCTTTGATTCATGACGCTCCAATACTTTAGAGAGGGCGTAGAGCAGGATTGCGGCTGAGATAGAGTATTCATCCTGGAAGATGGAAGAGTTATGGACAGTACGATTGCTTATGTCCTTGAGGAAGAGGCTGCATGTCTCGGGATGGTCCATTGCCTCTGAAGCCGCTTTAAAAACCAGTATCAAATCCCTCTTGACTGTATCCTGCATAGGTTTTCTGAGTTCGATGCCTTTAAAGATTTTTCTAACAGAAAAGTATTTAAGTTGACTCTTCGATAGTGAGGAACAGATGGGATTTATACAGAAATTAATCAATAAGCTTCTGAAAAACCTCTTCCGGAAGAAAAAGCACCTCAAATTGGGATTATATGGTCCTCCGAATGGAGGCAAGACTACTCTGGCGAATAAAATCTGCCAGGATTGGCTTGGTGAAGATATGGGCAGTGTCAGTAATGTTGCCCATGAAACAAGAGAGATCCAGATCAAGGAGCAGATCAACATCAAGAATGATGATGGGAAGGAACTGAGCTTCAATCTGGTGGACACTCCGGGTATTGCGACAAAGATTGATTATGAAGAGTTTCTCAAAAGTGGGATGAAGGAGAAAGAAGCCAAAATAAGAGCGAAAGAAGCCACCAAAGGTGTCATTGATTCTATCAAATGGCTTGATGAGATGGATACGGTCATCGTTGTCTTGGATTCTACTATAGATCCTTATTCTCAAGTCAATATCACCATCATAGGCAATCTACAGGCTAGAGACATCCCGCTGCTGATTATCGCGAATAAAGTCGATCTTAAGAAGTCAAACATCAAAAAAGTGCAGAGTGCGTTCCCACAGTATGAGGTCATCGGCATCTCTGCAAAATACGGCAACAACGTCAATCAGTTTTATAATGCGTTATTCAAATACGCAGCATAAAAAGCAAAAGCTTTTTTATTGGCGATCAGAGATTCTTTGAATCTCTGACACAGCATAAAAAAGAGGAAGAGAAATGTTAACGTTACGATTCGTGCCTTACCATGAGATAGAATATCTGAGTTCTGCTAGAAGAATCCATAAATTACTTGACATCGTGAAGGAAAATAAGATTGTCCTGCTGGAAGGAAGACTCACTAAAGAGGAAGAAGCAGACCTCATCGAGATAACGATGGAGAATATCGATGATACCTTCAAGGGCATAGAGTTGGCTGTTGTGAATCCTGACAGGAAACAAGATAATGTATTCAGGAAGATGAAGGCTGGGATGATGGGTATGATCCTAGGAAACAGGACTGGGTTGACTGTTGTCGGGCCGGCCACTGTTGTCTCTGAGATCAAGAAAAATCCAAATAAGATTGAATTGTATACTGTTCCTGAGAAGAAAAAGAAGAAAAGATAAGAGATTACTACTATGCCACACCAATGCGTGAGATGTAGCACATTCTATGCAGACGGAGCTACTGAGATCATCAAAGGCTGCAAATGCGGCGGTAGATTATTCTTCTATATCAAGAAAGATAAACTCGAAGAAGCGAAAAAGATAGCCAAACATACCAATCTTTCCAAAAAACAGAAAGAAGAGATCGAGAAAGATGTCTTTGATATGGTCGGGAGTGAACTGGATAAAGACAGTCCGGTTGTGCTTGACTTTGAGAGCATCAGGGTGTTAAAACCTGGAAAATATGAACTTGATCTAGTTAGTGTATTCAAAGACGAGCCTGTCATCTTCAAACTTGAAGAAGGAAAATATATGATCGACATCGTCGAGAGTTTTAGAAGTGTTCAGAAGAAGAAAAAAGGTTCTTAGGCATCTGCCACTATTTCTACAACATCTTCATGAATCAACCTATGCTCTTTTCCTACTGCCCGCTTTGTCTTGACATCTATAGCGCGGATGAATCTCTTGCCGAAGTCTGTATGCAATCTGAAAGCAAAATCTAGCGTCGTTGAGTTCGGTGGCATCAAAAAGCAATCTGGTAGCACGCGGCCTTCTGAATCTTCTAGCTTTGCCACTCCTCCCGGGAAGATAGCGATGTATCCGAGCACTTCAAAAACTGCAGTGTCTAGGATATTCTGCACACCTGTTGAGGTATGTTTTCCTAGAATGTTCTCTTTGATGAATCCTAATGCTGCTTTCTGCTTCTCGTTCATGTTCCCTTTTATCTCGAATGTACTCGCTCCTGGAATATACTCAATCAACCCATGTTTTGCTGCTTCTCTCAATGCAAGCTCTGATTCTGCAGAGCATTTGATCATAGTATAATCAGGGAATTGCTTCTTTATCCTTTCATAATTCTCTTCTGCACCTTTGACATCTATCTTATTGCAGGCGATGATCATGGGTTTTGTCTCTTTTCTCACTTCTTTCGCGATATCCATCAGATCGTCGTCATCCCAGTCGATCATGTGCTTCCCTTTCAGGTTGAGCTTTTCTATGATCTTCTTCGAGAGTTCTTCTTTGCATCCTAATCCGGAAAGGTGCTTTGCTATAGCGATATGCGCTTCGATATGGGTCTGCTGCATGCCTCTTGAGAATCTGTCCCAGCCTTTCTTCACCAATGCTAATATCCAATAATCCAATTCTTCTTCTAGGAACTTAATATCATCTGCTGGGTCATGTGAGGGGGGATCTACCTGCTCTCCTTTGTCATTTGTCGAGCCGGATATATCGACAACATGTATCAATACATCTGCCTGGCTCAGATCGTTCATGAACTGGTTGCCCATGCCCTTGCCTTCATGGGCGCCAGGCACCAATCCTGCGACATCGACCATCTGCACCGGCACAAACCTTGATTTTCCTAAGACGAATCCTTCTCTTGGATTAGAGGTCTTTCCGAACTGGACTGCGGCATCATTGATCTTTACATAACCCACTCCTGAGTTGGGCTTTATAGTCGCGAAAGGATAATTCGCTATCTCTACTTCTGCCAAGGTAGCAGCTTTGAAGAAAGTGCTCTTGCCTACATTGGGTTTGCCCACAACACCGATTTGCATACGGGGTGGAAATTAGGCATTCTTATAAAATTATTGCAAAATTTTAAATAGTCAAATCCCAGAGGAAAAGATATGGTAAAGATACTCAGGGAGGTGACGCCCTTCAAGGTGAAATATAATGATGTCTTCCACCTGAAGAACCTCTATGTGATGATGCATGAATATCTTGTGGATGAAGGATGGTATGGGGATGACGGGCTAGGAGATAGTCCGAGCAACACCCACCGTGATATCGAGAAATTATATATGGAAAGGCACCATCAGAAATCCACCCATAAAGGAGGCATGGAGCTCTGGCTGTGGTGGCGGATGAAAAAGCATCCTTTCGGCGGAAAAGTACAGGGTTATTATCAATACCATCTTGACATTGATTTCCATGGCATGTACATGCAGAAGATCGAGATCATGCATCAAGGGAAGAAATTGAATGTAGATAAAGGTGAATTAGAGATATTCTTCAGGCCAAAGCTGGTGAGACTGCCTGCTGGCGATAAATGGGCTGATCATTGGTTCATGAAGCATTTCCAGGGCATCTATGAGAAAAGGATCATGAGCACTGATTTTGATAAATTAGAGAAGGAATTATGGAGAGAAGCGTATAGATTGCAGGGGACGATCAAGGCTTACCTGAATCTCCGTAACTTCATACCTATCCCAGAGCCATTCCATCCGAAATTGTACGGTATGGAGGCTGAGTT
>JAAOYF010000033.1 GCA_018221205.1 Candidatus Woesearchaeota archaeon | reverse complement strand
AGTACATAGTAAATCAAGAACAACACCACGCAGAAGCTTAAGCGGATACCCCGACTTTCAAGTCGGGGAGGAGGTCATAATAAGGACTAAAATCTTACCACCGATACTTACTATCCTGCTGCTCAGCATAGGCTATTCTTTCAATATTCTGCAAGCGTTGATTAATACTATCTAAACTTGCTTTCAAAGCATCTAATTTAGCTAGAACAACTTCCATATCAGCACCATTATGTTGCTGCTGCTGTTGCACAGGCGGCTGAGAGAAGGTACTATAACCAGTGCTGCGAGGATCAGGAGCCATCTGCTGAGAGAGGCTTTGATTCATAGAACGCTGTCCTTCAGGATCTCCTACACCTTGGAAAGCAGTAGGATCTGGTTTGGGCAGACCTAAATCATTCTGAGCAGAGAAATCTGTATTAGGCATACCCATATCAGATCCAAAATCTGGTTCATTCTTCTTCCAAAAAGCTAATTTACCTAAAAAACCCATCAGGACCTCTTTTTTCTATCTCACCCACAGTATCCTTGAGTTTATTAAGTTTTTCATCAATCCAGGAAAGAGGCACTATCTTCGAGAACGTGAAGAAGATGGTCTCAGGACAGACCTCAATCAGGTCTTCCTTATACAATCTGAAGAATTGCAAGGGGCTTTTCGTCATCTTCAATTCTTTCTCATGCAGATAGATAAAAAGACCTCGCTTATACACTTCTGGGGTGACTCCAAAATCAACCCCATAGACAAGATCCTTATCAGTTTTCTTTGGATCCTCAAAATCAACGCCGACAAGAAAATCCTCATAAGTAAGAGAAGAGATGAGCTGATCATCTTCGAAAAGAGCATAGATCTGCTCTCCGCTCACTTCTTTATTGTTGATCGTGACTGTTTCAAGAGACTCAAAGAGTTTAGTATCGTAAGTATATATCTTATGTTCAGGACCGCAGTCGATATCTAAATCATCCAGAAATTCAATCCCATCAGTCCTTGTGAATCCCATGAAAGGATCTCCATCATGGACAAGAATGATACTTGTCTCCCCCTCTCCTTGCTTAAGGCGCAAAAAATCCTTCTCGATGTTGATATTGGTGAAGACTGAGATGATGATGATCAGTGCAGCAGCCACAACAGCCCATTGGATCAATTTCTTGACCAGTGACAGCGCAAGAAAGATTACAAGAATTATCAGGATGATGACAATGAGGGTGAGTGAACTCGCCATGCGCATAAGGAGATTGCAAGCTATTTAAGACTTTTCAAAAGATTATGCGTCAAAAAAGATTCCCTTGTACATGCTCTTCTTTTTTCTCAGGTGGATCCAGGAGGTCTAAAACTCTCTGATAAATCGAAGAGACGTGATATCTACGATTCATCCGTGTCTGCCAGACTCCTCTTTGTATATCATGACCCACATTTTTGTCAATCTTAAAATTATCAGTATACATCTCCCGAGAAAAGTCAAAGATATCTCTAATAGTGTATAGCCTATCGGATCTAATCTTTCTATGCCGCTTCTCTTCCCATTGGATGACCTTGAATGGTGCTCCACCGACAACTTCCACAAATTCCTTCTGTGACAGCTTTCCACCCATAGACCGAACATACTTTTCAATAGCATGGACGACATCATTATAGGATACTTTCGGGGTGATCACAACTCTCCCCCTTTCCTGAGTATCAGCACGATAAAAAGCAGGATCTAGACTATGCTTTATTCGCGCGGTATAATCATCTGCATCAACCTTGACCCCTCTCCAGTCCATGATGTCTTCTGTTCTTCGAAAAGCAGGTTTTCGTTTTCCATCAGCAAGCCAATTTCCACGGGCAATGAAAACAGTCGACTTCCCACTAGCTTTAGGATTCATCCTAGTTTCATGCTCTACTGTCACTTCAAGAGCCGAGCCGTCAAAGACATCTTTGCCTTTAAAGAAACGAGTCTGATAACTATCCATGATCTTCTCCAAGATTTGAGTTTTAGCTGTAAGATGTACTCGACGTTGTGCCATAGTGACTCCAATCAATAGACGATTTATAAATCTTTCTAATATTTAACTACCAAAAAGTAACAATTATTTAGAAATAAGCACAGCATTCAACGTTCCTACTTGGCCTGGCCTTGAAGTGATCTTGGCTTTGCCGAGCTCAGTCTCAACGACGCATCCCATGGTCAGGATGTTTCGCCTGATATAGTTCCGGTTTGCAGGATTATCAGTCACTTGCTTTATCTTGACTATCTTATTTTTCTTGGTCTTTGGATCAACCACGTTCACCATATCAGCAGCCAGGAACTTGGTCTTCTGATTGCTGCCGATGACTCTTCGGCTCACTCGTTTGACTTTCTCCAGTTTGGTAAGCGTAGGATTCGATCCTAATTCATACTGCTTTTTAGAAAAGGCAGATTTATATCGTCCGCCTGTGGGCTTTCTCTTAGACCTTTTCTGTGATATTGCCATAGGTCTAGGAAAAATGGACTATTTATAAAGCTTGCCCTTACATAACCTTTAAAAACTCATAGTTATTAGTTTTAGTCATGGTTCAGACGCTTATAATCGTCGGCGGACAGTGGGGCGACGAAGGAAAAGGAAAGATTGTCGATTTCTTGACTGAAAAGGCAGACGTCATTGTACGTTTCGCAGGCGGCAATAACGCAGGCCATACAGTCGTTGTCGGAGAGAAGACCTACAAGTTCCATCTCATACCATCAGGGATAATCCATAAAGGAAAGCTGAACATAATCTCAAACGGCACTGTCCTTGATCCCGATGTTCTCGTAAGCGAGATAAAGACATTAGAGAATATGGATTTTGACATAGGAAAAAGCCTTATCATCTCCTCTTCTGCGCACACTATCTTAGAGAAACACCGTGTAGAGGACAATCCAGAAAAGAATCCAGAATCAAAGAAGATAGGTACAACAGGAAGGGGCATAGGTCCGTGCTACAAAGACAAAATTGCAAGAACAGGCATACGTATGGGAGACTATGTCACAAAAAACACAGCATCAGCTCAAAAATTAAGGCCGCTCATTCAAGATACGTACATCATCATTGATACAGCCTACAAAAAAGGGAAGAAGATCCTTTTCGAGGGTGCACAAGGCACATTATTGGACATTGATCATGGTACATATCCTTATGTCACTTCCTCAAATCCTACAGCTGGAGGGGCATTGACAGGCTCTGGCTTTGGCCCGACAAAGATCGATTCAGTGATAGGCATATTCAAAGCATATATCACCAGAGTAGGGGAAGGTCCGTTCCCGACAGAATTAGGAACATATAACCAGACGAAAAATGAAGATTCTATCTATGATCTTAAGAAAGAATTGAGCGATGAGGCTTTTACCAGATTGAACAGGAAAGTCACTTCAGCAGCAAATAATGATGATGAATACAGCCAAGGCAGACTATTGAGGATGCAAGGCTTTGAATACGGCACCACAACCGGCAGGCCGAGACGGACAGGTTGGTTCGATGCAGTAGCAGCAAAGTATGCTATCGCGATCAACGGCCTCTCATCCCTGGTCATCACTAAAGTAGATGTCCTCAACCATCTGAAAGAGATCAAGATATGTATCGGTTATGAAGTAGACGGGAAAAAGCTCGACCATTTTCCTTTAGACACAGAACAGCAGGAAAAGGCAAAGCCCATCTACACAAGCATGCCAGGATGGGATGATGACATCACTCAGATAACATCATTCAAGGACCTGCCAAAAAACGCTCAGGATTATCTAGAGAAGATAGAAGAGATCTGCAAAGTACCGATTTCAATCGTTTCAGTAGGTCCAAAACGCTCACAGACCATAATCAAAGATAAGGAGACATTACTATGACCTTCCAGATCATCGACGGAAAGGAAACAGCTGCCAGATTAAGGGAGCAGATAAAAGAAACAGTGAGTCAACTGGATCCCAAGCCTGGCCTGGCAGTCATCATCGTCGGAGATCATCCTGCGTCAAAAACATATGTCACTGGAAAAGAGAATGCAGCAAAGGACATAGGCATGCATTTTGAGAAGATAGAGCTGCCTGATACAATCCAAGAGACCGAACTTCTGAAGAAGATCGATGAACTGAACAGCAATGAAGCGATCCATGGATTCATTGTCCAGCTTCCCTTGCCTAAACATATCGATGAAAAATTAGTTATCGAAAGCATCCTGCCTATGAAAGATGCAGACGGCTTCTCTCCGATCAACTTAGGGAATCTTATGTTAAATAATAATTCTATTGTCTCAGCCACTCCAAAGGGCATCATAAAGCTATTGGAAGAGTATAACATCGAATTAGAGGGCAGGCATGCCGTCATCGTCGGTAGGAGCAATATCGTCGGAAAGCCGATTGCTCTGCTGCTCCAACAGAAGCATTGCACAGTCACCATGTGCCACTCCAAAACAAAGGATCTGAAGAATATAACAAAAGATGCAGATATCTTGGTGGCAGCAGTAGGCAAGCCCAATCTGATAACAAAAGACATGGTCAAAAAGGGAGCCGTCGTCATTGACGTAGGCACGAGCAGATTGGAAGATGGGACATTGACAGGAGATGTCGATTTCGAAAACGTGAAAAAAGTAGCCTCTCATATCACTCCCGTTCCGGGTGGAGTAGGGCCCATGACCATCACTATGCTTCTCGAGAATTGTTTAGAATGCTATAATCTACAGAGATGATTTTTTCCGAACAAACAGACAGCTTTCTCCACTTAACCGCTTATCCTCGATAATCTCAATAGAGACGCCATATTCTTTCTCTAAAACAGGCTTCAGCTTATGCGGATCCTCAAAATGATAAGACCCGCTCACGAGATAATGAGGTTTTGACAAGAAACTCACGACAACTGCTTTTTTAGCCAAGCTGATCAGCTTCTTAAGAATTTTCCTGAAATACTCATCAAAATTCTTAGTGGTGATGTTCAACGAACCGATGCAGAAGACATAATCAACCCGGGACATTCTATCTTTAAGGATATCCTTTACCTCGAATTTCCCAGTGGGATTTTTCTCTTTCGCGATATCGATCATCTTTGGTAGGATATCAACACCTAAATAAGAGAAATTCTTCACCTTTTCAGAGATCAGATGCTTGTACAATCCTCCAAAACCGCAGCCAACATCAAGGATAGATGCATTATGTAGATCACCCACTGTAGTGACCACCTCAAAGCGTATGGAGTACTCATCTTCCTCATGCCAGCCCATAGCCCTTATGTCATCCTTACCATATTTCTTCAGATGCTCTTCATAGAATTTCCTGATGAAAGCGATATCATCCATAACGGAAAAGTGACCTGGATTTATTAATAAATTTAACCGTTAAGTATATAAAGCGCATTTAGTTTTAATTTGTACTGGTGATTGATATCATAAAGCTAGCAGTTTTAGGCTCTACCAGTGGCACAGATCTACAGTATATCATAGACAAGATCGAAATAAAAGAGCTCGATGCTTCTATCGAATGCGTGATTTCTAACAGGCAGGATGCATATATCTTAGAACGGGCAAAAAAGCATAATCTTGAAGCTGTCTTCATCGACGCAAAAGGAAAATCAAGGGAAGAATTCGACCAGGAAGTCATGAAGCTCCTTGATGAAAAAGGCGTTGAATTGGTATTATTGATAGGATACATGCGCTTCATCTCAAAGGAATTTGTCGATAGATGGCGTAACAGAGTGATGAATGTCCATCCTTCTTTGCTGCCGAAATACGCTGGTGGCATGGATAAGAGCGTCCATCAGGTCGTCTTAGATAACAAAGAGAAGGAGACGGGCATGACCATCCATTTTGTGGATGAAGGAGCAGATACAGGCCCGATAGTCATCCAGAAAAGATGTGAAATAACTCCAGAAGAAACTGTTGATACATTAAAAGCAAAGGTCCAGAAGCTCGAAGGAGAAGGGTTTATAGAGGCCATCAATCTATTCAAGGATAAAAGATTAAAAGTAGAAGGCAACAAGGTAACCATAACATGAAAGCGCTCATCTCAGTATTCAACAAGGAAGGGATCATAGACTTTGCAAAAGTTCTTACCTCATCAGGATGGGAGATCCTGTCAACAGGAGGCACAGCAAAAAAGCTTGCTGAGGCAGGAATAAAAGTGAAAGACGTCTCTGAGTATACAGGTTTTCCTGAGATGATGGACGGCAGAGTGAAGACGTTGCATCCAAAAGTGTATGGGGGTTTGCTAGCCTTAAGAGCTAACAAAGGCCACATGCAGCAGGCGAAAGATAACAACATTGAAATGATCGATATGGTCGTCGTCAACCTCTACCCATTCGAAGAAACAGTAAAGAAAAAGCTCAGTTTTGAGGAAACAATCGAGATGATCGACATCGGCGGCCCTTCGATGCTGAGAAGTGCAGCTAAGAACTTCAAGGATGTCATCGTCATTACTGATCCAAATGATTACCAAGAGATCAGTGAAGCCATAAAAGATAAAAAAGAGATCCCGATAGAAAAGCGAAAAGAGCTGGCAAAAAAGGTCTTCACACGAACTTCCCTGTATGATAGGGAGATAATGGACTATCTCTCAGATAAAGGGGAGCTTTTCCCTGGTACTATCATAAGGAATTTCTCCAAGAAACAAGAGATGCGCTATGGCGAAAATCCTCACCAACAGGCCGCTTTTTACACTGATGAGCAGATCATCGAGCCTTCTGTCGGTATCGCAGAGCAGCTCCAAGGAAAAGAGCTCTCCTATAACAACATCATGGATGCAGATTCTGCATTGAATATCATAAAAGAGTTCAAGCAGCCCTGTGTTGCTGTCATCAAACATGCCAATCCATCTGGCGTGGCAGTATCAGAGAACGTCTGTGAGGCGCTGAAGAGGGCCTATAATGCAGATTCATTGTCTGCTTTTGGCTGTGTCATCGCTCTCAATAGGGATATGGATAAGGATTGCGCTGAATTCCTGAAAGATAAGTTTATTGAGGTCATCATCGCACCTAATTTCGACGATGCCACATTAAAGATATTAGAAGGGAAGAAGAATCTCAGATTATTGAGATTGCCAAGCCTACCAGATTGCTACGGCATCGAGTGCAGGCATGACCTATATGACTGTAAGAAAGTTATTGGCGGAGCATTGTTCCAGACAAGAGATTTCCCTGATCTGCATCTAGAAGATGTAAAGGTCGCGAAAAATGACAACCCGACAAAAGACGATATCAAGAATATCCTTGAGAACTGGAGAAAGACAGAGAAAATAGAATTTATCTGCCCGACCAAGAATCAACCATCAAAAGAACAGCTCCAGGACATGCTCTTTGCCATAAAAGTCTGCAAGCATGTGAAATCAAATTCAGTCATCTATGTGAAAGATAATTGTACTGTAGGAATAGGCGCAGGCCAGATGTCACGAGTTGATTCCTCAATGATCGCCACAAGAAAATCAGGAGAGAAAGCAAAAGGCGCAACATGCTGCTCAGACGCATTCTTCCCTTTCAGGGACGGCATCGATGAGATCGCAAAAGCAGGCATATCAGCAATAATCCAGCCAGGCGGCTCAATCAGAGATAAAGAAGTCATAGAAGCCGCAAATGAACATGATATCGCAATGGTTTTTTCTGGTATAAGATTGTTTAAGCATTAAGTACAGTATAACCAAAAATGGGGATCGTTCATATCAGGACCCATTCTGACAAAATATTCTCCAGGATCATGAAAAGTGTATCTGTTTTGAACAGAAGTCGCAGCTTCATAAGTGGGTGCATGAGGATCTCTCCCTCTTCCGATCCACACTTCACGAGAGAGTATTCTCATGAAAGGGGAAGCATCATCACGAAGAGTGAGTTCTAAAGAAGTGCTCTGACCAGTCTGATTGACAGAGGTAACAGGCTCATGAATGACCTCCTCCCCGACTTGAAAGTCGGGGTATCCGCTTAAGCTTCTGCGTGGTGTTGTTCTTGATTTACTATGTACTT
>JAAOYF010000002.1 GCA_018221205.1 Candidatus Woesearchaeota archaeon | reverse complement strand
TGAAAAGGAATCGATTCTTGACATTAATTGAGATTTTACTCAATCTTAAGCCAGTAACTTATTGATGATAAGTAACCACTGTCTGAAAGGCAAAGATTTATATAGTAGAACTCTCAGAATGATATTGTTGTTGGGACGGTACACACTTTACTCATTTTCAATGAGCTACAGGCTGTGCTGTCTTTGGGGGTCGCTATTCAGTGTTTATAGCGTATTCGGAGCGATACTATGGTACAAAAAAAACAAAAAAGGACGTTAAAGAAGAAAATAGCGAGAAGCAAGCCTGTAGGAGGCTTAATCACTCAGCAAAAAGTTGATGATACTGTCGGCATGGTCGCCGGCGAGATAGGTATCAAGATAGTCAAATATCTTGGTGAGAAGAAGAATGTTTCTGAGTTCGTGATTGCAGATAAGCTTAAGCTTGACATGCAGACCATCAGGAATACTCTCTATAAGCTGCATAATCATCATGTCGCAACCTATATCCGGAAGAAGGATAGGCAGAAAGGCTGGTATATCAGCTACTGGACCTTCAATCGGAAGCGTATCAAGGACCTGCTCGTCAGCATAAGAAAGTTCCAGGTCGAGAAGCTTCGGGAGAGACTTGACAAGGAAGAGGCCAATAGAGGGCTGTTCTTCATCTGCTCAAAAGCATGCGCAAGGCTTGATTTTGATAAGGCAACTGAATTCTGTTTCAAGTGCCCTGAGTGCGGCAGCCTGCTTCAGCAGCAGGAAAATGCTCGAACCATCGAGCACCTGAAAGAGAAGATCAAGGCTATAGAAAGCGCTTCTTAATTTTTTTCTTTCTAACCTCAAGCTTTATAAACCATAAGTAATTTCATCTTTCTATGATCAAGATGTGGGCTTAACTCGCCTGAATTGATTGAGAACGAAAACAATGGAGGAATCAAGATGGGAATGTACAAATATGTAAGGGCAGCATGGAAAAGGCCCAAAGAGAATTCTTTATACCGAGAACGTTTAATTGCTTGGAGACAAGAGCCTGTTACTATCAGGATCAATAGACCTACCCGAATCGATAGAGCCCGAAGTCTCGGCTACAAAGCAAAGCAAGGCTATATTGTTGTCAGACAAAGAGTTAAAAGAGGGAAAAGGCAGCATCCTAAAAGCCTCAAAGGCGGAAGAAGGCCGAAGACAAGCTCCCTGGTCAAGATACTCGACAAAAGCTATCAGCAGATCTCTGAAGAACGGGCAGCCCGAAAATATGTCAATTGTGAAGTGCTGAACAGCTATCCTGTCGCTGAAGACGGCAACCATTTCTGGTTCGAGGTCATTCTCGTCGATAGAACAAATCCCCATATCTTAGCTGATGATAAGATCAACTGGATCAGCCTAGAGAAGAACCGGGTTTTCAGAGGGAAAACTTCAGCTGGAAGAAAGAGCAGAGGCCTTCGGCATAAAGGAAAGGGTGCTGAGAAATTGAGGCCGAGCAAGTCAGCTGCCTATCGTAGAAAGGCAAATAAACGATAACCTTTAAATATATCTTTTCTTTACCTTTTGCATGGCGCAATATAAAATCGCTACAATAGGCTCTCATTCTGCTTTGCAAATATTGAAAGGAGCGAAAGATGAAGGTTTCGAGACCATCTGCGTCTGCCTGAAAGGACGAGAAAAGCCGTACGAAAGCTTCAAGGTCGCGGATAAGATCATCATAGTGGATGATTATCAGGGCTTCTTTGATGTACAGGATCAGCTGATCAAAGAGAAGGCCATCATCATCCCTCACGCTAGTTTTATCGCTTATCTAGGACCAGAAAAGGTCGAAGGATTTAAGGTGCCTTATTTTGGCAATAAAAAAATCCTGGATTGGGAGTCAGACAGGAATATGGAGAGGAAGTGGCTTGGAGCAGCTGGTCTGAAGATGCCGATGATCTTTAAGAATCCAGAAGATATCGACAGGCCAGTCATCACAAAATTCCATGGTGCACATGGCGGCGCAGGTTATTTTGTCGCGAAGGATCTCAAGGACTGGAAGCAGAAGATGAAAGCCTACAAAGGCGAGCAGGATTATGTCATCCAGGAATATATCATGGGTGTCCCCTGCTATATCCATTATTTCTATTCTTCTCTCACCGGAGAGATTGAATTGCTCGGATTTGACAAAAGATATGAGAGCAATGTAGACAGCTTAGGCAGGATTTCAGCGAGAGACCAGATTGCGCTGCCAAAGATTGATCCAAGCTATGTTATCGTGGGCAACATTCCGATTGTTGTCCGGGAATCATTATTGCCTGAGATCTTCAAGATGGGAGAGAATGTCGTCAAAGAGAGCCAGAAGATCTGTCCGCCTGGATTATTCGGACCTTTCTGCCTGGAAACAATCATCACTCCGAATCAAGAGATCATCACTTTTGAGATCTCTGCACGTATTGTCGCAGGCACAAATCCTTATATTGACGGCTCGCCTTATACGGCATTGAGATACAAGGAGCCGATGTCGACGGGCAGAAGGATCGCACGGGAGATAAAATTAGCGATCAAACAAGATAAACTGAATAAAGTTTTGGGGTGAAGAGATGAAAAGAATGTTTTGGTTAGGTTGTTTTCTGATTGCCATGAGTATGGTTGCTGCTGATTTAGGAGACTTTCCGGATAATCTTTTTCTGGGAAGCAGATTTAATGGATATATAGTTGTCGGCGCTCAAGGCAGTTCTACAGATGTGATCAGCCAGAATATGCTTGGATTGAAGATTGCAGCAGAGTTAGGAGCACCTTTACTGAATGTCTATCAGCTTGACAGTGATGTTGATCTGAGCACAAATCTTATCCTTATCGGAAATCCCTGTGTCAATGATCTGACTGCAGAACTTCTGGGGGATCCTTCTCCTTGTGATGCAGATTTTCCTGCAGGTAAGGCATATGTCAAGTATATCGCGGAAGATGGCATAACCTATATCATCGCAGCCGGACACACTGACCAAGGCACGAGGAAAGCTGTTGAGAAGCTGGCTACGTTCAGCCTTTCCGGGAGTGATGTTGAGATTGATATCGAAGGAGATACAGTCGTTGAACGAGAGAAAGAGGAAGAAAAGCCTGAACCTACTCTCTATGAGAAAACACCACCACTGCCACCTGTCGATGTCCCGAAGAAAGAGCCCAGAAAAGAAGTGAAGGCTGAGGAATTTGATGAACCTATGATTGTTGTCGAAGAAAAAGGATTGTTCATAAAGGTCTGGGATTGGTTTACAGGATTGTTCAAATGATCAACCAAAAAGAAATAGCAAAGATATTGGAAGAGTATAATCTCCAAGACATCACTATCGGAGTTCTTGGTGGGCATTCTGCCCTTGATGTCTGCCGTGGAGCGAAGAAATACGGCTTCCGGACTGTCGCTGTCTGCCAGAAAGGAAGAGATAAGACCTACTCAAAATATTATAAGACCAGAGATGTCGATAAAGGAGTGATTGATAAGGTTATCCTTGTCGACAGCTTCAAGGATATTGTCAAGCCTGAGGTGCAGAAGCAGCTCAGAGAGATGAACACCATCTTCATCCATAATCGGTATTTTTGGGTGTACTGTAATTTCCATGATATCGAGAAGAAATTCAAAATCCCTATCTATGGCACAAGGACCATGCTGAAACTGGAAGAGAGAGATGTTCCGAAGAACCAGTATTATCTTCTGGAGAAAGCAGGCATACGACTGCCTAAAATGTATCCTGATCCCAAAAAGATCGATCGATTAGTTCTCGTCAAGGTCGCTGAAGCTGAAAGGGGCTATGAACGGGCATTCTTCTTTGCCTCCAGCTATGAGAGCTATGAGAAAAAATCCAAAGGGATGATAGAGAAGGGCACGATCACGAAGAGTGCTTTGAAGAAAGCAGTCATCGAGGAATTTATTTTAGGGGCCCAGGTCAATTTCAACTACTTCTATTCTCCATTGACAGGAGAGTTGGAGCTGATGGGGACTGATACCAGAAGGCAGACAAACCTTGATGGATTGTTACGATTACCTGCTGACCAGCAATTAGAGGTATTGAAGCATGTCGAGCCGAAGATCATCGAGACAGGACATATTGCCGTTACCACGAAAGAGAGCATTCTCGAGAAAATCTTCGCTATGGGTGAGAAATTTGTCGAGACGTGCAAAAAAGAGCATGCTCCAGGAATAATCGGTCCTTTTGCTCTGCAAGGGGCCATCTCAGCTGAGAAAGGAAAAGAGGAAGCAGTCATCTTTGATGTCTCTTTCAGGATCCCAGGAAGTCCGGGGACAATGTTCACCCCTTATTCTGGCTATCTCTGGGGGGATTCTATGAGTTATGGTGAGCGCATCGCATATGAGATCAAGAAAGCGATTGATCAACATAAACTGGATCTGATCTGCACATAGGAGGAAAAATGAAAAAACAGATTCTTATTTTTGCGTTGTTTCTTATCGGATGTCAAACAACATCAGTGACTAATTTTGAGGAATGTCTTGCTGCCGGCAATCCTGCCATGGAAAGTTATCCACGGCAATGCAGGCATGGAGATCAGACCTTTACTGAGATCATTGCTGAATCCGATTCCCATATCTGCACTGCTGAAGAGAAGGCTGCTGAGATATGCACGTTAGATTATACTCCTGTCTGTGGTGATAATGGAAGGACTTATGGCAATGGCTGCCAGGCCTGCGCATCTGGCCAGATTGATTCTTATGTCCCAGGTGAGTGTTCATGAAAGAATATCTACGAGACTTAACAGATTTGAGCAAAGAGGACATTCTTAAGATTCTGGATTTGGCAGATGAGATGAAGAAAAATCCTGATAAGTATACGAATGCATTATTGGGCAAGACCTTGTTGATGATCTTTGAGAAGCCTTCATTGCGGACCAGGGTGAGTTTTGAGGTGGGGATGACACAGTTAGGAGGACATGCGATCTACTATGATATCGCTACTAGTCCGATGGGAAAAAAGGAATCGATCTCAGACACGGTCAAGACAGCTTCCCGGTATGTAAATATCATAATGGCCCGACTGTTCAAACATGAGCATTTGACTGAGATGGCAGAGCATGCTACTATTCCGGTCATCAATGCACTGACTGATTTCAGCCATCCTTGCCAGGTTTTGGCTGATCTACAGACTATAAGAGAAAAGAAAGGAACTTTGAAAGGATTGAAACTTGCTTATTTGGGAGATGGCCATAATAACGTCACCCATTCTTTGCTTTATGGTTGTGCATTAGTAGGGATGGATATTTCAATCGGCTCTCCGGAAGGACATGCACCTATGGAAAGCGTTGTCAACAAAGCAGAGGAACTTGCTTCTTCGGATATTGTTGTTACCAATGATCCAATAGAAGCTATCAAAGATGCTGATATTGTCTATACTGATTCTTGGATGAGCTATCATATTGCAGCCGATAAGAAGGAAGAACGTATTAAAGTGTTTACGCCTTATCAGGTGAATAAAGACCTGATGAAGCATGCCAAGAAAGATGCGATTTTCATGAACTGTCTGCCTGCGATGAGGGGAATGGAGCAGACTAAAGAGGTCATTGACGGCCCTCAAAGCGTAGTCTTCAATGAGGCCGAGAACAGGCTGCATACCCAGAAGGCGTTGATCCTCACTTTGCTTTCTTGAAACTATCGGCGATCCATCCTACTGCGATGATGATCAGTATCAGCGGTATCCAGGGTACGTTGATCGCTATCACTCCCAGGTCTGTGAGCAGCCAGATGACTGCTATCACCAGGATGATCACCGCAAAAGTCGGAAACTTATCCTTTTTCATTCCTTCTTCCTATCTGCGAAATACGCAAAGAATAACGCGACTGCACCAAGAGCCACTAATGCCCATACAATAGGTACGGCTATCATTAATGAGTCAACTGCAAAGACGATGAAGACAACAACTGTCACGAAAATAATTCCTCCTAATGCTGCTGGAATCGCTACAAATGGGTTATCTTTTTTTGCCATCATATACACCTCATTAAAGCACTTTTGGGCAAGATAGTATATAAAATTTGCTCAAATCCAGATATCCAGGAAAAGGCCAAGCAGACTCAGAACGACGTGTACGAGCGCGAATATCGTCGCTAAGATCAGGGTTTGATTATGGACTCTTTCGAGAAGTGTAGAAAGGGGCTTTAATCGATGCGCCCAATGTTTGTTGCAAGAAGGGATATGCAAGAGAATGAAGATGCCTGCTATGAATGCTGTCCAGAAGCCAATAGGGCCATGAGGTATCATACATCTTTTTTTGCAACAATAGTTTATAAATTTTTGGACTACGAAAAATGATAGTATTGTTTTTATAATTTCAAAAAAATTAAATAGTATCTCCTTTATTTTATGCATATGGACATAAAAAAAATTCTCTATGCAATCGTTGCTGTCATCGGGCTGTATATGATCTTCAGCTTCTATGGCCAACAGCCACCATTGCTCAGCGGGATTGCCTTTTTGGTTTTGGGAGTCTCTTATTTCCTGAAATAAGGTATAGGGCTTTATTCTGTAGAATTCTCTAATCTTAGCACTTTCTACGCTTTTTCTTTATTATACAAAAACCTAGATTTCTAAACTAGTATACAAAAACGTAACATTTATATATATGCTAATTAAGATTTTATACAGAAGAGAGTAAGCGCAGAGAGATAAAAGTACAAACACTAGAGGTGCATATACAATGGATTTTATCGTAGAAACCGCTTTGAAACAAACTACCAACACACAGGATGCCCCCATTGGACAGGCGAACATCAAAGTTATCGGCTGCGGCGGAGCAGGATCGAATATGGTCGATTGGCTCTATAAGAAAGGCATTCGTGGAGCTGAGATTGTCGCTACCAATACAGACCAACAACATCTGAATATGACTGAAGCTGATAAGAAATTCTTGATTGGAGCAGAGATCACTCGAGGATTAGGGTGCGGAGGATTCCCTAAGAAAGGAGCAGAAGCTGCCAAAGAAAGCTTACCTGCTATCAAAGAATCATTGAGCAAAGCAGAGATGGTCTTTGTCTGTGCAGGAATGGGAGGCGGAACTGGAACTGGTTCAGCACCTGTGGTCGCGAAAGTGGCAAGAGAAAATGGTGCTATTGTCATCGGTACGGTCACCATGCCTTTTAACATTGAACGAGCACGAATCGACAAGGCTGAATTCGGTCTGCAACAGCTACGAGAAGTAGCAGATACTGTTATTGTCATCGATAATAACAGATTAGTGAGCATCGCAGGAAACTTGCCAGTGCAGCAAGCATTTGCAGTCGCAAACGAATTGATCTCTACCATGATCAAAGGCATTGTTGAGACGATCGCAGTTCCAAGCCTGGTTAATCTAGACTTTGCAGACGTAAAAGCGATCATGACCAATGGCGGAGTTGCAGCTATCGGCGTCGGCAGCTCAGACACAAAGAATAGGGTGGATGAAGCAGTCCGTGGCGCATTGGCTAACCCCTTATTGGAGATATCTTACAAAGGAGCAACAGGAAGCTTGATACAGATTGAAGGCGGCCCTGATATGACTTTAGATGAGGTCAACAGGATCGGTGAATTAGTTACGGAAAACCTCGATGCAGATGCAAACGTCATCTGGGGAGCCCGTGTAAGAGATGACATGGCTGGACGATTAACAGTCATGACCATCATGACAGGAGTTAAAAGTCCTTGGATATTGGGAAAGCCAACGAACCAAGAGGCCGTACAGGTTCAGGACGCATTAGGAAGTGAACTAGGCATTCGGATGGTCTAGATGGATCCTGTCCTGACAGGAGTGGTCAGCTCTCTTGTCCAGGGAGTTGAGCAAACCGTTTCAAATAAGAATGAAGATAGCTTCAAGAAATTTCTTCCTTCTTTGATCAGTAAAGGATTCGACAATATTGATTTCTCTCCTTTTCCTCCAGAGATGAGGGATACTCTCTTGAGGGCATTAGGAGAAGAATATCTACGCAGAGGCCGCTTGGAAGAAGCTCAGAAAGCAGCTGTCCTGGTGATGGATCGCGATAGTCTTTCTCAGATAGGAGATGAATATCTTCGTCTGTCTCAATTTGGCAATGCTATCGAAGCATACAAATTGGCTGGAGATACAGAGAAATTACTTCGTATCGGCAACAAATGCGTGCAAGATGCACGCTTCAATGATGCCACAGCGGCATTTCAGGCTTCAAACCATAAAGAGGGATTAGTGTTGTTGGGACGCACCTGCATTGAGAGAGGGAAAATCGAACAAGCATTCACGATTTTTTCCTCCCTTGATGATAAGGTGGAACTGCTGGCACTAGCTGAGGAATGCATCAATCTGCAGGAATATAGGGCTGCTGCCCATATTTTTCAAAGGCTTAATGATAATGCAAGACTTAATCTCTTAGCTGAGGTTTGTTTGAAGAACGGCCAGACGAGCCTTGCAAAAGACATCTTCCAGGAATTAGGCAATGAGGCGATGGTTTCGTTCATCGACAAGAACTAACATGGAAACAGATTATCTGCTGGACAAAAAGATTGAAGCTTTAGTAGATATGAAAGTTGGAAGCTTGAAGAAAGATATACAGGAAGCATTATTGCAGATGCAAGGTCTGAATCAGGAGATCGATATCCTCAAGAATAAAGTTCAACGACTTAATCTAGGAGCGGGTCCGCAGACTAAGTTAGCAGTAGAATCTCCGGCAGTACCTCAAGAAAAGCCCAAGGAGATGAACCAACGGACCGGTAACCTGACTCCTGAAGAAGTCTCTATTGAGAAGATGTTCTATTTTGGAAATAAGTAATCTAGATCTCGACAAATTACTGAATATTTCTCTGATTTAAGGATTGTAATTGGGGAAATCATTGCAGCCGACGTAACTTTTCGAAAGGACAATATTATCTACGAAGAGGCCATAATCCTCAGATGCAGGACTGACTCCTCCATGATAGATATTAAACCATAACTGTTCAATTTTCAAGAAAGATATATCTCTCCATCTCATATCTAGTTTCTCCCATGCAGGCATCCCATCAATCCAAGCCCTATACTCCCCATCAGGAAGCCCTCAGCCATCCCAGATGCGCCTCCCATATTATCTGTTTTTTGCTCCCATGTTTTGGCGTTCATATCAAACACGTTCGTATGGGGTGCACTAAGACCAGAACCAGGATTGTAGATATACGGCATACCAAATGCGTAGTAATGATCTATATTGTGTTCTGGAATAGAAACATGAACAGTAGTTCCATACGTATGGTAAGAAGAAGGCTGACCATTTGCTTGATAGACTGCATCTCCAACAATAAACGGATCAGTAGCTGGATCGACGATAGCCCACTGCAGTTCATCAACATCAAAAGAATACATTGAGGCATCTGGCCATTCTGTCCCATGTCCGCCTCCGCGGGCAAGGAACTGATTTCTTGTCGCATCCCACGCAGGTCCGCTATAATCCCTTATTTCTCTGCAAGCCCCATAATAGTCAGTATCCTTCCAATAACAAATATCCCAAAATAAGGTATCAGGTGCTTCTTTCCATCCTCCAGGCAGTATAGTTGCCAGAAAGTCCGTCATTGTATTTGCAGTTACAAAACTAACTATTACCAAGAAAACTAGGCTAAAAACCACCAATTTTTTCATGCGAGCGTAGCGAGCACAGGGGTTTAATTCCCCGACCTTTAGGTCGACTTCTTAGAAATATTTTTACGCGGCTACGCCGCCGTATAGTACGGCGGACGAAACTGCGCCATAATTTGTCTAGATCAAACTAGCGTTAGCTCTCGT
>JAAOYF010000032.1 GCA_018221205.1 Candidatus Woesearchaeota archaeon | reverse complement strand
GTATAGAGATCATACTTTTGCTTGTCATTTCCTGAAAAGATAACCCTGATGTTGCCGGTCGCTCCTTCTTCTATGAGTTTGTTGACATTATTGGATTTTGTATAGACAGAGCCTAGCACACAGTCGATCCAATCGACATGCGCATCTTTCTTTACCAGTGCTGTCCGTTTCTGCATGGTCGCGTTGCCTTTCGGCAGATCCTGGATGGAAACAAAGTCAAGCCGGCTCCCTTTTTTTGCGAGAATCCTGATATCGTCGCTGATATAGGCTTTCTTTTCTTTGCCTGTCCGGGTCAGAAGAATTTTCGCTTGGCTGTTCTCTTCTGCGAGTATCATTATTGAAGAAAAGATTGTAGAATCGTCCATCTCTTGATTTATCTCGATAGGATCCTCAACTATCTTCCCTTTAGGGATCTTGATAAATAAATGATCATTCATATGTGCCTGATGAAGATAGTAGAGCTTATGATCATCCTCTTCTGTTCTCCATTCTTCTGTCAGAAAGGGTTTCCAATCGTCAGGAGTGCCTATACCTATTTCAATATCCCCTGCATTCTTTGTCTCGACCTTAACGTCAGCCTTCTCTTTAGCAGAGAGTGTCGAGAAATCAAATTCTGGTTTGATGAAAATAGAAAGACCATATCTTGTCGAGGGCAAAGCTGCTTTTTTCGACTGTTCAAGATTCTCTTTCTGATAATCTGTAAACCACCCCATCTTTACCCCAGCGAGCCTTCCATCTCCAATTCAATCAACCTGTTCAATTCGACAGCATATTCTAAAGGAAGCTCTTTCACTATGGGCTCGACAAAGCCAGAGACAATCATCTTTGTGGCTGATTCTTCATCTAGACCACGGCTCATCAGGTAGAAGATCTGCTCATCATTTATCTTTCCCACAGAGGCTTCATGGGCGACATCTACGGTATTATCTTTCACATCCATGTAGGGATAGGTATTTGATTGGGATTCATTGTCCATCATCAATGCATCGCATTCAACATTGCAGGAGGCATTAGTCGCGCCTTTCTTGACACTCAATAGTCCTCTGTATGAGGTTATGCCGCCGGCTTTGCTTATGGATTTTGATGTTATTGTTGAAGAGGTATCTTTTCCGATATGGATAATCTTGGATCCAGTATCTTGATTCTGGTCTTTTCCTGCAAATGCTATACCGATGAAATCGGCTTTTGAACGGTCTCCTTTCAAGACTGAAGCAGGATACAGCATGGTAACAGCAGAACCCATGTTGCCGTTTATCCATTCTATAACACCATCTTCCTCGACAACAGCACGCTTTGTGTTGAGGTTGAAGGTATTCTTGCTCCAGTTCTCGATGCTGGAATATCGTGTCCGTGCGCCTTTCAGGACATGGATCTCGACACAGCCTGCATGCAAAGCGCTTTCAGTGTATAAAGGAGCTGAACAGCCTTCGATATACTGAACTTCTGCTCCTTCATCGACGATTATCAATGTATGCTCAAACTGTCCCCCTGCCCGTGCATTCATCCTGAAATATGCCTGCAACGGCAGATCGACTTTCACTCCTTTCGGCACATAGATGAAGGTGCCTCCAGACCATACTGCTGCATGCAAAGCTGAGAATTTATGCAGGCCAATAGGAACACAAGAGGTCATGAAATATTTCTTTACGAGATCAGGATATTTCTTCACTGCTTCATCCATATCGACGAACACAACACCTTTCTTTGCCAGCTCTTTCTTGATGCTATGGTAGATGACTTCAGATTCATACTGGGCACCTACTCCTCCTAAGCTATTCTTCTCTGCTTCAGGAATGCCTAGCCTCTCATAGGTCTTCTTGATGTCTTCTGGGACGTCTTCCCAATTGTCAGCGTTCTTCTTGGCGTCAGGCCGCATGAAGAAGTATATCTTATTGAGATCGAGTCTTTCTAATGAAGGACCCCAATTAGGCATGTTGAGCTTGAGGAATGTCCTAAAACCTTCTAATCTTTTCTTGAGCATCCATCCGGGCTCTTTTTTCTGTTTGGAGATCTCTTTTACGAGTTCTTCATCTATTCCAGGTTTGGCTTTATATGCTAGTTTCTCTTCATTATGATGGTCATAGTTCTCTCTATTGATCTCAAAGGATTCCATCTCTACTGCATCTGCCATACTTAACGATAGTTAAGAGTGCTTTTATAAAGGTTTTGCTGTATTAAGGGATAAAGTTTTATATACTGCTTTACCCCTGTTAAGTCTATGACCTTGTCTATGCCTCAGGAGATTGAAGTGTGGTACTTGATACCTGCTTTAAGAAGGGAGCTCGTCAGTTGCTTTATCAACGATCACAAATTGAGCCAGAAAGAGGCTGCTTCTATCCTTGATATCACCGAATCTGCAGTTTCTCAATATCGGAGCTCTAAACGAGCAAAGCAAGTGAAATTTACTTCTCCTGAACTCAAGAACATCAAGAAATGCGCTGATAAGATGGTGAAGGACAGTAAGAATGCTTCGAAATATATGTATGAGCTTTCTGTTCTCTTCAGAGGATCTGAGACACTCTGCAAGGCACATCGAAAACATGATGCTGCTGTACCAAAAAAATGTGATGTCTGCAGCAAGTATATCCAAATCAAGTAGGGACAAAGTTCTTCTCTATGAATTCCACTTGACCATCTTTCTCGCTTAATGTATCGTAATCTCTCCTCAGCGATCCTTCATCAACAGTATATCGGAATCCTACTTCTTTTGAACCAAGCAAGACTCTTACTCGTTGGCATAATCTTCTATATGGGCTGTTTTCACTTATCGCAGAAAGCGCTTCGCTATATAATCGCTTTGCCTGCTTCTTATCCTCTTGGAGTCTCAACGTGTCTGCCAGAGTGATCAATCTTGGACCTGTTGCGGTGCTGTACACTGCATCAGTAGCATAATTGTTCGCCAAACCGAGATCTCCTTCAAGGCCGACCAATTGTGAACTCATTATAACACATGCAAGCAGATGATGTATTCTTGCTAAATCTTTTGGTCGAGTTGATGCAGTGCGAGCTTCTTCTAGCACTTCATAAGCCCGCTGAAATGACTGCTTAGCATCTTCACTTTGCCATAGCATAAACTGGCCTAGATCATAGAGAGCAGTGCCAAATAGGAATTGAGTACCGGGACTCTTCTGTGATACTTGCTCGAAAGCGGCGACTGCGTCATCGATTGCATCGTATGCATCTAATAGGTTGTTAGGACGATATGATCCTGCAGCGAGAAAAAAAGCTTTACCTTCCAATATTAGTGCATCATTGCGATAGCCAGAAGGAAGATCTCCTGATACGGCTGCTCCAATTGCTCCGAGCAATTGATCTATGTTGTTTCTTCCATACTCCTTCTGGGTGAGCATAGCAAGCCTAGCAAGCGCAAGCTGGGCAAGTGCATTTTTCCCATCAGCTCCTCTAAGGGTCTCTTCAAGAATATCACAGTCCCTTTCATGATTCGGAGTGCCCCCTAGCTCAAGATTATGGACCCTTACCAATAGCTGTGAACCACTATCCATAAGGAGAGAATTCTACTCTGTCTTAAAAACCTTATCCTAAAGCATCCAAGGCTTCATCTATGGTATCGAAGACATCATCATCAGTCTGTAGATCAGCTGCTTCTGCTTCAGGCTCTGGTTCAACAGGCTCTTCGACTGTCGGCTCTTCCATCACTTCTTCTGGTGCTTGGCATCCTATCAGAAGGACCATCAGGAATAGTGCTGCGATTATATGTCTCATTGCATCTCACCTTTGTATTGGTCTTTGAATCTGCTCATGAGCAGTTTGATCTCTGAAGAAGACGTCTCTTTCAATACAGCCTGTTTGATCTGTACAATCTGACTTATCAATCCAGCTGCTTTATCAGACTCGAGTTTCTCTCCTTCGTAGGCTTTTTCTACTCTCTCTTGCAAGTCGTAGAGAAGCAGAACAAGATAATTTCTTACTGCTTCTTTATCATGGGCTCCTTGCTCAGCAAGATTGGATCGGGCAAAGCCAGCCATTCTTCTGAAGCATGCATCTTTTGCCTTTCCTTTGTTCATGTAACAAGATTCACTGTTCTTGTACAGTTGTGCACATGCTTCGGGGTTCTTGGCCGAGGCACATGCTTCTGGTGTACCCTCACCTTCTACTTTGTTTTCAAGCCTGCATCGGATCCTTAACGGCAGAGTTATCTTATTATCACAATCTGATTTGAATTCTTCTGATTTTTCTTCATAGCCGAAGCCTTCTGACCGGGTATTCTTGTCCGGAACGTCTATGGGTGGAGCAGGAGGTGTTCCTGGCGGCGTAGAAGTCTCTTCTGGTGTTTCTGTCTCTGTACTTGTCCCTGCAGCAAAAACAAAGGCTGAGAGAATCAATAGTGAAATTATTCCTAGAGTAAGGGTTTTGTGTCTCATTTTAGCATGTTGCAGTCGAGAAGGTATTTAAACTTTTGGTACTACTTCCATTTGATACTGCAGCCCATGCTCGGCTGGAACCATTCTTCGATATCCTCTCCTTTGAGCGTCTTATCCAAGACCTCTCTTATGACAGCCTTTGTCGGCTTGTCATCAGGATTCATGGCATCATTGATACGGCCGTGGAAAACGAGTTTATGGTCCTTATCGAAGACAAACGGATCTGGAGTGCAGGTAGCGCCATATGATCTTGCAGTCTCTTGGGTCTCATCAAACAGATAGTATCTGTAGCCGTATTTCGCTGCGATCTTTTTCATCTGTTCTGGAGAATCATCTGGATCATAATCAGGATCATTTGGATTGATGCAGATGACTGCTGCTTTATCATCATAATCATTCTGTATGGCAGCTATCTCATCCATCTTTGGCTTGACATAAGGGCAATGATTGCACATGAAGATGATCACTACCGGCTTTCCTTTAAAATCCGATAAGGGGACTGTTTTTCCATCAGTGTTCTCTAAAGAGAATTCTGGAGCAGGGCTCCCTTTTTCTAATGTCTTTGGATCAGATTGCATCAAACTCATGATATCACCTTCACCAAAGGAGAGATAAGCCCTATATAAAATTTTAGTTGAAGGCATGAGCAATCCATTCGGTGATGGAGCATCCGGTCACGTTCTGGATCTCCAGTCCAGGATATCCATTGGCTTCGAAAACAAGAAGATTCTCATTTTTATCCAGGACAATATCGATGCCTGTAAACCTTAATTCTGAGTAATAGGCGACGTATTCTGCGAGTTTCATAATCTTTTTCCATTTAGGCAGTTTCTGACCATTTGATATGCCTAATGCCTTCAATGAGATATACTTCTTGGCGAATTTTGAGTATGCTTTGTACATCGTGCCTGTTGAGATATCTACAGCAAGACCTATGGCCCCTGAAGAGAGATTTGCCTTACCTCCTGATATCAGCGTTGGCAGACGGATCATGCAGAATGCTGCTTTTGCATTGATGCATACTATCCTGATATCAGGCACACCCACAATGCCTTTGAACATCAGCTTTTTTGAAGGATTGATGCGCTCTTCAACAAGGACAGAATCGTCCTCAGCATACTCTGCGAACTGGCCGTCAAGGATCTTCTCGATATGCATCTTGATCGCATGCAGGCTGCTGACCTCTCCAGTAAGGGTGGTAAAGGAATCTCCTTCTTTATGGAGGATCATGATGCCATTTCCGCCGAAACCCCTATTCGGCTTGAGGACAAATTCTTTTGGAAAAGATTCGATGAAATGGATGTCTGAGATATTTGTCAGATGGAAATAGGTC
>JAAOYF010000031.1 GCA_018221205.1 Candidatus Woesearchaeota archaeon | reverse complement strand
GGGCTTATTCAATCTTCCCGAACGCTTTCTCATATGCAGAAACAGACTTTGTATTCCCCAAAAGGATCCGTCGTATATTATTATACGCACTTGCCTGCTTATCCTTATCTAAGGTAGAAAGAACCTCAACAAGCATCTTCACCAGAGGGACATGATATTCTTCTTTCAATTTGTCGATGATGCCATACACACTCAAGATATGCATCGCAGTATATTCATTGACAGGACAGAGCTTGATAAGAGCATTTTTCATGAACCCCCTTCCTTCCTCAGTCAACAAAGATTTCTTCTTGTTCAGAGCAAACCTTCCATAAAGAGCGCGTTGATCATTTGTCTGTTCGATCTTGAAATACTCACTCTCCTGAACTCTTTTCATGATATCCAAAGCATCTGAGCTGTCATTCCCCGAGATCATGCCCAAAAATGCCTCCCAACTGACGAGATTCTCTCGTGCAACCTTCTCATACGCCTCTAAAAAGGCGATCTTGTCAGGAGCAGAACTGTTGATATAATTGCTGAACGCAACATATCTGTCTGTCGCACACTTGGCTGAATCAAACTGCTTCTTGATGAGGGAATGGATCTCTGGAGTATCTAGTTTAGCCAATAGACCTAAGCAAGTATTCTTCACCTGCCTCTGTTTGATGTTGGCAACCTGATTCTCCATATAGCTGCCGTCTGTTTTCTCATGAGAATGCTCAGCATACAGCTTTCGGATCTCTTTCTCATATTTCCGCGCTATCCGGGTCAAAAGCTCTTTCTTCACATCATAAAGCTCTTGATAGCAATATTCAAATTCAGGATCATCGACATGCTCGAAAATAGCCAGCATGCCCGTGCAGGCATTCTGCATCAGATCCTTATCATCCAATAATTCAAAGTACAGATCAATGAACTGTTCATCAACCTCCTCTTTCCGCAATAGTCTCTCTTTGACCTTATTCGCGATCTTGCTGAACGCAACATATCTGTTCACCATATCCTTATCTTTCCGCACTTGCAGATACAGCTCCTCATCACCAGCGTCAAAATCAACTTTGCCGAAGAACGAATAACCACGATTCAAAGAGATGAACGATGGCTCAACATTCTCAAACACAATCTCCTGTTGAGGATTCTTGATCCATTCAGTCTTCTCAGCGATATCTTCACCATTCTCATCCACCAAGGCAACAGCAAAAGGAAACTCCCAATGCCCAGACTGAGTGAGCTTCAGCGTCAGTTTCTTCTCATGATAAGAGCGGACAACATGTACGTTAGGGTATTTCAGCTGTTTCAGCCACATCTGGGCCATTTTTTTGAAATCCATCCCGGAGACTTCTTCCATGCATGCTAACCATTGCGCCCGTGTAGCGTTTCCATGCTTATACCGTCGATGATACACATCTAACGCCTCGACAAATTTCTCTTTGCCCATGAGCAGGGTGATCATCCGGATGAATTCAGGAGCTTTGGAATAGGTGACGCCCGTGATCAGCTCATCTGGCGTGTTGAAGCCATCTGGTTCGATAGGCATTGAAAGAGCAGAATCATCCTCACTTAGCGTTCCTCCGAAAGGGCTCATGATTCCCAAGACAACATCCAACCGGGAATAATCCTCCCCAAATAAGAATGCATGATATTGTTTCTCGATAACAACCGTAACAGCTTCATTCAGCCATAATTCAAAAGGGCTCCAGCCCGTAACCTCCGAGCCATTAAGATTATGATAGAACTCATGAACTTTAACATCTATCATATATTCAAAACTAGAATCAGTCATCTCAGCAAAAGGCATGATCCTGTTGGTCGTTATAGTGGTATTCCCGACATTCTCCATGCCGCCACAGTCAGCATTCTGCATGCCGATTTCCCTGTAGACAGTTCCGGTGTATTTGTAACCGAGAGTCATGCCTTTGATCTTGCTGGTGATCTCATCCTGGACATCCTCCCCATTATCCCGACGCTCAACAAGTTTCTTGATCTCCAGGCTGGTAGGATGATTCTTATAGGTATCAGGGCCTGTAAAAAGATAGATCCACATGATAGAGTCATAAAGCACCTGAAGGGCATTCTCAGCCCGTTTTTTATCAGAGTCAGGAGGGACCAATAGCTCTAACATGAATTTTCCACCGTCAGGATATTCAAATTCCTTGGTGAAGGTAGCATACGTCCCCACTCCCAAAAAGAATACGTAAGGTGCCATCGGAGTGATTGAATTATCATAGACAATGGTGTCTCTTCCCTCGCCGATAGAGTGCCTCTCCTCGATGATGTCACCATTGGTGATAAGATTGGTATACTTAGAATCAGCAGTGATACGGGTAGTATACGTGCATTTCGCAGTCATCGCATCGATACAAGGCACGATGCGCTGGAAGCCCCACTGCTGGCATTGGGTTATCTGCTGAGGAGGAGCTTCCGAAGGCGTCACATCAAAATACAATCCTTCAAGGATATGTTTTGTAGGCCTGCATATGGTTTCAGTCATGATGCTGAATTCCTTGTCAGCAGGGATCGTTTCAGGAAATCGTATGAGGAGCATATCCTTCTTATAGTCGAACGTCACCTCTCCGACACTGGAACTGACAGAGACGATCTCAAGATTCTTCGCATTAAGGCTTAGTTCCTTGATCTCCTTCCTGGTCCGGCCGCGAAGATGCGACACAACTTTGGTATGGTCATCATAGATATCGAAATCAAGGTCCATATGCACCACATCAATCGTGGTTTCCTTGAAATCCTCAGGATAATATTTGAAAACCCTTTTCATGACCATTTTAGAATGGTGCTTAGTTATAAGCTTTTTGTGTAGTTAAATTTAAATATCAAAACATCAAAAAAGGCAATATGGATGTCTTAGGAAACCCAGAAGCAGTAGACGACCAAAGAAGGCTGCATTCCATCATAGTATATATCTCGCTTTTTGCTGGAGTCATAGCAGGAGCAATTATCGCTGATAGGTATTTCCCTGATCACATGATAACAGGCATCGTGCTTGGCTTTATTATCGGCATCGTCATAGGCGGCGGCATCGTCATGTCCATAAGGAAATAGCTAAAATCGCTCACCCAATAATTCTGCGCTCTTGGCAAATTCCCCTACCCGTTTCAGTACTTCTGAGAATTCTTCATGCATCATGCGCAGCGTAGCCACTTTTCGATAAGCTGCCAGAAGATCTTTCCGGACATCATCTTTCTCTTCTTTGCCCAATTCAGGGATGCTCATCAATCTGAGGCAGTTCTCCAATCTTTCATTGATCTGTCCTAATATGTCTTTATGTTCTTCAAACAGGGTATCACCTTATTCGTATCGTAGCGCATCTACGGGCTTTTGTTTGGACGCATACACAGCCGGAATAACCCCAGAGACCGCACCCACAACCACAGCCAAACCGATGCAAAATGCAAACAGCCACCAAGGAAAGATTGGACTGAGGAATCCCCACCCCAATTCTGTGAGCAATGTTCCACCTACTGATGAGAATCCCCACCCGATGAACACACCAAATATTCCAGCGATCAGACCGAGAAATCCAGACTCAACCAGGAAGAGATCCCGGATAGTGCTGTTTCTCGCTCCGATAGACTTCATGACTCCGATTTCTTTGATCCTCTCCAATACCGAAGTGACCATGGTATTGGCAGTATTGATGGCAGCGACAATCGCAGATATCAGCACGATAAAGAAGATGAATCCGACGACGATGTTGATCACATTGGTGAACATCTCCAATGCATCCTGGAACGTCTGGACAAAGAAATCTTCTTTCCCCTCTTCCAAGTCGCGGCTTTTCCTGAGGTTCTTCTCCACCCGCTCTACCGTGCTATCGATCTGGCTGACATCCTGCGCGCTTGCGATGATCGCACCATAAGAGACGTCCTCACCGAATAATTTCTTGATGTCATCCTCCAAGAGATAGACATTCGCATCATCCGCAGGATTGCCTATCGAGTCATAGAAACCTATGACCTCAAATTTCTCGTCATTGATGAGTATCTTTTCACCGACCACTATGGGCTTGGGGAAGATTTTGTCAGGGAGGAGATAATTGTATCCCAATACTACTTTACCATCCAACCCTTTCTTCAGCTGCCTTCCTTCAATGATATCGACACCCATCAACGCTTCTATGATTCTGATATCCTTGGGCTCTGGCAGCACACCTGCAGCGAAGACAAATTTCTTGATATCATCTTTTTCGATCTCTATCGCTTTAACATACCAGGCGGTGGCTTCCTTTATCCCCTTCGTGCCCTCGACTTCTTCAAGGTCAGATTCCTCAAGCTTGAACGTATCATCCAGGCCAGGAGCCCCAATTCCCCGAGCTTGCACGATGATCTTATCTATTCCCGAGGATTCAGCGATCTCCCCTACATAAGAATATAATCCTAGTCCGAAACTGGCAAAGATGAAGATGGCAGCGATGCCGATGAGTATGGAAAGGATAGTGAGAGCGCTCCTTGTCTTGCGCGATATGATGTTTTCCATGGTATATCTGATTATTTCTGGGTTGAACATATTAGCTCCTCAACGCATCTACAGGATGTTGGTGTGCTGCCTGCAACGCAGGTATGATTCCCGAGACAGCCCCTAAAATGAAGCTCCCGAGCAGGGCAAAGAGTATGAGGCCGAAATTGATGCTTGGCGAGGCAGATGAGCCTATCCAGGCATTGATACCTTGTGTCCCGACATAAGCGACGAGAGTTCCGATGATCGTTCCGATCAGCCCGCCGATGAATCCCATCAGGCCGGCCTCGATGAAGAATTGATAGAAGATATGGCTGTTTCGTGCTCCTACTGATTTCATTATGCCTATCTGCCTTCTTCGTTCGATAACAGAGGTGAACATGGTGTTGACGATGCCTATTGCTCCGATGACCATAGAGATGCTCGCGATGAGTATGATGAATATCTGCACACCGACAAGGATGGAATCCAGGTCTGCTAATGCCTGGTCAGGTGTCTGCACTTCAAAATCCTCTTCCCCTATCTTTACATCCCGTCTCTTCCTGAGAAGCTTCTCGATGTCTTCTTTTGCTTTAGGGATAAGTTCTTTGTCTTTCACCAATACCGCGATTACATCTACTTCCTCTTCTATCTCAAAGAGATCCCTCACAACATCTTCATTCATATGCACGATATTGTCGAAGATGAAACTGCCTTTCTTTTTGGTGAAGCCGACGATCTCGAACTTCCTATCCTGGACAAGGACAGTGTTGCCTACATGCATGTCTTTGCCGAAATCTGCATCTCCACTGTAGAAATTATAGCCCAAAACGACCCTGTTCGAGTCCCCGTCCTTGAGCAGTCTCCCTACTTCAGCCTCTATTTCCAATATCTCATGGACAAGATCGCGTTTCTCACCATCTGGAATGCTCATCGCCATGCCGAAGCCGACAACATCATTGAACTCGAGCTTTCCCTGGGGTACGAGACGGGGGATAGACTTATCCACCACAGATAATTTCTCGATAGCATCGTTGTCTGCCTGCGTCAGTTTGTTGACCACTCCCGTGCCCGGAGGTCCTGCCCCAGAGATGCCTCCGGCCTGCACAGTCAAGACTTCTGTAGAGCTGATGCCGAATTGGGAATTGATCGCTGTGCGCAATCCATCTCCCAGACCGATCAAAGAAACAACAGCAGCAACCCCTATGAAGATGCCTAGAAGCGTGAGCCAGCTGCGTACTTTTTTATGTATCAGGCTCTTGAGAGCCAGTACAAAATAGTCTGTATTCATCTCTTTTTCTTCTTTCTATATTTTCTGTACACAAAGATGCCGACAGCGACTATTACCAGCACGATGAGGATTCCTCCAAAGGTATTTCCTCCATCATCTGTCCGTTTCTTCAGCTCTTTCCCTGAGTATAAGGGCAGTATAAGGTCGATGTCTTTCTCAAAGAGCTGTCCGTTCGCATCTCTATAGTCTATCTGCAAAGGAAGGGTCATATCTCCGCTTCCCCCTTTCTGCACCAGAAGATCGAACTCAGCACTCTCGAAGTCATCTGAATCCAGATTGCCCACATACACTTCCTGGTTTGAAAGGACATCGAACTCCTTTGTCTCCTTCAATATGACGTTCAGGAATTTGACATCGCTGAAACCCTTGTTCACGAACTTGATGCTTACCGTGCCCTTAGCACCATCACTCAATATCTGGGTGTCCTCAATACTGACTGACAGGTCAGGTTCTGCATCGACGATCAACCCCACAACACCAGAACGGGTGAAGTTATTTCCAGGCTCATCAGTATACGTCAAGATATAGGGAACTTTGTACACTTTTGATTCTGCATCTGCATCAGTGAAGAGGTCAAAGACAACATCTTTCGCCTCTCGTGCGCCGATACTCCTCAATGTTTTCTCATTCCCAGAACCGATAGGAGTAAAAGGCAGCTCAGCAGTCGTAATAGTAGTGGTCGTCGCAAATACACTATACACTTCCAAGCTCAATTTGATGTCCTTGAGCAGGCTCTCTGCAAGGTTCTCCAGCCTGAAGCTCACTTTGGTGGTGCTTCCTGGCGTGATGGTCTGAGGAGTAGTGGTAATCTCATTGATCGCCAGAACCGCATCTCTTTCTCTTATTTCAATATCATATTGCCCTGCTCTTGTCCAAGAATTGAATTTAGTCTTGTACCAGAACTCAACAGTATTCAATCCAGCAACCGCAGCCTCATCAACAAGAAGGCGATATTTCTCTCTCACCCCCAAGCTGTCACGTTGTCCTCCGACAACCGTGCCGATATACACCTCCTCTTCATCAGAGTAGATGCTTGCCGGAAATTTCGGTATGACTTTCACCCACATCTCCTCAGCAGGCTCCGCTCCTTTATTCTCTATTCTGAAGCGCAAGTCTACGACGTCGCCAGGTGCGACAGGGTCAGGCTCTTGATTGATCAGCGTGACGACAATATTGGTATCATCAGCTATCGTTTCAGTGACTAATGCATTCACCATACTTATAATTACTAATAGCACCATAGTATACATTATATTTTTCTTCATTTTACCCTCCTCTTGGTTATTTTTCCGTCTATAAGATATTCAACACGATCCGCTTTCTTCGCGACATTCAGATCGTGTGTGACCATGATGATGGTTTTCTTCTTTTCCCGATGCAGCTTCTTCAGGAAATCTAGGACCGTTCCCCCTGTTTTCTGGTCCAGATTGCCTGTAGGCTCATCTGCCAGCACAATCTCAGGATCATTACAGAGGCTTCTTGCGATAGCGACTCTCTGCTGCTGACCGCCCGATAGTTCAGTCGGCCGATGATGCATCCTCTCTCCCAGATCAACAAGTTTGAGCAGCTCTTCTGCTTTTTTTACCCGATCAGCTCTGGGTACATCCTGAAAGATCATTGGCAGCATCACATTCTCCAAGGCTGAAAGGGTATTGATCAGGTTGAATTGCTGGAAGATGAATCCTATCTTCTTCCCCCTCATCTGCGCAAGGTCAGACTCACTGAACAGAGAGATATCTTTTCCCTCGAAATAGATGTGTCCTTTCGTAGGCACATCCAACAGTCCGATCATATTCATCGCTGTGCTCTTGCCAGAGCCAGAAGGTCCCATGATGCCTACAAATTCCCCCCTCTTCACGCTGAAATCCAATCCGCTCAACGCAGGCACTTCCACGTTGCCCATCTTGTAGATCTTCCATACCTTCTGCAAATCCAAAAATGCTTTAGTCATGTTCCATCCTCTTTATCAGTTCCTGAAAGATTCCTTCTATCCGCACAACGTCTTTGTGCCATCCTTCAAGTATCTTTATTTTCCTCTTATCTGCATTCTTATGCCTCTTGATGATATCAGGAAGGACATTCTTGATATGGCCCACTTTATACGTCATAGCCCGTTTTATCATGTTCATCCAATGCGCAAAGAGGTCTTTCTCCATGCTGGCATATACCTTCTTGCTGCCGGGCTTGCTCAATTTCTTCACCAGGCCGCTTTTCTCAAGCTGCTGAACCTTGATGCAGCAGCTTGCCAAGCTGTATCCTGTTTTCTTTGCCAGATCAGTGAGCGCAACTTCTTTAGGCTCGATGAACAGGATGGCGCAGATAGTGCTCGTCAAAGCATCCCAACCATGGAATTCTCCTAAGTAGAGAAAAAGGTCTATGACATCATGATCCAGATCAGCCATGGTGCCTGTACATAATTCCTCATTTATATATTTAATGGTTATCAAATATATAGAATATTTGAAATATTTAAAATATAATAAAAAAAGAAACATCCGTGGTTATCTAGTAAGCTGCCAACCACGGCGTAGGGCTTTATGCCCTACTTTGCGTGTCAGAAACCGAAGGTTTCTGAGCATGCTCAGGAATCTTTGATTCCTGACATGTCGACAGAGCATTCAGCTCGCTGAATGTGCTCGGAAATCTTGATTTCCGACATGTAACCAGTCGTCCCACAACACTTAAATATGCTTTGCCCACTCTCCACGCTATGCGAAAGAAACAGAAGAACCATGGAAAATATGCCATGTCAATATTTCTTGCCTTGATTATGGTCACCTCTATACTGGGCTTCATTTTCGGCGGCTCATTCAACACCACAAACCCCACATCACGATATGAGGGCACTAAATTCACCCTTTCCCAGAATGGCTGGGATTTCAGCCATGAAGGCCAGCGCTATACTCTCTCCTATATTCCCCAAGATGTCGAGTTCCTTTCTTTACCTTCGACTATAGACCTGAGCAATCTTGTCCAGTTGGACATCACCTCAGAATTCAATTCGACAGCCAATGAGGATATCGCCCGAGCTACGTTTGAGCTGGGCAACGTCCTTGTGAACAAGGACATCTTCGTCCGCCTCGGTTTTACCACCAATGCGTCCATAAGGCATCCGACAATAACCTGCGAGAGCTCCTCTTCTTTCGTGCCTATATTGTATTATAATTCTACCCCTATGGATACCATAACTCATCAGGGAAACTGCATTGTCATCAATTCAGTGGATCCCCAGTTCATCCTTTCTCATACCAATCTTATTGCGTATAAGATATTGGGTATTGTCTGATGGAAGAAGAAATTGAAAAAGAGATGAAGAAGAAGGATTCTACCTTGATCTATGCCCTTATCATCATGGTTATCATTTTTGCATCGATCATCTTTGTGCCGAGACTGATTCCAAGAGAGATCGATACGCTGGATAGTCTGCATGAGAAAAACCTCGCAGGAAAGCTCTCTCCGGATGAAGGCTATCTCTATAAAGGGGCATATAGTTTTGTCTACTATCAGGAAAGCTGGTATGCCCGCTTGTCGAATCCTCAAGCCACTGCAGAGTACAACGTCCCTTTTCATTTCTCCCCGAGAGAAGTGGAAGACATCCAGCCAGTAGGCGCATGGAATGCCTCTGCCTTCAACCGCTTCAAAGCTTTCTATATGACCTTCAACCCGAAGGATGAGGATCTTGGTTTCATCGCAGTCTCGACAGGAGAAGCAGCCCGCGTCTTGACTGATGTCTTCGGCAAGGGAGTGATAGGCGCCTGCACCACTGATGAAGACACTGCATGCGTCGATAGACCAATAGTCGATTGCGATTCCACTGATGCACCTGTCTTTTACTTTTCCACTGAAGAAGAGACCAATGTCCTCTTTATAGATAACTGCATCATCATGACTGGAAAGCAGGAAGAGCTCTTCAAAGCGACTGACCGGGCTTTGTACACACTGCTTGGCCTGATGTCTTAAAATGGAGCACTATTTTTCAAAACAGCCGAAAAGCAGCCAGAAGAGAAAGACTCTCAGCTATACAGTAGAGAATCTCACTTTTAATTTCCTCACTTCTTCTTCTGTTTTCTCTCGGAACAGGATCGACAAAGGCACTGACCTGTTGATCAGAGAATCAAAGATCCAAGGAAAGGAGAAGATCCTTGACCTTGGCTGCGGCTATGGTGCTGTCGGCATAGTGCTTGCAAAGGTCTACCCGAAGGCAAAGATAGTCATGTCTGACGTCAATGCGCGTGCAGTGGTTCTTGCGAAGAAGAACTGCGAGCTGAATGTATGTCATGCTGACGTCCTGAAAAGCTTCCTCTTTGACAGCATCAACGAGACCTTTGATATCATCCTCTCGAATCCGCCCCAGCATGCAGGCAAGAAGCTCTGCTTCAAGCTGATAGAAGATTCTTATACCTTCCTGAAGAAAGGCGGCTCTCTGCAATTAGTGGCAAGAAGCAAGAAAGGCGGAAAAGATTTAGCAAAAAAGATGGAATCAGTCTTCGGCAATGTGAAAATATTGGGAAGACAGTCAGGATATCACATCTATTATAGTCAAGTAAAATAAATCATCGTTCGTGGCTTTAATGATACAGCGTGCCACGTCATGGGGCTTTAGCCCCATCTTGCGTGTCAGAAACTGAAGGTTTCTGAGCATGCTCAGGAATCTTTGATTCCTGACATGTCGACCGAGCGTAACCAGTCGTTAGACCTCTTTAACACCTTCTTTAGTAAGGGCAACAAATCTGATACCACAACCCAGCTTAAGAAGCGCACTCAGAAGGGCCATGTGCTCTTTCCCTTCTCCAGAGATGATGTTCACTGCGCTCTCCATGATCTTCACTTTTCCAGTAAGGGCATTCTTGATGTCCTCAGTCATCTCAGAGACAGTCTTCTTATTATCGATGAGGATCATCTCAACACCCTCAGGGACCTCTTTCTTGAATTCTTCAGAAGTAAGGATGTATACTTTCTCCCATTCATCTCCTTCAATTACCTTAAGGACATGGGCGATGGTCCCTTTGCCAGAGCCGATGAATGCGATTAAATCTGTCATGGCTTTTGGAAACTCAGGATTTTTATAAAGCTTACTACCTCAAACTTTATAAAGAAAAATATTCCTCAAAGTGCTATGCTATCTCTTCTTAATTTCACTAGGGCAGATGTGCTTGCCTTATTCGGCCTGCAGCAGTTTACTGCTTCCTTTTTCTTTGAAATCATCGATATGATCATCATGGCCCTTGCGATAGGCTATATCTTCTCAGATGTATTGAGGAAGCCAGTGACTGAAAATTTTGACCCGCTGAAATTCTACAAGCATGGAAAATGGGAAAATGTAAAGTTCGCAGCACTGGCAGCCGGACCGGCAGTCATCCTACATGAGCTCTCTCACAAGGCCATAGCCATGCTCTTCGGAGCAAAGGCAGTCTTATTCGCGCCATACGGTTTCTACGCGCTCATCATCATCCTCAAGGCAGTTGGTTTTCCTTTCCTCTTTTTCGTAGGAGGCTTCGTCTCTCATACACCATTACCACCACTACCTTCAGCGCTAGTATCTATAGCCGGTCCGGCCATGAATTTCTTGCTCTGGTACCTCGCTATCCAGGCAGTCAAGAACAAGTGGGTAAAAAGCAAGTACGTTCCCTATCTTATCCCTTTCGCCAAGATAAACCTCTTCCTGGGGATATTCAATCTCATCCCCCTTCCGGGCTTTGACGGCTTCGGTTTTATTACAAGCCTATTTTCCTTCTTATTTTAGCCTTGGGGAACTTCATTTCCTGAAGTTCCCCCCTGTGCTCTTCTCCGAGGTCTTTGAAAGACCTCCGATAGCTTTAAAAACCATTCCTAAACCATAGCCTGCATGAATGAGAAGATATTCGATTTTTACTTAAAGAATTACAAAAAATTCCTGTACATCCCCTTTATCATATTACTGATTGCATTCATTCTGATAGGCATTAAGGCCCAGACCACAGGAGATTTCATCAACCGTGATATCACTCTGGAAGGGGGCGTCGCTATAACTATTCTCTATGATGGCCAGTTTGACAAAGTTTCCTTAGGGACTGCTTTGGAAAGTGAGCTTGGCGGAGAAGTCACCATAAGAATATTGAATTCAGCAGCCCGCCAGATCGGCTTCCTGATTGAGTCAGACGCGCAGGATCTCTCCTCGACAAGACTTGCCCAGATAATCGGCTTTATCGAGAACCAGCTCAACACCGAATTGAAAGAGCAGGATTATTCCATTGAGAGCATCGGCTCTTCGTTAGGAACTTCCTTCTTCAATCAGACGATCAGGGCGATGATCATGGCTTTTATCTTCATGGGCATTGTCGTTTTCCTCTATTTCAGGAATTTCGTCCCGAGTGCAGCAGTGATCCTTTCAGCATTGTCAGACATCATAGTGACCGTAGCTATACTTAATATCATCGGCATCAAGATGGGCACAGCAAGCATCGCAGCCTTGCTGATGCTGATAGGCTATTCCATCGATACCGACATCATGCTCACCACAAAAATGCTCAAGAGACAAGAGACAGAACTTAAGCCGGCGTTCATATCCGCATTCAAGACCGGTATGACCATGACCCTAACAACTTTAGCAGCAGTCATTGTCGCGTTAGTCTTTTCCCAATCAGAGGTCATCCGCCAGATCATGACTGTATTATTAGTGGGCCTGATTGTTGATATCATCAACACATGGATCCAGAACGCAGGTCTGTTGGTCTGGTACGTACAGAGAAAATGAAAGCCAAGAAGATCTTTACCAGTTTCAGGGTGATTTTCTTAATCATTGCACTCATCTTGGCTATTGTCAGCATCAACCCAAATCCGATGAGGAGAGGGGTTGCGATAGGCAATGTGGTGCAAAATAGCTCAGCCGCACAAGCAGGGATTCTTTCTCCAAATCCGACAGCCCCTCCTATGACCAGAGAGGTCATCGAATCTATCGACAATACCCCTATCAGGGATATTAAAGACTATTTCAATAAGGTCGAAGCCTTAGAGCAGAACTCGACCATAAACATCGTTACCAACAGGGCAGTCTATAATCTGCGTCTGGAAGAAGAGCTCGGCCTGTCTGTGCAGAATGCTCCTCAGTCAAATATCAGGAAAGGGCTTGACTTGCAGGGCGGAACAAGAGTATTGCTTCAGCCAGAAGAGAAGCTTTCTCAGGAAGATATTGATATCCTCATAGCAAACATGAAGCAAAGGCTCAATGTCTATGGACTTTCTGATCTGATCATAAGGCAGTCAGATGATCTACCGCCTCCTTTTGGCACCGGAAACCAGTACATCGTTGTGGAAATAGCAGGTGCGACAAAAGAGGAGGTCTCTGAATTGCTGGCAAAGCAGGGCAAATTCGAGGCAAAGATAGCGAACAAGACCGCCTTTACAGGAGGAGATGACATCCGCTATGTCTGCCGGACTCCAGATTGCGCAGGGATAGATCCCCAGCGGGGCTGCTCTGATGCAGAAGGCGGATCTGTCTGTACTTTCAGGTTCTCGATAACACTTTCTCAGGAAGCAGCAGAGAGGCAGGCAGATATCACAAGGACACTCAATATCATAACAGAAGAGAACGGCCGTACCTATCTGGATCAGCAGCTTATCATGGTGCTCGATGATGCAGAAGTCGATCAGCTGAATATCGGCTCTGAGCTTAAAGGAAGCGCTGTAACAGAGATCTCCATCTCAGGTTCTGGAGTAGGGATAAACCGTCAGGATGCGATACAGGTGGCATTGGATAATATGAAGCGCCTCCAGACCATATTGATCACAGGCTCTTTGCCGGTCAAGATCAACATCATCAAGACCGACACCACTTCTCCGTTGCTTGGAGAGGCATTCATCAACAACGCCATCTTCATCGGTGTGTTGGCGATGCTCGCAGTCGCCTTGGTGATCTTTATCCGATATCGGAAGCTGAAGATCTCCCTCACTATGGTAGTCACTATGGTGAGCGAAGTCATCCTATTGCTAGGGACAGCAGCATTGATCGGCTGGAATATTGACCTTGCAGCCATCGCAGGAATACTCATAGCAGTGGGAACAGGAGTGGACGACCAGATCGTCATCACAGATGAGACTTTAAAAGGGGAATCAGAACGTATCTATGACTGGAAAAAAAGGCTCAAAAGAGCATTTTTTATCATCATGGGCGCTTATTTCACGACAGTGGTGGCGATGCTGCCATTGGTCTTCGCAGGAGCAGGATTATTGAAAGGGTTTGCCATAACGACGATTATCGGTGTCTCTATCGGTGTCTTCATCACCCGCCCTACATACGCGAAGATCATTGAGATTCTGACAAACGATTAAAATGAAAACAAAGTGGTGGGCAATCGTCTTGATGATTCTGACTACTTTTCTTACTTCCACTGCCCAGGTGTTCTATAAGTTCGGTGTGGCGACATTAACATTCGACTTCATAGCCATCCTCACCAATTATAATCTCCTCATAGGCATCTCACTGTATGCATTGGGCGCAGCCTTGATGATTCTCGCGTTAAGAGGAGGCGACCTGTCAGTCCTCTATCCCATCATCGCGACCTCCTATATCTGGGTAGGCCTTCTTTCATTGTTCATCTTCAACGAACCCCTGAATTTCTTGAGGTGGCTCGGTATCTTTTTCATCGTCGCAGGCGTCGTTTCCATAGGCGTCGGCAGCAAGACAGCGGTGGTAGCATGACTGAATTATGGGCAGTCCTCTTAGTGTTGATCGCGACCACGGTAGGAAGCTTCGGCCCTATCTTCCTGAAAAAGGCCTCCCATAAGCTGACCAGGAATGTCAAGAAGCTTATAACGAACTATCATCTCTATATCGGTATCCTGTTTTATGCTCTCGGTACGATCCTGTTCATCCCAGCATTGAAAGGAGGCGACCTGTCAGTCCTCTATCCTTTAGTTGCATTGGTGTATGTCTGGGTCTCGTTGTTATCTATGAGGTTCCTCAATGAAAAGATGAACAGGCTGAAATGGTTTGGGATAGTTTTAATAATCGTAGGCGTTTCCTTCATCGGATTAGGTGCATAACATGAAAGTGATAATTTCCCTAGGCGGATCATTGATCTATCCAGAACAATTAGATATTGATTTTCTTAAGCAGTTCAAGACTGTCATCGAGGAATATGTCAAGAAAGGCCACTCCTTCGTTATTTTCTGCGGCGGCGGAAGATTGGCGAGGAATTATCAGAAAGCTGCTTCTGAGATGGTCGATCTCAATGACGAGCAGAAGGACTGGATCGGCATCCAGGCGACAAAGATGAATGCAGTTCTCGTAAGATCATTGTTCAAGGATGTGTATGCAAAGATCGTCAAAGACCCTACAGAGAAGATCGATACCGATAAGAAGATCATCGTCTGCTCAGGCTGGAAGCCCGGCTGGTCAACAGATTTCGATGCAGTCATGATGGCCAAGAATCTCAAAGCGCAGATCATCGTCAATATGTCCAACATTGACTTTGTCTATGACAAAGACCCTAAAAAGGCAGATGATGCCAAGCCTATAACAGTCTCGACATGGGATGACTTCAAGAAGATTGTCGGGACAGAATGGATTCCAGGCTTGAATACTCCTTTTGATCCTATCGCCACGCAGAAAGCTGCAGATTATGGCCTTACGGTGATCATCATCGGCAAGAATCTTGACAATCTGAAGAAGATTCTCGAAGGCAAAGAGTTCGACGGCACAACGATCAAATAAAATCCTTTATCTTATGTTTTACTTCTTCATGCCACAGCCAAAGGATCAATATCAGGGCATCTAACGCAGCAGGCACATGATTCCAACCAAACATATTCAGGAGATGGATCTTATGCGTCCAGAATGAGAAGGGATATAGCCACATCACTCCGAGATGGTATCCTCCTCCTAAGAACCAATCAAGGAAGAGGTGGAAGAACACACCGAAGCTGATGACATAGTACAGCATTGCCTTTTTCTTCTCTCTTCGATGCTGGAACACCAGTCCAGGGATGAGGAACAGAAGGGCAAACCAGGGTGTATGCGTTATCGTGCCATGCATAACCCCATAACCGAAAAAACTCAGGATCCAATCGGCCAAAATATCGATATCCGGCAACAGTCCGGCTATCCCTCCGATCAGGACAGTGTGAAGGCTTATGCTGCCTTTTTTGGCGATATAGTCTCGGTACAGATCGATGACGATGATGGTCAGCAAGACATGGGTAACAGCATAAGGCATCTATCGTCCCTCTCTGAATATGGAGACCAATAAGAATAGGCTGATGACAGAAGCCAGGCCAAAGATGATCAGGCTTGCCACAGGAAGTCCTGCAAAGAAAGGCTCTCCAAGATTGATCACCAGGCTGCCGCTTACTAATAATGCAGCCAAGATCATCGCATAGGCAACCCTATTGCTTGATTTGTCAATATTCGTGGATAATCGTTCAACATCGGTATCTTTCATCTCAATTTTTATCCGTCCTTGCTCTAGTTTATCTAAGACCCGTGTTGCCTGTGCAGGGATCTTCTCTAGGCTCTTCTTCATGGCGAAGAGACTGAAGAACATTCCTTTTAACACTTTCGTCGGAGTATATCGTTTGACCAGTAATCTTTTGAGGAAAGGCCTCGTCATTTCAGCAAATCTGAAATCAGGATAATACAATAATCCGACACCCTCTAAAGTGACGATAGCTTTGCCCATGAGAACAAAATCCCTCGGCATCCTGATGCCATAATCTAAAGCAGTGTCCCATACTTCTTCCAATACTCTGCTTATCTTGATGTTCCTGATGCTGCTGCTGGTGAAAGGATAGATCACCTCTCGTATTTTAGATTTGAAACCGATGACATCTATACCTTCATCGACAATGCCCAGGTCCATCAGGCTTTCGACAACCCGCTCTGTCTCTCCCTCGGTTATCGCGATGAAGAGGTCAGTGGCCTTGTTCTTCAGTTCATCATCGAATCTCCCCACGATGCCCAGATCGACAAATCCTACTCGGTCGTCAGGCAGCACAAAGATGTTCGAAGGATGGGGATCGCCATGGAACAGCCCATGCACGAATACCTGCTCTAAGACAGAGTAGAAGCCGTTCACCAGGGCTTCCTTGATGTTCATCGTATGCTTATGCACTTTGCTCAGTTCAATGCCGTCGATGAACTCCATCACGATAATTTCCTCAGTGCATAGTCTTGGATACACTTCTGGTATCATGGTTGACGTGCTGTGCTTGAAGTTCTCTTTGAATAGCTGCAGATTTTCAGTCTCATTCCTGAAATCAAGCTCCTTCCCGGTCCATTGGGAGAATTCTTTGACAAGGCTGACTGGATTATATTTTCGGATGCCCTTGTTATGCTTCTCAGCCAATGCTGCTAAGAAATGCATGATCTCAATGTCGCTCCTCATCACTCTCTTGATGCCAGGCCTCCTCACTTTGACCGCTACCACTTCCCCTGTCTTGAGGACAGCCTTATGCACCTGCGCTATTGAAGCGCTCGCTAATGGCTTCTCATCGAAGCTCTTGAACGTGCTTTCGATCTTCTTGCCAGTGCTTCTCACAACAGCCCTCTTGATGTCTGAAAAAGCCACTGGTTTTACTTCATTCTGTAATTTTTCAAGCTCTTTGATATAGTTCTTAGGGACAAAGTCAGGCCGTATGCTTAAGATCTGGCCGAATTTCACAAAAGTCGGTCCCAGCCGTTCAAGAACTCTCCTTAATCTTTTTTCATTCGTCAGCGCAATTTTTTTCTTTTTCAGCTGCTTCTTCAGAGGGATGTGTTTGCGTAATTTAAGGTTGCTCAGGAAAAAAGAGAACCCTTCCTCAAAAATGATTGTCAAGATGTCTTTGAATCTCTTAAAATCAGCGATTTCCTTCTTCAGCATCCTAAACCTCTTTTTTTACCCAGGCCAGGTACTCTTTGTTGGCCGTTGAATCCAATAAGCATACGCAGGGAATGTCATAGCTATGGATTTTCTTTACAATCTTCTTGATCTGGGGATAATGCTTCTTCAATGTCTTGGCCATGATGACGATTTCCTTGTCATCCACCATCTTCTTCTTCTTCCACCGATACATGCTTTCGATAGGAAAGATGTTTGCGCATGCGATGAGTCTTTTTTTCAGTAATTGATGCGCTATCTTCCGTGCTTCTTTCTTATCCTTGCACGTGATATATGCGAAAGCCATTCTTCCAATGGAGAAAATGTTCTTTATTAATCTTTGCATACATTTAAAAATTCCCTCATATTTCAGAAAGCTATGCATTTCACCCATCTGATAGGCGAATTTTCATTGGAAAAAGGAAACCTGAAAGAGCTGAAGCTCTATAAGGATGCAGCACAGTACAAATCTACCGAAAGCAAAGAAGTGCTGCCGAAAGATTCCAAGTATTTCTCTAAGTTACGTGATTTCAATCTTCAGCTGACGAAGATAAAGATCCGCGAATCAGTCAATGAGGATAATCTGATCTGCCAGGCCATCAATACAGTTGCAGAGACCGATAAAGTACTCAATACACTGGTAAAAAGGCTGCGAGAATGGTATGCACTCTACAATCCTGAGTTTTCAGTTGCGAATAATGAGAAATATGCTGAATTAGTGGCCAGAAAATCAAAACAGCAATTATTGAAAGAGACCAATGTGAAAGTGTCTATGGGAAAAGACCTTCCGAAGAAAGATCTTGATGCGATGATGAATCTCGCTAAAAAAATAGACTCACTTGTCCAATTGAAGAACGAGACCCTTGATTATCTTGAAGATATCATGAAGATCTACTGTCCTAATCTGACAGAAGTGGCAGGAGTGACTGTAGGAGCAAAATTGATTGAGCATACAGGTTCATTAAGGAAACTCGTCATGTTTCCAGCTTCCACTATCCAGATCTTAGGCGCAGAAAAAGCATTGTTCAGGCATCTGAAGACTGGAGCCCGTCCTCCAAGACACGGTCTCATCTTACAGCATATTTTTGTTTCCTCTGCTCCGCAGAAAGAACGAGGCAGAAGAGCTCGCGCTTTGGCTGACAAGCTCTCCATGGCAGTCAAATTAGACTTTTTCAAAGGAGAATTTTTAGGAAAGAAGCTCAAGAAGCAGCTGGAAGAGAAATTCAAATGAAACAACGTAAATCAAAGTTACAAAAATCAAAGATTTTTGAACCTCAAGAATCTATGGATTCTTGTAGGATTTACGGGTTCCATTTTTTACAAGGTAAAAAATGAAAAAATCAAAGATTTTCGAAGTGTATGAGCGAAGGAGAGATATCTATACCAAGAATCTCACTCCTGGAAAAAGGGTCTATGATGAATGGCTTGTCAAAGACGCTAATATCGAATATCGCAGGTGGGATCCCGAGAAAAGCAAGTTAGCAGCCTCAATCTTGAAAGGAACCCCCAATACTGGCATACGAAAAGGAGATGTTGTCTTGTATCTGGGCTGTTCTACTGGTACAACTCCCTCTCACGTCTCTGATATCATCGGCAAAGATGGATTTCTTTTTGGCATTGATCCTGCTCCCCGCGTTTTACGGGAATTTGTCTTTCTCTGCGAGAAGAGGAAGAACATGACTGCCCTTTTAGAAGATGCCAACCATCCTGAAAACTATGCAGATAAGATCTGCGAGGTAGATGTCCTCTATCAGGACATTGCCCAGCGCAATCAGGCTGAGATATTCATCAAGAATCTTCGATTCCTCAAGAAAGGCGGCTATGCATTGATTGCAGTCAAGGCCCGTTCTGTTGATGTAACAAAAAAGCCGAAGCAGATATTCAATCAAGTGCGGGAAGAACTAGAGAAGCATCTCACTATCATCGATTATCGCATTCTCGATCCCTTTGAGAAGGACCATTGCATGTTTATCTGCAAGAAAAATAATTGAAAAGCCCATTAACTTTAAAAATCGCCAGTCAACCCTAATCCTTATGAAAACAGGCACTTTGAAACTAAAATCTGGCCTTGCTGAGATGCTCAAAGGCGGAGTGATCATGGACGTTGTCACAGCAGAGCAGGCAAAGTTAGCAGAGAAAGCAGGCGCCGTAGCCGTTATGGCTCTCGAAAGGGTCCCTTCTGATATCCGCGCACAAGGAGGTGTAGCCAGGATGTCTGATCCTAGATTGATAAAAGAGATCTTACGTTCCGTAACCATTCCAGTCATGGCAAAATGCCGTATAGGCCATACTGCAGAAGCCCAGATCTTAGAATCTTTAGGGGTGGATTATATAGACGAATCAGAAGTTCTTACACCAGCAGATGAGGATAATCATGTGGATAAGCAGCCATTTAAAGTTCCCTTTGTATGCGGCTGCACTTATTTAGGAGAAGCGTTGAGAAGAATCAATGAAGGAGCTGCGATGATCCGGACAAAAGGAGAAGCTGGTACAGGAAATGTAGTAGAAGCAGTCAGGCATATGAACTATTTATTCAATCATATCAAAGAACTCAAGAAAAAAACAAATGGTCAATTGAAAAAATACGCAAAAGAAGAGCGAGTTCCTTTGGAATTAGTTAAATTAGTGAGGAAAGAAGGTAAACTTCCAGTAGTTAATTTTGCGGCTGGCGGTTTGGCCACTCCAGCAGATGCTTCGTTGATGATGCAGCTGGGAGCAGACGGTGTTTTCGTCGGCTCCGGAATCTTTAAGAGCTCAAATCCTCTGAAGATGGCAAAAGCTATCGTCGAAGCAACAACGCATTATGATGACGCAAAAGTCCTGGCAAGAGTGTCAGAAGGCCTGGGAAAGGCCATGAAAGGATTGGAGATTTCTAAATTAGATACGAAATTAGCGAAAAGAGGATGGTAATGAAGATTGGCGTTTTAGCCTTGCAGGGCGATTTTAGGGAGCATATGGACATCCTGAAACGATTAGGAGTAGAACCAGTCAAAGTCCGCACGAAAAAAGATTTGAAGGATGTCAAAGGCCTTATCATTCCAGGCGGTGAATCAACCACTATAGGAAATTTATTGGTAAAGAACGGCCTGAAGATAGAATTAGAGAAGAAAAATAAGAAAAACTTCCCGATTTTCGGCTCATGCGCTGGCGCAATCCTGCTTTCAAAAAAGATCAAAGGATCAACACAGCCTCATCTCAATTTCATCGACGTAGAAATAAAAAGAAATGCCTACGGCCGACAGCAGGAGAGCTTTGAGACCACCTTAGAAGTCTTTGACAAGCCTTTTCATTCCATCTTTATCCGCTCACCCAGGATAGAATCAACAGGTAAAAAAGTAGAGATCCTTGCAGAATATAACAGCTCACCCGTCTTAGCAAGACAGAAGAACATCCTCATCTGCACCTTCCACCCAGAACTGACAGATGACACAAGAATCCATGAACTCTTCTTACAAATGTGTTCTCAGCACCAGTAAAGCTTATAAATCCGACATGCTTTTCCTCCCTCATGAGTG
>JAAOYF010000030.1 GCA_018221205.1 Candidatus Woesearchaeota archaeon | reverse complement strand
GATTAGGTAGGATAATTTCTTTTATATCAAGTGTTATATCTACTAAGAACCATAAAACAATGGCAACTACAAAGACTATTAGGGCTCCAGCTTTTCTCTTAAGCATTTAACATACTCCTGGAAATCCAATGTTTCTTTTGTTGCTATTGTTCTTTCATCAAGGTTTATCTCAACAATTTCTTTAATCCTGGTAGGACTATCGGATAGCACAACAACCTTATTTGAGAGTAGAACTGCTTCACTTATTGAATGTGTAACAAACATAATTGTGGGCCTAATCTTTTTGTGAATCTTAAGGAGTTCCAGATTCAACTTATTTCTTCTCATCTCATCTAAAGACCCAAATGGTTCGTCCATTAACAGAAGATCTGGATTAAGAACTAATGCTCTGGCTATTGCTACTCTCTGTGCCACTCCTCCAGATAATTCATTAGGATAATGATCTTTGAAATTTTCCAATCCTACTAACTTTAGCTTATCATCAATATTACCTTTTTTATTCCTTAATTCTAAGGGAAGATTTACATTTTCTACTACATTTCTCCAGGCAAGTAAAACTGGATTTTGAAAAACTATACTCAATTTCTTCACAGAGTTTCTTTTCTCCATGTTATATGAGATTTCTCCTCTACTTGGTTTTAAGAGACCAGCAACCAATCTCAACAAAGTAGTCTTTCCACAACCAGATGGACCGATAAAAGAAATAAACTCACCTTTCTCTACAGAAAGGCTAATTTCTCCTATTGCTTTCAACTCTAATCCATTCTTTCTCCATCCCTTTTCCAAATTATTGATGGTTATCATTTTATAAATTCAGTTGTGAATGCCTCTCTTACATCAAAGTCTTTAGCAATAACTTTCTCTTCTTTCAGTCTATCATAGGTCTCTTTAAACATAATAAAGTCCATGGAACCAATCTCTTCGGATGTAACTTCATTATACAGCAAAAGCCTCTTGTATTCCAGCTCTTTATTCAGTTTGTCACTTCGTTTAGCAAGTGTATCTACAGCTTTTGAAGGATTATCTAACGTAGCTTGGATTCCTTTTCCAGTGGCTTCTATAAATTTCTTGATTACGTCAGGTCTTTCTTCTATCATCTCTTCAGTTACAAATATAGTATAGCCATGTGTATTGATTCCATAATCACTTGGTGAGATTGTATTGATCTCTAAACCTTTCTCCGGTAAGTTCAATCCAGCTGTAACTCTAAAAGCCCATTCTGCATCTATCTTCTTTGAAATCAATTGACTATAATCAAATCCAACATCGATTTCTTCATACTCTGTATTGCTCAATAGATTTCTCAATACATCTGTAGATATATGTCCATAAAAAAATCCAATTTTTTTATCTTCTAATTCTTCAAGTGTATCAATACCAGAATCCTTAAGTGTAAGTATCACTGGGAAATCAGAGTTTCTATGAATTACAGATACTGCAACCAATGGTTGTCCTTTTGATCTTGCTACCAGCAAAGTATCTGGTCCGCCTAACACTCCAAAATCATCTGAACCCGAAGCAACCATCTTGACTGGGTTTGTTTCAGGAGATCCCAGATTGAATTCAACATCTAAACCCACCTCATCGTAGAATCCTAAATCATCTGCTACATAAAAGGGAGTTTGTCCTGCTTCTACAACTGGTATAGGTAACCTAACTGATACTTTCTCTTTAGGTTCTAACACAACCTTTCCAGTTACATCTGCACTTGTGCATCCTAATATGGCTACCAATACTGCCATTACAATTGCAATAAATATTTTTTTCATTTTAAACCCTCGACAACAACTTAACTATCTTTCTAACATGCTTACTTTGAAATGGTATTCATCGGTTCGCTCAGTTGCCTTTTGTATTCCAAATCCTATGGGGATCAACAATCGAGTTGTAGTTTTCCATCCTGTTTTTGGACCTAATGTTTCAGGATCATTTTCTGGTCCAGCAAAATCCCAATGACATGCAGCCAACATTGGAGCATAATCAGCAGCTTTTCTGTAGAACTCCTCCATTTTCTCAACTGGTAAACACATGCCGATTGAAATAGGTTCACCTTCAACTGGTTCACAAGGGAAAAAAGGAGGATTAGCCACTATGAGATCTGCTTTGTCCACTATATTGTCAAATAGGTCACTTTGGATTACTGTGGCTCTTTCTCTTAGTCCATATTGATTTAGATTCTTTACAGTAGTCTGACATGCTTCAGCACAATAATCAACAAATGTCGCATGTGCTGCACCGCGCATTAAGGCCACAATGCCTTGAATTCCTCCTCCACAAAACATGTCAATAACTTCTTTTCCATTGTATTCTCCATTGTTATATGCAACCCATCTTGCAAACTCAACAGAAGTCATCTTGTCTGATTGGAAAGCGTCTTTGTGTATAGTGTAATTGTCAAGAGTTAGTTCTGGGGTCAGAATTATATCTGTAAGGTCATAACTGTCTTCCCTATTTTCAAATCTACGATTAAATTCAGCAACTTGTCTTGTAACTTGTTCTTTTCTTTTCTTATCCATATCTTCAAATTTCATTACTATATGGTGGTTGAGATTAGGCTTATTAATATTCACTCTCCAATATCGGAAAGTATTATAAAGAACAAGATATTATATTGAGATATGGACTTAAGAATATTGGAAGAAATCGGTTTATCAGAGGCAGAAGCTAAAATTTATCTAGCTTTGATAAGATTAGGTCAATCCAAAACAGGCAGGATTATTGATGTAACTAAACTACAAAGTAGCACAGTGTATCATGTATTGGGTTCACTAATTGAAAAAGGGATTGTTACATATATTCATAAAGGAAAAATTAAATTCTATCAAGCTGAGTCACCAAATATTTTACTTTCTTTTCTTAATGAAAAGAAAAAGAAGATTTCTAACATCATTCCAGAACTTAATGAAATGGAAAAATTAAGTAGGACAAAGCAAAATGCAAAGATATATGAGGGCATTAAAGGTATTCAAGCCGCATTTAATGATATTTTAGAAGTAATGAAAAAAGGTGAGGAATATTATTTCTTTCAGTTTCCTTATGAAAAATTGCAGAATGAACAAGTGCTTCTTTTTTTGAGAAACTTTCATTTAAAGAGAGTTGAAAAAGGTATTAAAGTAAAAGGTATAGCATCCCCAAAATGTAAGCATCTAATGAAAGAGATCTACAAACTATCAGATACTGATCTTCGTTACTTAGATAGTCCTGCACCTACAGTTGTGGTAATATACAAAAACAAAATACTGCAGTTAGATTGGGGGGAAGTGCCTACAGCTTTTACTATTCAGAGTAAAACTATTTACAATTCACATAAACAATTCTTTTTAGAGAAATGGAGTAAAGCAACTCATTAGAAAACTTGAAATAGATCAATGTATTTCAATATAATAACCTTTAGAAAAAATTATTTTTCACTGAGTAAGGTCACAAAACTATCCCAATGACGGCCAGTCCATCATATTACTTTGTGACCTCAAACACTGAAAGATTTTTATAATAGTAAATTAAATTATGCATTATGAGGGTAAGATATATAGTTCTAGTTGTTGTAGCAATTTCTATTCTATGGTTTGCTTTACAGATGAGTGTTTTTACTCCTAAATTTAATTCAGATTGGCTTACTTGCCAATCAGATGTTGATTGTATTTTTGTGGAATCATATGGTCCTTGCAGCTGCGGAGAACCGTTTGTAATTAATGGTGATTTTAATGATTCATATAATTCATTTAGCAGTAAGAGCTTATTTGTTGAATCATTTATATGGGTTAGATATGAATGTTCTATATGCATACGTTTTGGTGAATTTATTCCTGTTTGTGAAAATAATGAATGTAGTGGGAAAGAGATCTGTATCCCCTATGGAAGGCCATTTCCCAATTTATCAAATATATCCCTTCCATGTTGTGAAGGATTGAATGAAGTTCAATATATTAATCCTGATTGGGATGAGCAAAATCTAAGTGTATGTATTAGATGTGGTGATGATAGATGTATCGGACCTGAAGACAAAAATAACTGTCCAAAGGATTGTAGTTAATCATTTCTAAGAAGTTGACCTAAAGGTCGGGAAATTAAACCCATGTGCTCACTACGTTCGCATTAAATTTCCGATAAGTTATCAGTATTCCGACATCCCCTTTTATACTATCACATCCTTTACATCTACATGCAAACCCAAAAAATCCTATTAGATGCCAAAAACTTCAAGGAAATCTTGCTAAATAGCTGGCATTTAATACCATTAGACAAACAACAGGAATTAATCTCAATTGGAATTCATCCAACTGTTACTCCAAAATGACCTGATGCCCCTCACAATCGGCCAGTCCATCAACTAAATATGCTTACAAACCAGCTCCAGATCTTCACGAGGAGGCCTTCTTCGGGAGCGAATCTTTCTCCAATTGGCTGAACTTCGTCAATATCATACTATGCTTCCATCATCTTTGCTGTATTCTTGGGTACACACGTTCCACAGTTACCAGGCACTCGTCCGCCACCGATACAGGCAGTCGCTGATGGCATACATACCTCATCGGGATTCGAACAAGGCGCATTTCTATCTACTGAGCAGCATTGTTGCATTCGGAAATTGCCTCCGCCGATATTGTAGTTAGCGACATGGTTTGTACAGACCGCACCAGGAGGACCTTCAGGGTCTTGCGGATCTCTCACCGGAGGTTCGTCATCAACCAATAGCCAGCACTCACATCGAGTACAGATGTACAAATCCCTCTGTTCGATATCCTCGATACAATGCTCCTTGACTTCGCATTCTTCACCCTTTTCTGGCTCTAAAACTAAGTTGCCGCATGATTCTATGAATGTCTCTTCTGGCGGACAATTTTCATCAATCTGCGTATTGCAGTCATTATCGATGCCATCACCGCATAACTCAGTAGCAGCAGGGTTGATTAAAGCATCTTGGTCATTGCAGTCGTTTTTACACGTTGTAAAGCCGTCGTTGTCAGAATCCAAGCATTCTGCTGAAACAAAGGAAAACAGCAAGATAAACAAACCGAGATAGATTATTTTTTTCATAAGCAGCTTTTAGAAGTGAAGTTTAAATAATTTGTTGAATTTAGGTTTTTTTAGAATTTGCCAAATGTCATTGCACTAACAATTTGTCCTAGTCTTGGATGTTTTTCTCTGAAAGTGGATGTATCTGGACTTATTACTTCTTCTTCACTATGGTCATTTATTGGATCAATCAGTGCTACAATATCAGTTGCAAATTGTGACCAGTCCCGTTGTACATTGGTCGGACTAACATGTAACGAAAGCCCATCTTTATCATATAATATGACTGCACCCTCGCCCAATAAAATCTCATCTTTTTTGATTGTAGGAATAAGTGCCCTTGTTCTTATGGCAGTATAAATAGCATTATATTCTGGTTGGTCCTGGATATCTGAACCCATAGGTAAAGAAGCATTATCACTAATACTATATCTTCTCATGATCGGGGTGTGTAAATCATTCATATATTGATGCAATCCAAATCCCTTTATAAATCTTTCCATATTTTCATTACTGTGTGATAGTGAAATAGCTGACCAATAGCTTTTTATAGCGGTATTCCTTTCCCTCGGTATGCTGATAGTGATCAATTTCGGTTCTCAAGTGGCGCATCTGATAGCAAGAAGGGTGCGACAGCTAGGTGTTTATTCTGAGATTGTTCCAAGCGATATCTCTGCTCAAAAGCTTAAAGCGATGAAGCCTGTAGGCATCATCCTGTCTGGAGGGCCTGATTCTGTGTATGAGAAGAATGCACCTAAACTTGATCCAAAGGTATTTGATCTAGGCATCCCTATCTTGGGCATCTGTTATGGGCTGCAATTGATAGGCAAGAGATTCGGCAAAGTTGAGAATCATCTGATCAAGGAATATGGGAAAGCTATCCTGAATGTCAAGAAGACAGGCAAATTGCTAAAAGGACTGAAGAAAAAGGAACAGGTGTGGATGAGCCATGGAGATGCCATCACGAATCTGAAAGATTTTGATATCATCGCTTCTACGAAAAGCTGCAAAATGGCTTCGATCGAGAGCAATAAGAAAAAAATCTATGGTGTTCAATTCCATCCAGAGGTCGTCCATACTGAGAGAGGGATGAAGATCCTGAGCAATTTTCTTTTTGATATCTGCAAGGCCAAGAAAGACTATAATATCGGCAGCATGAAGAAAAGGCTGATAAAAGAAATCAAAGATACTGTGGGGGATGATGAAGTACTGATGGGCACATCAGGCGGAGTCGACTCAACTGTTGCTGCAGTTTTACTGCATGAGGCTATCGGAAATAGATTGCATTGTATCTTCATTGATCATGGCCTGGTCCGCAAGAATGAAAAAGAGGAAGTAGATAAGGCATACAAAGATAATTTCCAGTTCAAGCATTATTATTCTGTCGATGCTTCTAAGATCTTTTTGAGCAGACTGAAAGGTGTTTCAGATCCTGAAAAGAAACGGAAGATCATCGGACATACTTTTATCGAGGTCTTTGAGAAAAAAACAAAAGAACTTGAGAAGAAATATCCAAAAATCAAATTTTTAGGGCAAGGAACGATCTATCCGGATAGGATTGAAAGCGCACAGCCGAATAAGCAAGCTTCCAAGATCAAAAGCCATCATAATGTCACGCTGCCTGAGAAGATGAATCTGAAAGTCATCGAGCCATTGAAAGAGTTCTACAAAGATGGAGTAAGGGAACTGGGCAAGGAATTGGGCATTCCTGCAAAGATACTCGGCAGGCATCCTTTCCCAGGGCCCGGTTTGGCGATCAGGATCTTAGGGGAGATCACCAATGAAAGAGTCGCTATCTTACAAGAGGCCGATGCTATCTATCTTGAGGAATTGAAGAGATCAGGCTATTATGACAAGACGTGGCAGGCTTTTGCTGCTTTGTTTCCTGTAAAGTCAGTGGGAGTGATGGGAGATTCGAGAACATATGAATATATCATCTCTCTCAGAGCAGTAACGTCAATAGATGCGATGACTGCAGACTGGGCAAAATTGCCTTCAGATTTATTAGAGAAAATTTCTTCGAGGATTGTGAATGAAGTCAAGGGAGTTAACAGAGTCGTGTATGACATCACACAAAAACCTCCTGGAACTATAGAATATGAATGATTCTTAATTTTCTGAAGGGGGGAAATGCATTCTTCTTTCTCTTTCACTCAGCATTTCTACCCGACCACCGTAATAACGGACAATGTCTTCAATCTTTTTTCTTTGGGCATGAGTTTCTACAACAATCACTTCTGGATCATCCCTGCTAAGGGCGACACGCACAATGTCATGGAGACTATATCTGATCCCTTTTATATCATCGTAACCAACACGCACTCTTCCATGTTGAGTAGAAGAGTTCCTTTGGAGGAAGACATAAGAATCTAATCCTGGCTGGCCGAAACGTCCTGCAACTTGTCCTCTTTCAGGTATTGATCTGCTACCATCATCGTTTCTCCATATGCCAATATAGAGATGTTTCTCTCTGAATGGTACTCCTGTAGCTTTCTCTGTTGGTCGGTAACCCATATAATACCTCTAGAACCTCTTTTTCAAGCTCCTAGCTGATTGACAGTTTATAAAGCTAACGCTTGCGCAAAAGCTTTATATATCTCGATAGAGTCAAAGAACATATGTCATTTCAAAAGCCGAAGGGTACTGAGGATTTTTACCCACAGGATATGGAAATAAGGAACAGGATCTTTGATTCTCTGAGGAAGACCTCTATCCGTTATGGCTACAAAGAAGTGAGCAGTCCGGCTTTTGAAAGCATAAGTCTGCTATCAAGGAAAGAAGGTGAGGAGATAACCGGGCAGATCTTTTCTTTAGAGAAAAGAAGCAATGAGCAGCTTGGCTTGAAATTTGATCTGACTGTCCCTTTAACCAGAATGTTCATGGAGCAGCAGAAATCCATCACCAAGCCGGTGAAATGGTTTGCGATAGACAGGATGTGGAGATATGAGCAACCCCAAAAAGGAAGATTACGGGAGTTCTATCAATTAAGTGTTGAGCTATTCGGTGCAGACAGCATTGTCGCAGATGTCGAAATCATCTCCTTAGCTATCGACTGCTTGACTGATCTAGGATTGACAGAGAATGACTTTTATCTGAAGCTGAACAGCAGGAAGCTCTTGCAAGCATTGCTTTCTGAGTTTGTCCCTGAAAATAAGATGGAAGATGTCATCAGGACCATCGACAAGAAAGCAAAGATATCTGAGGCTGCATTTGAAGAAGAGCTGAAAAAAGATGGAGTAGATGCCCGTAAAGTGTCTGAACTCTTTACTAAACAGTTGGATGATCTCGGTCCAGAGGCAGATGAAATAAAAACTATCCTTAAACTGCTCGGCGACAAGAAAAAATATGTGAAATTTGACCTTTCCACAGCCAGGGGACTGGCCTATTATACTGGAATCGTCTTTGAGATATTTGATCGGGAAAATAAATTCAGATCTATCTTAGGTGGTGGGAGATATGATGATCTAGTCGGGCTGTTCGGCGGACAGAAGGCCCCTGCTACTGGCTTTGCAGTAGGTTATGCGACTTTAGCATTGCTCCTCAAAGAGAAAGAGCTTCTGCCTCGGTCAGGAGAAGGTGTTGATTATTATATAGCAGCGGTCTCGAAGAAAGAGATTCCTGAAGCGATGAAGCTTGCTTCAAGATTACGGGACAAATATGCTGTGGATATCGATCTCATGGAGCGGAATCTGGGCAATCAACTGAAATATGCGAATAAGATCAAGGCAAGAAAGGTCATTCTTGTGGGTGAAGAAGAGATAAAGACAGGAAAGTATACTGTCAAGGACCTATCCAGCGGAAAAGAGACTAAAGAAGCATTCTAATATCGATGATATCTTTTGTAGAGGGATGAGAGGACGAACATCCCAGCTGCGACAAATGCTATGGCCAAGAAGACTACAAATAATCCAATCTGATCGGTTGTTGTCTCTCTGATCACATAACCCGTTATGCCAGAACGGGCTTTTAGCAGGGTAAGAAAAGATACTAAGAGAGTGGTGCCTATTACTGCTGCATATATCACTACTTTTCTCGGTTCTGGGTATAGCATCTTCAGGAAAACTCTATAGTCGACACATTAATTGCGGTGCCTTCTTCGATCTCAAATTCGAATTCATATTCGTCTAAGAGCAGAGGGTCTAAGACGCAGGTCTCTTCACACTCGCTCAGAATCTCTGTTATAGTATCAATAGGAGTCTGCTCAAAAATATCTCTTGCTAGGGGATTCTCTATGACCTGGAAGCTTATAATCGCGTCTGGAGTAGATGCAAATGCGATTGTACCCAATACCTTTCTTTTCCTGATGCGGCCGTCAACATCATCAGTTGCCTCAAAGCCAGGGTATAATGGATTGACTGTCCATTCAGTCTCATCTATTGGATCAGGAGTGGTGAAATTCACTTCGGGCAGCTCAATCTTCACTAAATCAAATGTCTGGATTCTCTGGCCATCCTCTTCGACATAAGATTCTTTGCTCCCTGAGAGGTCGATGTATATCTTAACACTCCGTTCATCTGCTAATCTGAAACCAGGCAGATAATCATGGAACATGATCTCTATGGTGATCTCTTTGTCCTGGATAGGAGCATCAAAATCAATGCTGCTTATCCTTCTCGGCGTGTTTTCAGGCAGCTTCTGGCCCCAGCCGTTCAGCGCTGAGCCAGAAGGCTGTTTTTCCACTGGAAAACCTGCTTTTCCATATCCCCAGAACTCAACATCGTTTATGGTTATCCCTTCAATATGCTCACCATTATCAGGAGTCCAAGACAGTCTGGCATCTTCTACATACATGCCCTGCGGATTTCCTTCAGATTGCAGAAGGATGCCTGTCAGGGTGTTGCCCTTTCCTATGATCTGAAGATTATCCAGGTTGACCCGGAGCCTTGATTCAGGCACATAATCCAGATATTCACTCTTCACTGCAAAACCAGTTATCAATGGAATGTGTTTTGGCCTTATCTCATTGGTATAGACCAGTTTTTTCTCTTCGTCATTGACTAGATAGACCTTGACAGAGCCGCTGCCAAGGATCTTGCCGGAAATCCTTGCTGAAGACATGGTCAATGGTGCATCAGCACTCAGAAGGAATTCAGAATCTGTATAGGCAAGCTCATTCAGTTCGACTTTATCTCTTGTGAGGCTGACATACCCTGTTGTCTCAGAGCCGAAGAAATTGGAGATGACTGAAACAACCAGGATAGCGGCTATGGTAACTGCCACCAATGCCACTTTATGGTGTTTTTCATGGACTTTCTTCTTCTTTTCCTGCTCTGCCTTATACTTTCGATAATCCATGGTGGTTTTTTGAAGAATGAGGTTTAAATAAATTGCGCTTCGGTAGAACCTCTATATTAGATATTAATAATTTTTATAAATCTTAAGCTTTATGTATGGTAATCTCTCTTAATAAGTGGTAAATTGAGCGAAAAAGTACTGAGAACAGGATCGTTAACTCCAACTATAGGGGATTCTCTAGAAAGCAGCATGGCCCGTTCTGTCTATCCTGATGGATACCGCCCTATTATCGATCTCGGATCAGAGTCTTGGAATAGGGATTCTTCAGGATTCAGTGCAGAATGTGTTGATGATACCCTTGTTCTTGATGATGATGGAGCAGTACTTGATAAAAAGGAGTTAGAGGTATTTCTTAGACGAGGCGGAGACCCTGGTTTTCCGATTCGTACTCCTGGAAGAAGAGTGAGGATCGATACAGGGATCGCACCACGTGTCGCCCTTGAGGCACTTGCTACTGAATTCCTCATTGAATCTTATGGTGATACAACAGTCCACATTGCTCGAGGATCTTTTGCTGATCCTGCACGTTCCCATACTTTTAAGTATCGGACAAAAAAGAATACTGAAGGATTAGTGGGAACAAGGATTACTCTATCAGGGCTGAAGCATGATTTTGAGTTTGATCAGCTCTTCTCAACATTGCAATGGGGATTTCCAGGTCAACCAGGGTTTGACCTTTATGTCGGAGATAAACCTGTTTCGAAACGCGGAATCATACAGTACTGCACAGAGTTTGTTTTTGATGAAATAGTACCCGGAGTAGGCAGAGTACAAGGATCAGTATATTACAATGCCAGATTAGATATTCAGGCATCAGGCCTCTATCTCTATATGGATGGAAGAACAGTAGGAAATCCATCTGAGTTTATGAGTGCACTTCCCTTTCGAGCCCAAAACAGAATACTGGGCATGATTGATGTCAGTAAAATGAAAGATAGCTTGGGGTTAGGCGGACTTCGCTTTAAGCAAGACAGCGAAGCATACCAAAGTTTTCAGGATGTATTCAGAAGATTTCTTGGCGAAATCTCTTATAGTATCGATAATCTTGTGGGGTCGAGAAGGTATTTTTCAGATCAGGATCGAATTTTCCCGACACTCAAAAGCTCATTGAAGAGGGCGCAACAGGCCTTTAACACAGGAGTAGGCACGCAACGCAGTCCCGCGAGTTTTTCCTTTGAATGGGAAGTAGATGATGATTCGAAGCAAATGGCCCGAATGGATGGAAAAACAATCTATATCAATGCCGCAGCCCCTTTTTTAACTAGGGGAGGGAAAGGCGGTTTTGTCGATCGACTCATAACAGGGATACTCTATGCTGCTAATGATGCTTATGTCCGATCTGAAATGGACGGGTCCCTAGAATATCTCGATGAGCTTGATAATGCGCGATGGAGGGCTGCTCAGCATTTCTTTTCTGACACTGAAGGCATAGATACCGCTGTGCGGTTGATGCTTAGCCCTCGCCAAAATGTCGCTGTGCCTGTCTCCGAAGTGAGATTTGATAAGCATCGAGCATATTCTCAGGAGGAAGTTGCTTATCACAGCGGTCTGAATGTACCAACTGTTCGGGGAATGTATGCTAGTGGCATACTCAAGGGAGTGAAACGTCCTGACGCAGTGATTGTCAAATTTCTTCGCAATGATATTTTAGCCGCCCTAAAGAAGGTTGAAGGATACACTCCATTAATGATGCATCTTGACCCTGACGGCTATAATATGCGAAGTCGTACTACTGAAGGAACAGGTGCAGGACTTCATCCCTATGAAGCGCGCATAGCTAAAATGAAATGTCCTTCTTGGGCAAAGGAAATGGGAGTTTCACAACCATTCCAATGGATTAAAAGAGGGCATGAAGATAAAGCGAGAAGACATTATCGAAGACTAGTAGTGAAATAATGGCCAACGAAATCAAGAGCAAAGTATTCCCTGGTTATATGAAAGGGTTCTCTTCTTCATTGCCTTCTAGTTTTGAACAGGGAACCGGAGGATTAGTGACCAATGCTCTTGATGCGCGTTCAACACGTATAGAGGTTTTAGCACTCAATGATAGTCTGACTGTTAAAGATAATGGTATAGGCATGGACGAGGAGAGGGGAATCCATGCATTCTGGAGGAGAGGAGATCATGAACATCTTGCACCTGATGACGAGGAAACCATCGGCCAGTTCGGAATTGAAACATCTATACTAGAAGAGATTTGTGGGGAGATCGGATTTACTACTACTCAAAAAGGAGAAACGATTTTTGCCCCCGCCATACCATTCATAGATGGAGAGGATTTTAGGGGTTTTGATTATCAAGTGCTCGAAGCAGACCCTGAAGACCACGGCACCACACTCGTATTGAGAAAGCTCAAGAATTTTGGGGGTGACTTTAGTACCTTAGCGGAACAACTTGCTAATTATTACCTCTGGGAATTTCTTCCTTTACTTGACAGTGTAGAGTTAATAGTGAACAATGTAAGGATCACTCCAGGGGATATTAATTCAGAAACAGTATATCAATTCAAGGATGAGACGAGTGCGGGAACAGTGACACAAAAGTACCATGTCTTTAAGGGCAGGCCACCTCTTTCCGGGATTCTCGTTTATGTACGGGGGAGAAAAGTTGGAGATCATACTACTTTTATGACTCCTGATATGCAACGTATTGTTACCGACAAGACTTTGGGAATTGTTGAGGCTCCAGGTCTCCATAGCCATATTGGTTATGATTGGTCTGATGTCAAATCGAATAGTGTTGTACATGGAGTGAAGGCAGTTCTCACTGCAAATGTCAATAGCATGAGGAGCGACATTCAACAATCGTTCCGGCATAGCCGAAGAAAGGAGTCACGTTATAGAATACCAAAAATTGTTGCGCAAGCACAGGAGGAGTTGGATAAAACTTTTGATGAACTCGATGATATCAGAGCGACACTTCCTGATACTGAAAGGGTAGTGATCCAAGGAAAGGAATCAATCAGGCTTGTCGAGGCTGTAGATAACGGGGCATTGGCTGCACTTACTCCTCAAGGCTTTGACTTTCCTGTAGATAATCCTTTTTATCGTCTCCCTAAAGGACAGACCTCGCCTTTACTACACTCTATGAGAATGGGGGCAATGGATGCGACAGCAATTGAAATGACCAGACAGCTGCTAGATGGTCATGCAGATGGACTTGATGAATATGTCCTTAGGATGGGTGAGCAGACAAGATCGACTTTCCGGGGAACAGAGACACTTACCAAATTACTCGGCTACGATGGTAATGGACATCCATCTACGTTCTCCAAAGGCAGGCTTTATGGTGAACCACAAATCAGAGAAATAGGGGGATGGTCTAGTGCCCTCACTAATAGGATGCAACGAGCAGGTCTTCTTAATCCCGATGCTGAAAGCGGACTTTATCTTGGTCAAGATCTTAAGGAGATGGTTTCGAATTTCAAAGGCACAGTGTTTGCGTATGACGTTCTTAGGGAATTAGCCAATGAACGCCATGCAGGAAAAAGGAACCAACGGACAATTGCCGGGCAATTTGTATTGAATATTGAAGCACGTTTGGCCATCCATCTTCCACAGTTAGAATATGTCAGCGAAGTCGGTGAAGGAGGCCATGTGTTTGTTATTGATAAGACTTATATCAATACGTTTAAAGCGTTAGTGGAAAAGCAATGGCTTGGAGGCGGAAAAAAATACGGTAATATCATACCAGCCCATTTGGCGCAGAAAAAAGGATCTACCAAGGATCATCCTGCTCCTGAAGGCCAGAGAAAAGTTCCATTGCAAATGCTGGAACAAGTGTTCAAAGGTGAAGTAGCTCTTCCTGAAGCACCACCTCAAGAAGCCGAAGAAAGACAAGAGGATTTTAAGGTTACTGATGTCCTACCTAAACGGATGAGTGTGCCTGATGCATGTGCTCATTATAATCTTGTACCTTATTTTCTCCAGCGTTTGATGGCAGTCAATTATATTGATCCAGCGAAGCTTGATAGACGACATCCTCAAAAAAGTATTTTCCATACTTCTTCACTTGAGAAATTGGCAACTGAAACTGAAGGACTTTCTTATGCAGGTCAATTTGTCAGAGAGTATCTTGCGGATAAAGAAGGTATCTCTTCAGTTCTTAGATCACGATGGATCTTGAGACCTGATACGTTTCTCCAAGATGAAATATTTACATTGGACTACTTGAGAAATATCAATACACCTGATGACCCTATCATGATGGTTGAAGATGCCCATATCGATGATTTCTTAGGAGTTTTAGATGCTTATATCAATACCCAGCTGGATGAGGAAATATCCACTTTAGGTTCTTTAGGCAAATCAGGTATTCAATCTTCAAGAACATTTCCTATTGATCATATTAGGGAACTATCACGATCTCTTCCCGATCAAGCGAGATTAGCCATGATATTGTATTTTGTGCAAGGTCGTCCTACGTCGGAGATAGGAAATGCTTTTCAAATTGACCCTTCTAATGTCGAGGCAACTTTGAGGAAGTCAACTGCACAGATAGGATATGATATGAATCTTAAAAAACTTAAACAGAAGTAAGCTGGATGACTTCATCACCAATATAGAACGAGTTTTCTGCCTGGCTGACCAAACCGTTGCTTCTTTCCACCAATGGAGGGTATTCTTTGAGAATGCCAAGCTGCTTGAATTGCTTGAACGCGTAGCTCACCTGGGCATCTGAGAACTTCTTCAAGAGCCATCTCTTGGTAAAAGGAAGGCCTTCATACGATTCTATCTCTTTCTGGATGTTTCTGACAAAACCTGTACGGACTGATTTCTTGGCTTTCATGACAAAGACATTCGGATCTCCCAGCTCATGGATCATTCCAGCACCGGTTGTAGCGAATGGCTCTATCGCGATAAAGCCTTCTTCAAGCTTGATATCATCTTTTGTATCATAATTGGGTATGGTAGGCGGATTATGGACATTATACTGGGCAAGGCCGTGTCCTGAAAGATTTCTTATTGGCTGGAATCCTGCATTGGTTATGGTTGTCTCTATTGCTTTACCTATCTCTGCTGTCTTGACACCCAGAGCAAGAATCTCTGTTGCTGCTTTCAATGCTTCTTTGGATGCTTTTAGCAGGTCTGTATTGTTTCCTGAGAGATCGACACTCAGCGCATTATCCCCTATATAGCCGTCGACATGCACACCGATATCTAAACAAACAAGCTGGTCTTCGAAAATTATGGAGTCGTCTTTGAATGCACAATAATGGGCTGCGATCTCATCAGCGCTCAACTGCGTAGGAAAGGCTGGTCGGGCACCTAACTGGAAGATTTTATCTTCTATCTTATCCGTAACAGCTTCCATAGAAGCGCCTTTCTTGATAAGATCCTTTCCATAGAGCAGGCATTCTTTCGCTATCCTGCCTGCTTTCTTCTGTTTCTCAAGGATTTCTTCGTCCATAGTGCCTGAGAATTCTTACGATTTTTAAAGCTTATGTCGGAGTCGGGCCTAAATGGACTGGACTCCGAGCATGCTCAAAATTGCTTTGGAATTTTGGCACACTAGAAATCCTAAGGATTTCTAAGTGTCCTAAAAATCCACCTATAGATGGAGGTGTCCGATTAAACCCCCCACTAAAGTGAGGGGTAGGACACCGATGATGGATTTTCATGATGAAATCGAAATCTTTATTAAGGAAAAATCAAAGAAATCCTCTAATGAAGAAAAAGAGCGTGTTCATCCTATTTATTCTATTATGCAGTGTAGCTTATGCTTTTCCTTCTGATGTGAATCGTGATGGTGAGACGACGTTCAAGGATATTGTCAATGTAGCATTCCATTTCGGAAAGACAGAATTTACCAACGAATATCTCGATACAAATGAGGATGGGGAGATCACTTTTGATGATCTACGCTATGTAGCGACCAATTATGGAACTGTTGATCGGGATTTTGATAATTATAAAGAAGGAGAGGATCCGGATGACACGGATCCTGTGGAATACCCAGGATCAGATGATGTTGATGATGATGGGGATGGCTTCACCAATATTGAAGGTGATTGCGATGATGCAAATCTGATGATGCATCCGCAGATGGATGAATTATGTACTGATGGCCGTGATAACAATTGTGACTTTATCGTCGATGAACAACCCTGTGAATTCAAAGAAGCAGGTTTCATTATTTTGGGTTTGGTAAAGATATATGTCTATCAAGGCCTTGAATTCGAGTTTGAGCTCGTTGATATGGATGATGTGATCGGAAGAGCTATCCTCAAGGTAAATGGGGAAACTGCTGAGATCTTTATTGATGGCACACACACTTATATGGGGGGCATTTCAGTGACGGTTGTTTCGATCACTCATGGAGTGTTCGGACCTGTTGTCGGATTCACTTTTGAAGGGGCACTGTGCGAAGATAAGGATCAGGATGGCTACGGGGCAATACCTTCAGATGCTTGTCAATATAGGCTTCCAGATTGTAATGATTTTATCCCTACGGTCAATCCTGGTGCTGCAGAAATTTGTAATGGTGCAGATGATGATTGTGATGGGGAGATCGATGAAGCATGCCAAGGCGCATGTGTTGATAATGATGGAGATGAATTTGGAGAGGGTTGCGCTAAGGGTGTGGATTGCGATGATACTAATGATCAGATTAATCCTTTTGCAGATGAAGTTTGCGATGCTGTAGACAATGATTGTGATATTGCTATTGATGAATATAGTGTGTGCCAAAGCTGTCAACCAGGAACTCAGCAGGCATGTGATAAAATTGATGAATGTACGACTTATATGCAGGTGTGTGAAGATACTGGCCAATGGTCTGACTGCAATCTCTACACAGTACAGGATCAGGCTGCGGAAATCTGCGACGGTATTGATAATAATTGTGATGGCACGATAGATGAGAATTGTTATACTTATACACCTGGAGAATTCTGTGGCAATGGAGCTGTTGAAGAAGGTGAGGAATGTGAGGGTGAAGGCTTAAGTGATGCATGCACACTGCTCTTAGGTGTTCCTTCCAATTGTTTTGATTGTTATTGTTATTTCAGAGAAGAGCCAGGAGGAACAATAGGAGGTGGAGGAGGCCAGCCACCAAATCAACTGCCAGCTTGCGGTGCACTTCCAGACTTTGAGATGGAAGTTGATGTAGGTCAACCAGAACCTGTAACTATTGAGACAGGTTGTTGTACAACAGACACTGATTGTGATAGCGGCAGAATCTGCAGCACTGAGAATAGTGGATGTGAAAGCAAATACGGTAGACAATGCGGTACTTGTATCGCACCACCTGAATGCGGTAATGATGTTAAAGAAGAAGGAGAGGAATGTGATGGTGGAGGTTGTGATGATGACTATATCTGCAACGCTGAATGTATGTGCGAACTCCCTCCTCCGGTAAATGAATGCCTTGATGCTTATGACAGCACTACTGGAGATTCATGCTGCAGCACTGATACAGATTGCCCAGATGAAACACCAGTGTGCGATTATACCACTGGACAGACTGGCGATTGTGATTTTGCCTCAAATGAACGAGGAATACCATGCGGTATCTGCAAAGCCCTAGACGCACCAGATTCTGATGGAGATGGAGTTATTGATGATCTAGACTGCGATCCTTTTGATTCAACGATCTATCCCGGTGCACCGGAAATTTGCTCGGATGGGATTGATCAAAATTGTGATACCATACCTGATGATAATTGCGGTCCTCAACAAGTCAATCGCTGTCCGACATTAACGTTTGCAGGCGGCTTCACACAGGTTGATGAGAATACTGCTATTTTAAACACCAATGGTGCAAGTGTTCAAGGACAGGTCATGTTTCCCAGTCCTATTGCATTCGGCCCTGATGTCCAGATCTTTGTCGAGACTCAAGGGATGGCTCCTGTGTCTTTCAGCAGCTTCACCTCATCTTTATCCAGCGGCGGCATTGCGATGTGCACGGTCGACTTGGAGCAATTCTATCCTGAGCACCATATCTTTGATTATATATCTAGTTTCTTATTGACCGATCAGGAATGCCAGTTCGGCGGCACTATAACAGGCATGAATTTTATCGTTGAGACGATTGATGTCGCCAGTGCAGATGTAGAGTTCAGCATCAACTGTTATGAGAACTTGCCTTAAATTACTTTAATCTTACTGTCTCTAGATTTCTTGGAGCAGATGTCTCGATCCTATTCTGCTTATGGATTGAACTTGCTAAATCAGAACATCGTGAGCTTTCGCCATGATTCACGAGGACTTTCTTAGGGCGTGGTGAGCATTTATGGACAAAGCTCATCAATTGATTCCTTCCTGAGTGGCCTGAAAAGCCGTCAATAGTGTACAGGTCCATCTTGATCTTCAACATATCGGGTTTGGTCGCAGAGCCCATATTGATATCTCTCTCGCCTCTCTGGATACGTCTTCCCAATGAGCCTTCTCCCTGATACGAGACAAAGACCATGGAGTTTTTTGGATTATCAGACAGCCGCTTAAGATACTCGACAGAAGGTCCTCCTACCAGCATGCCAGATGTTGCGAGAATGACACAAGGCCCTTCATCCTGGACCACTCCTGTCCTTTCCTTCTGAGAGCCGACCCTCTTGAACATCTCATTCAAGAACGGATTTTGATCCTTATGGAAGATCAATTTTCTGATTGAGTTATTGAGATATTCAGGATAGGCAGTATGGATCGCGGTTATGTCCCATACCATACCGTCGATGAAGACAGGAATCTTATCAATCAGCCCAGTCCTTACCATCTCCTCGATGATAATCAAGACTTCTTGCGCCCTTCCTACTCCCAAGACAGGCACCAAGACTTTGCCCCCTCTTTTGATCGTATCTTCGATGATATGCTTCAGCTGCTCTTCACATTCTTTCCTGCTCGGAAGGATGTTGTCTTTTCCACCATAAGTTGCTTCGATCATCAGTGTCTCTAATCTTGGAAACTCACAGACTGCGGGCTCCAATAAAGCGGTCCGACCGAATTTCATGTCTGCTCCGTACAATAGATTGTGCAAGCCATTTCCGATGTGGAGATGGACCATAGCACTTCCTATAATATGGCCGGCATTATACATGGTGATCCTGATATCAGGAGTTATATCGCTTACTTCATTGTAGTCAAGGGTGATCACTTGCTTCACTACATTCTTGACATCTTCTGAGCTATAGAGGGGCTCTTTACCTTCATTGCGCATGATCTTGATCATGTCCAGTTGCAATAAAGCCATGACATCCCTTGTAGGAGTAGTACAATAGATAGGGCCTTCATAACCCAGCTTCAGAAGATAAGGCAATAATCCATGATGGTCCAAATGTGCGTGACTGATCACGACAGCATCCAATTCATTGATCTTGAATTCAGGAGCCTCTAGATAAGGATATGCTTCAGGATTGTCAGAATTTTTCGCAGGATTCACACCCACATCCAATAACACACGTGATTCTGGTGTCTGCAGCAAGATGCATGATCTTCCCACCTGTCTTCCGCCGCCTAGATAGGTCAATCTGACCCATTCATGTTTTTTCTCGCGAATCCAGCCGTCGTAGATACGATGACCGCATTTATCCAGGAATTTTCTTCGAAAATCAGAGTTCTGATATAAGACTGCGCGAATATTCTCGATCAATTTTGATCTTATTGCAGGCTTGCGCTTGATATGGGGCACCCATAACGTCTTCTGCCGGATCTCTCTCAACAAAGAGCCTTGCTTGCCGATGGCCAATCCTGGCTTTTCAGCCTCAATGATGACTGTTGAGCGTTGAGGATCAAAGATGATCTGATCGATACCTGCGTCTTCAGTAAGGATTTCTCTGATCACCTTCTCTGCTTTTTCCTGGCCCATACAGATTGAGGGATCAGGTCGCAACTCTACCCGTTTTTTTATCTTATCGACTACCTGCTTAATCATGCCGCTGTTGTTCAAGAAAAAATCCTCATCCTTTGTATAGAGGACTATATTGGCTGCCTCATAACATGCCTCGGAGATTTTACCTTGTGGCAAGTCCTTTAAGATTTCTTTTATGATATCTGCCATGTTTTTATTCGATTTTGTAAGAAATTTGCTTCGTCAATACGTGTTTGACACCATCTTTGGTGATTGACATAATGTCAATGCCCTCTCCTGAAGCTATGTCCCGCTGTACTGCAGCGTTGATAGACTTCTTTCCAATCTCGATGGCTTCATTTACACTTAATTGATTTTTATACAGTGTCTCGAGAACTCCATAGGCCATAACAGACCCAGAACCAGATGAGACATAATCATCGATTTCATTTATACTGCCGTCAGCCCCCACATCGTAGACATGGAAGCCATCATTATCCACACCGCCAACAATGAAGTGGCTGATGCCTGGTATGACTGAGAATTTCCGAATATTATGATAGACCATACTTGAGAGCAGATTGACTGCCTCATGCACTTTGGTCTCTCTTTTTGTCCTGATATCCTTCAAGCGCAGTTCAGCTTGGAGAAGCTTCACCAAGAGCTGGACATCTGAGACCGTACCAGCTACAGTAACAGCAATCTTATCGGTGATGTTGATGATCTTCTTAAATTTCTTATGTGCAACCAAGTAGCCAGCTGTCACTCTCTTATCTGCGCAGAGTACAATACCATCTCTGCATTTCATTGCTACTGTCGTTGTACCCGTTTTCTTTATGTTAGTATCTTCCATGGTAGAACTCCAAGAATTAAGAATGATAGTAGCGATGTGGTATATAAACTTTGTGGTTGCGGACAGCATATTTATATAGTGTTCTCGACTTATACCGGATATGCCGCTGGACAAAGATGAGTTCAAGAAACTTGCTCCAGAAGAGAGGATAAAGAAGCTGAAAGAGATTGAAGAACAGCGAAAAAAAGACCTTGAGGAGACAGAAGACCTTATCAAGAAGACTGAGGCAGAGATCGAACGCACCAAGGACATACCTGATATGGAAGTTCCACTGCTTGAACCTGTCGATATATCGAAAAAATTTGAAGCAGAGGATAATCTTGAGGGAACAGTCTCAAAAGAACCTTCTAAGGAAGAGACTGTCTCGGTCAAATATACTCCAAGTTCTGACTATAAGCCAGCTGAAGTAGATGAGGATGTCATTGCGGCAGTGAAGATGGAAGATGGAATCAAGTATGAAAGCGCCTCAGAAAAAGGAAAAGAGCTTGATGCATCGCGGGCAGCAGACAAGCATATCAAGAAATATACGAAAGGATAAGATGGATTCTTTTGACCTGATCAAAGAGACATATCAAGAATTGCATTCTTCTTTTCTGCAGAAGCATCCGACATTGGTCAAATATCTCGGTGAGAATGTATGGGCACCATCCCTTCCTAAAGAATTGTATAAGATATTCAAGAAGTATGGCAGCACAGAAAAGAAATTTCTCGATCTAGGCTCTGGCGACGGTATTGTAGTCATGGTAGCAGCACTATTCTTCAACGAATCCCACGGTGTAGAGGTCGAGAAGGAATTCTTTGACATCTCCTTGCAGATGGAAAAGAAGCTTGGTCTGTCAAATGTCCGTTTTATCGAGGAAGATTTTCTCAAGCTTTCTTTTTCCTCTTATGATGTCTTGTTCATCGCACCAGATAAGGAATTCTCCTTGAGACTAGAGAAGAAAATCCTCGATGAACTGGACGGTATACTTATCGTCTATTCTTCCATATTCCAACCGAAAACACTCAAAAAAATCGATGAATTTGAGACACATTATTTCACTGTATGTGTCTATGAGAACAAGGCCAAGAAAGTCTTATCGTCGTGAACAAGGTGCTTTCCGATTATATACCTGTTCTTATCGCTGATCGCAATCGAGGAATTATCCCTTATCATCCTGGTGAGATCATTCTCGACAGAAGCGATGACGCTTTTTGGATCATAGAGAATCATGTTATCCGATAATGCAAACTTCTTTATGCTGACTACGCCGACACCTTCTGCATAGAGGACTGCGGTCTTCAATGCATGCTGGAAATAGTTTAACGTATCGATGCTGTGCTTTCTTATGACTTCAAGGTTTCTTAGAGCGATCCCCTTTGTCTTTTCGCAATGGAAACTGCAGGGAAAATGAGAGATAAGACTGATATCGAAACTTCTTAAGCAGATATTCGTCTGCCAGGGATTGTTCAGCTGCGAGAATGATCTTGTTGTCAGATCTGTGTTTTCGGAGGAGAAATGCTTCCCGAAGAAATCGCAGCAGCATTCAGGATAGCCAAGCGCCTTTCCTAATCCTTTATGGTCATTCTTTTCTTCCAGCAATCTGGCTTTTTCTGCCTGTTCTTTCTCTTTCGAGACATAGATAAGAAACGAGCCTTTTGGATCATCTTTGTCCAATCTCAGGCCCCTATCAGTATAGCTTCCTGTCTCGTTCTTGACTGAAACGACCTTGAAATCTGACAGGACATACTGAAGATCCAT
>JAAOYF010000029.1 GCA_018221205.1 Candidatus Woesearchaeota archaeon | reverse complement strand
TGCAGCCTTGATGATATATTCTTCTATGGCCATTCTGTGAATTTAGCTGAAAACTTCCGCAGCTCTCCATCAACGACCAGACCCCTTGGAGACTATCACGATAAGGATGTCGATCTGACTGGAAGGCCTGATGATACAAAGGGAGCCGATGAATCACTCGGATACATGAAGATTCCTCTTGATGAACTGCTGGTATCAGGCCAGACAAAAGAATTGGCAAGAAAAGCAGATGCCCTTGTCAATGAGCATCTTGCTAAAGCTCTTTCAGGAACGAAACGAAAAGGCAGTGAAGAATATGCTGCACGTTTAACTGGAAATCTCAAGTTTTTCCCACAATATTTAATAGGATTATCTGAAAAAAACGAAAATTACCATATGGGAAATGGCAGCTTGAGCGATAAAGAAAGTAGAAAAACGCCTGTTCGAGGTTCGCCAGTACCGAGAAGGAGATCCCGTACAGCTCGTTTCCAAAGCAAACACAGAAACGGGGGATAGCTTTATAAATCACTTAATTACTCTCAATCCATTCAAGAGATACCTCGGTGAAACGTTCATCTATGAACGTACGGAGAAAACCATTGGTTTTCGACTGTAGCTTAGGTATGCTGGAGAGATGATGATTCTCTGTCTTGAAAAAATATATCGGAGTTAAAAATGGCACGAATGCATGGTGGAGCAAAAGGAAAATCAGGCTCGACAAAACCAAGTGGAAAGACAGGCTATGCCTGGTTAAGTTATAAACCGAGAGAAGTAGAGATGTTGATAGTGAAGATGGCCAAAGAGGGAAAGCCTGCTTCATTGATAGGTCTCACACTGAGAGACGCCTATGGCATCCCTGATGCACGAGTTCTCCTGAAGAAGAAGATAACAGAAGTGCTCAAAGCAAAGAAATTGGTGAAAGAACTTCCTGAGGATATGCTTGCACTGATCAAGAGAAGCGTTGCGCTGCATAAGCACATGAATGAGAACAAGCAGGACATGACTGCTAAGCGTGGCTTGCAGTTGACAGAGTCAAAGATCAAGCGCTTGATCAAATACTATAAGAAAAACGGAAGGATTGCTGAAGACTGGAAGTATGATCCGTCAAAAGCAGGAATGTTCCTGGAATAAAATCATTTTTTTCTTTTTATTACATATTCTGTCAGTTCAGAGAAAAACCTATAGCCTTCTGTTGTCATGTATCTCTTCAATGATCTCAGATTCTTTTTGGCTTTCTCGACATAGAATCGTGCAAGGGCCCCTGCATTATGGAAAGCCTTTGTTTTCTGAAATATCTCGATGACAGTAGTGATGTCTTTCTGGGTTCCATTGACATTGCCGAGCATGTAGAGGAGGAACTCCTTCTCTTCTTCATCAGCTTTCTTCAATGCATTGATCATCAATATGGTCTTTTTGCCTTGCTTGATGTCTGAAGCAATATCATGGCCCTTTCCTTCTGTGATATCTAAGAGATCATCAGAGATCTGGAACGCAATAGCAAGGTTCTTGCCATATTCCCGAAACAGCTTCCTCTTCGCTTCAGTCGCTTTCGCGAATAATGCCCCCATCTCCAGAGAAGCGATAAATAATCCCCCAGTCTTCTTGGCGACCATCTCGATATATTCTTTCTCGCTCACATCCTCAACTTCATACAGCAGATCAAGCTGCTGCCCCTCGTTCACCTCTAGATACCACCGATGCAGCACCAGCAGTGCCTGCATCTTGATGTTCTCCGAAAGGGTCGATAGGTGGAATGCTTTAGATGCCAATAGAAAGAGTATATTCCCCTGCAAAATACCAGAACTGGTCCCAAATTTGGCTGATTGCAAAGAGAATATCTTCCCTTGATATTCTTTCTCAGGAAAATGCTTCAGATAGTAATTCTGGAAGAGCTTGTGTGTGCTTGCCTTATCCCTTCTCTTTTCATCCTCATCCATGATATCATCATGGATCAACGAAGAAGCATGCACTAATTCCAGGCTTAAAGAAGGAAGGATGATCTCTTTATTTTTCTGCCCTGTCAACGCCTCATATGCCTTGATGCAGGCAATGCTTCTTAGCCGTTTTCCCCCTCGCAAGACATACTCTTTCAAGAAACCATAGCTTTTCTGTAAAAATTCTTCCTCAAGAGAGAAATCAAAGAACTGTTCTAATTCTTTATCGATGATCTTTTGATATCTGGCGAGCTCTTTCATGTTTTGCATAGGAATACGTCTTTATATTTATGCTTTAGTCTTTCTGCCACCTCTTCTGCCTCTTTTTCCTCCTTGAATAATCCGAACATGCAGCTTCCAGAGCCGCACAGTAAAGAATTCCTCCCTAATTCCTTCTTCAGCTGCCCGAGTTCAGGGTATCCCTTGAACACAGAATACTCAAAGTCATTATGCAGATATTGAGGATCGTAGCTCTCCATGAATCTCTTGGTTGCCCGTATCTTGCCGGTCTGATCATAATCAAGCTGGCTGTATGATTTCTTGGTGCTGATATGGAACCCAGGATACACGATAACAACATGATAAGAAGGGAAATCCTTTATCTTCTCTAATCGCTCTCCTTTGCCTTTTCCTAAACAAGTTCCCCCTAAGATATGGAAAGCGACATCGCTCCCTAATTCTTTAGCGATCTCAATCAATTCATCCTCGCTCAGATGCAGATCCCAGAGCGCGTTCAATCCTCGTAAAACAGTAGCTGCATTCGAGCTCCCCCCTGACAATCCCCCACCGATGGGAATGCGTTTAGTGAGCGTGATCAAAGCCCCATTCGCAACAGCATACTTCTTCCGCAATAATTCAGCAGCCTGATAGGCGAGATTATGTTCATTCTCGAGAAACTCGAGATTACACTTAATTTTGACACCATTCTCTTCCTGTATCTCAATAGTATCATACAGGTCAACCTGCTGATACACCGTTTCAACATCATGGAATCCATCATCTCTCTTGCCGAGAATGTCTAAAGTAAGATTGATCTTCGCATAGGATTTCATAAGCTACGTTAATTTCATCGCTCTTATAAAAATATTGCGTTATAACATATAGTAAGCCAATAATTCTAACCAAAGCAACTCAGAAATACTCTTAATATATGCTATACAAAATTTTTGAATTCCTTTAAGATTTAGTAAAACTATGTTTAGCTTTTTCTACATACTTCAAAATAATTGATTTATCCCTATTTTTAAAAGGACCAATTTCTGAGAGAAGTTTAAAGCAATTTTTTTCTTGATGCTCATTCCAATACTCCCAATCAGCAATGAGTATTCCTTTAGGGGTTACCAATAATATGTAATTCTTAGGATAAGGTTTTACTGATTTTTGACTTATTTTTCCACTAGACCGATATTTTACTTCAACGAAATATGCATAATTATTTTCTGGATCCACTATTAAAAAGTCTGGTTGGCTTCTGACAATTTTTCCAGCAGGACCTTCTAGTAGTTTTTTCTTACCCTTAAACTGACTTAAAATATATTCATATCCATATGGGACAACTATAAATCCTAATTCCTCCATCATTTCTGAAGCTAATTTTTCAGCTTTTCTCCCAACCGCCCAACTATATCTGCTACCCATATATTTTTAAAAGTATTATTGCTTTATTAATATACCTATTAGGACGGACTTCAAAAATTTAACCATACTTCGTATGGTCAAAGAAAATAACAAGGATCCCGATGTCAAATTCAATCTAATGCCCATAATGTGTAGGGTGCTTATGCCCCATATCTTTTCTTCTGCTCAGATGTTCAAGGTGCGCAATCTTCTCTTTCAGAAATTTAGTGGGATTTAATCCGTGTTCTTCAATCATGGTGGATACATGATGTCCACCTAAAAAATGTGGCATAAGCACATAAGAGGCGCCGGCATCATATAATCTCACTGCTTCATCGATCTCATGGGAGACGATTATGATGATTGTTTTCTTATTGGATTCCCTGACCTTATTGATCAGCAAAAGATCTGTGTCTATATCATGTATTGTTGAAGCGACCATCTTAGTTTTTGAAAAGTCTAGTTCATTAAGAAGTTCCGAATCATTTGCATCCCCATATTTGCAATCAAAGCCTTCCTTTACCAATTTAGTTATTGTTTCTGGATTGAAATCTATGACTAAAAATTTCTTTTTTATCTTTTTGAATGACTCTAGGATATTATAGCCCACCCTATTATAGCCAAAGAGGAGGATATCATAACTTCTATCTTTATGGTATCTATGTTCATCGACTTTTTTGCCCTTTTTCTCAAATACTCCTAAGTATCTTGATAGATAAGGGTAGATCTTATTAGAATAGAGGATCATATACGTTGAGCCTGCAATAGTGATCAAAGCGATGATGGTCACGACAGATAATATCTCATTTGGCAAGTGCCCTACTTTAACGCCCATTGCGACGATAATGAGGGAGAATTCGCTTATCTGGGCCACAGTAAGCCCGGCTAAAAAACTATTTCTTTTTGTATAGCCCAGCAATCCCATAAGTGTCATCACTATCAGCGGATTTCCGATCAGTATGAATGCTGAGAAAAGTAGTATAGGGACTATGTAGAGCATTATATCTGAGAATACCATCTGTGATCCGAGTGATATGAAGAAGAGTACGATGAAAAAATCCCGGAGCGGCCTCAATCTTGAACTGATCTCAAAACGATAGGGAGATAAAGATAAAGTAACTCCCGCTAGTAAGGCTCCGACTTCCATCGACAGGCCAAAATAATCAAAGGTGGAAGCCAATACCAAACACCAGCCAAGCGAGAATAATAATAGAAATTCTTGTGATTTTGCAATCAACTTAGTTATTCTTGGCAAAATGAAGATCCCTATCAAAGAGAGGACAGCTAGTAGACCAGCCCCTTTCAAGATTATTCCAAAGATTAAGTGAGTGAAGTTTAGTCCTTCAGGGATTGCTGAAATGACCATCAAAACAAGTATTGCGATCAAATCCTGAACAATTAAGAAACCAATGGCTATCCTTCCATATAATGTCTCCATATCTTTCTTATCGGAAAGTAGCTTCATGATGATGATGGTGCTGCTGAATGTCATGGCAATCGCAACATATAATGATGCAATCTTTGAAAACCCTATAAGCGTAGATATGATGAATACAATGATGAAGGTAAATATGACTTGACCGACACCAGTGATAGAAGAGACCTTACCGACATCTTTTATGATTCTTGGATTCAAGCTTAATCCGACGATAAAAAGAAGCAACGCAATACCGATATGCGAAAGAAGAGATACTAATTCTGTTGAGCTGATAACATTAAAAAGACGAGGACCTGCAATGATCCCTGTAATGATATATCCGATTATCAAAGGTTGTTTCAATATCCTCATAATAGTGGCTATCAGAAAAGTTATCCCGATGATTATACTTAGTTCGATGAATACTTCCATTTTATTTCAATTGCTTGATAGGACTTATCGGTCCCATCAATTTGCCTGTTTTAATCTTTCAACAACCTTGTCGTAAACCTTAAACAGCTCCCTGATCTCTTTTATTTTAAGAAAATAGAATTTTTCAGGGGGATGATCCTCAAAACTTACAAATCCCAGATCATACAGCAGCTTTAGATGCTTAGACGCAGAAGACTCAGTTATGCTCAGTTTTTTTGCTATTTCATGGACAGAGGCTTTTTCCTTCTGATAAAGTATATGTAAAATATCTCTTCTTATCTTTGATCTTATTGCTCTTGCAAGCTTTTCGTCTGGCATAACGTAAAATCAGTAGAGGGTTTTATAAACGTTTCCATGTTGCGCAACTGGGCAACAATAAAATCTTATCTAAAATTCCACATCTGGAGCTTGATCTGAACCTGCTTCAGCTTCAAACAATTCTCTTTTCTCGAATCCAAACATTCCTGCAATTATATTGGTCGGAAATCTTCTCACTTTGATATTCAAGTCTCTGACTGCTTTATTAAAGATGTCCCTATCCACCTTGACCCTGTTTTCAGTGCCTGCAAGTTCATCCTGCAGACTTAAGAAATTCTCAGTGGCCTTAAGTTGTGGATAATTCTCAACATTGATGTTTAGGCCGCTAAACCTGTTGACGATGGAATCTATCTCTCTTGCAGCAGCCATCTGCTCTTGAGGTGTTTGAGCATTTTCTAAAGCTCGTTTTGCTGCGATGGCCCCTGATCGTAGTGCTGCAATCTCTGTCTGGGTTTCTTTTTCAAATTCTACAGCTCCTTGAACCGTTGACACTAGATTAGGGATTAAATCTGCCCTTCTTTGGTATGCACTCTGCACATTCGCCCATTTTTCATTCACTGTTTCATCTGCCCTGATTAAGCCGTTGTAACTGCCGATAAACCAGAAAATGCTAAGAAGAACTAGTACTGCAACAACAATGAGTACTGTTTTCCCGGTGCTCATCTTATTCTTTGCCATTTTTTTCACCTTTTGACATTTCTGCTAACTTTTGGATCTCTCCATCATCCAACCACATTCCATTGCATTTCTTGCAGATATCGATGATAACATCATTCTTTTTTAATTTTTCCATCTTGACATTGCATCTCGGACAAGTAAGCAAGTCTTCATTATGTACTTTTTTGATCTTATTCTTGAAAAACATTTTACCAACCCCCAGAAGCTCCACCGCCTCCAAATCCACCACCGCCGAAACCTCCTCCCATGCCGCCCATTCCACCAAGGCCACCTCGGCCTCTGCCGCCAAACATCAGTCCAGCCATGAGGGCAGCATTAAAAAATCGGTTTCTTTTATTGTATCTTCTACTCGTTCCTGCAAATAAAGATGAGAAAAATATAAAGAACATAAAAAATGAGATCCAGGTGCCCAACGATGATGATCTTCTTTGTGTGACTCTCGGAATATCCCCTGTGAGCCCAACACCTAATTCATCAGCTATAGCTACACTTGCTTCTAAAATACCCTGCCCATAGTTTCCACTTTGAAAATTCTCAACGAGAAAATTCCTCCCGATTCTGCCGACTTTTGCATCATTGAGAATAGGCTCGATGCCTCTTCCAACCTCAAACCTATACTGTCTGTCTTCAACTGCAACAAGCAAAAGGAGGCCATTATTCTTTTCTGTATCCCCTAGATTTCCCTGGGCAAGATTTAAGGCATAACCTTCTATATCCTGTCCTTCAAGGCTTTGCACAATTACAACAGCGTATTCCGCTTGTTTGCTATCGTAAATATTTTTTAATACACTTTCTATCCTTGCTTTATCCTGGGCTGATAGTACATTAGCTTGGTCATTCACTAATCCAGAGATTTGTGCAAAAGCAGGTATAACCAATACCAGAAGAATTGAGAGCAACAATAATTTTCTCATAGAAACAGTGTACAACAAGTGGTTTATAAATGTACCTTTACCGATTTTTGAACAATGAAATGCCACCCATCCCCGAATCTATTGCAATGATAATAGTAATGGTCATTTTTGTCATTCTTTTTAAGCATAAGAAAATAATAACTAGAAGATATAAATATCTTTTCATGCAAAATAATAAAACTTTCCCTAATTACTTTTTCTTTATGTATCGTTAAAGCTCTTTTGAACGAAACCCCTAATCTTTCGGACAATTAGACTCCCTTCGGGCGAATTTATGGGGAACTCAAATTTTACACGAAAAAGCCAGAAAGCTCCTTGCTTTAGCTAGGAGATGAATGGCTTTTTGTGTCCTAGAAATCTGCCTATCAAAAGAAGTGTCCGTTCAAGCCTCGCCTTTTAAGGCGAGGTAGGACACTCCGGCAGATTTCTATGACTTTTCGGACGAAAATTTTTCACACCGGAAAAGAACGTAACAAGTCTACCTTTCATAAATCAATGCATTATCAGTAAATCCTGTTACTGTAGAAGGATCAACATAAGCAAAAACCTCAACTTTCAATTTGCTATCTTCAATCATCTGCAATAGAACAACACCTTGGACTTCATCATAATTTTGCGCATAGACACCATCTGCATAATTGAAACCTTCCCACTTATTTCCATCTTCGTCAAAATAGTCAACTTTTACGAGTTCATATCTGACCATGCCATCCTCAACACTAATATCAGCAGGATCGGGTGTATTACCCAAAACACCATGAGCCCTGGGATACCCTCCAAATTCTCCCAATGAGATCCTTATTTGACTTGGATCAATATAATCATAGACAATGCTGATTTCCCTGGTCCAATAATTCCATATTATTTCTTGGACTTTCTCAGGATCCCAATCAGTGTACCAGTTACCCAATAAAGTTCCATCAACATCATAATCAATCCTTCCACCATAAGGTTCTACTTTTCTGATATTCTTTGCAAGCAACTGGCTTCGTAAAGGTTCTTCTAAATAATCAAACGTATCAACAACATGTGTTTTCCATGCCTGAAAATCTCCAGAGAAATGTTCTGGATTGATATAATCCAGATTAATGTCTGTATCAATGATATAGAAGTCAAATGATCGTGCACCCATCGTACCGATGACTTCTCCTTCTTTGACAGCTACTCTGCCACTGCCAAAAGGATGCTGTGAATCAGGATTCTGAAAGTTGATCTGTGATAAAATTTGAGGCTTTAAAGTAGAGAGGTGGATCATCTCTGAATAAAATGTACAGGAGTGTTCCATGATGACCAAGTAATTATCTTCATATTCCTGGTCCCGATAATCTTCCTCAATGGGCTCTTTGAATATCTCTACACTGATGATATATCCATCAGCCGGAGCCTTTATCTCATACTGTTCAGGATTGTCTGTCAACATCGAGCCGCTTGTGATGCCTTTAGGAAGTATATACTGATGGTCTGTCGGCGTGACATGTGAATCCTGCACCCTTCCCATAGGGATGATCGCTTCAACATCCTCAATATCTAAAGGAAATGTCTTGAATTTGAAAGAGCCAGTGCCTTCACATTGCCCTCCAAATAATCCCATCTTCTTATAATCTTGTTCAAAGGGTTTATCTTCTTCAGCGATGATATCTCTTGTAGCTACATCTTCTAAGCGAGGCTCTTCTATCACATCACATCTCCCGTCGTTATTCCCATCAGGACAGCAATCATCGATATCCCAAATAAAACCCTGATCACACTTTTGGTCATCTGCAGGTTGGCAGCCAATAAGAATCAAAGCTAAAAAGCAGATAATATAAGTTCCCCTTTTTTTTAGCATGATGCAAAAATAAGCGTAGGACTATTTAATACTTTTTAGAGGATCAGAGAAATCCATATTGTACGATCTCTTTGTCATTCATTTTCCCTTGTTCTAACAGCTCAACCCGTTCTGCTAAAGATAAAAGACGGTCAAGAGCTGTTTGAGCAGTACGTACTATCATCTCATTCTTGTACTTCGGATCATGTTCATAACGATGTATCAGTTCATCCATCCGTTCTGCAACACGGACTCGTTCACCACCAAGGTTTGCCATATCAGCATATGCGACAATTGCTTCTTGCCATGTCCGCGGCAATAAAAGGATATCATCCAATGGTTCATATTCTGATCGTTGATCAGCACAATCTGGATCATGCCACATCTCATATACGAATCCATGGGGCCTGATCATCTGCGCTATCCGGTCTACCTCTCTTAAAGAAGGGGCAACACCTTTAGTCAATCCATTTTCTTCGATTAACCGGGCACCCCGTAACTCATGAAAAGTCTGATCCTTTTCTAGAGGCCTTCCGATATCATGCAGTCCTGCCGCTAAAGAAATTTCTTCTGCAATGAGAGGAATATTAGGATATTTCGCTAGAATATTCCCCACGACAACTTCTGCTACATCATAGACTTCTCCAAGATGGCGTATATAATCCTCAGGAGAATGAAAATTATCTGGGTTAGCTTCAACTAATTCCCGCGCCCAATTCTGGATTGTTTCTTTGTTCATTTTAGCTATGAATTTCTATGCATTAAGAAGACAATAATCCATTTATAAATCTTTCTATATGTAACTATTAATAAGTGATAACAATCAATGCAAAGCGTACAATGCTTCAGCGAGCATGATCACCCCTACGATAAGCGGCAGCGAATCAACAACTATAAGTCCAAAAAATTCCTTAGCGATCAGCGCCAGTGCCGGTGCGATGAAGAAGATTGCGGTAACTATCTGCATAATTCTTAGGTGGCCATTATGTGATTTTGCTGCAACCATATTGACCAACTGCAGAGCGATCATAAGTATCGCCCCTAATAAGGCAAGATTGAATGGCAAGCTAAATCCAATTCCAATCTCCCCAAGAATGATCAGGATGCTGATCGGCAGCATCACGATACCAAAAACTTTTCCTAGCATAAGCATGACCAAGAATGTTCTTTTAATAAAACTTACTATCTCGATTAAAGCATCATTTGTAAGAGATTATAGATATATCCGGTTAGGATTATCGCTATTGCCACTACCCCAAAGAATATGGCGATCAATTTCAGTTTCATGGCCCTTCTCAGGATGATAGCCTCTGGAAAGCTCAATGCCGATACAGCCATCATGAAGGCCAATGCAGTGCCGAGAGGAACTCCTTTTTGGAACAAGACAACAGCAACAGGCACAATCGCTGCACAACTCCCATATAAAGGAACGCCCAACAGGACGGCAATAGGCACAGCAAATATTCCTCCTTTACTTACTATAGATTGGATCACTTCTGCAGGGACATAATTATGGATGATTGCTCCAATGCCTACACCAATAAGGATCCACAACCATAATTTCTTTATGATAGAGATCGCTTCATTGAATCCAAATGCTACTCTTTTCTTGATTCGATCATAGACAATATCTTTAGCCCTTTTTCCTGATATCAGGTCTTTGACCAGGTATTTCTCAAGCTTCATCCTGCCAAGGATCAATCCAGAGATTGTTCCGATAAGTATTCCGCTTATCACATAAGCCAGAGTGATCTTCCAACCGAAAAATCCGAGCATCAAGACAACAAGATATTCATTGACCAATGGAGAAGTGATCAAAAAAGAGAACGTGACACCTAATGGTACGCCAGCTTCTAGAAAACTGATGAAGATAGGGATTGATGAACAGGAGCAAAAAGGAGTCACAGCGCCGAAGAAAGAGGCAGTTACATTGCCTACACCATATCTCTTTCCGCTGATCCATTTCTTTACTTTAGTCTGGGGCAGATAGGTCCTGAGAAATCCGATGATGAAGATCATCACAAATAACAACAAAAGTATTTTTATCGAATCATAGATGAAAAAATGAAGTGATTCCACCCAGCGCATTTCAGGATGTAATCCAAGAACAGAATACACTATCCAATCGACAATTCTCTGTAACATTATTTAGAGTCTTGACAGCAGCATTTCTTATCTTTTGACTTCTTCTCAAGCTTCTTGTCAATGTTATCAAATAACTTGCCGAAAAATCCTTTCTTTTTGACCGTCTCAATCCCCTCTTATTTCTTACTCAACGTAGCAACACAGAAGCATTGTATGCCCAATCCTTTACCAAACGCACTTAATCCCTCTCCAGTCGTGGCCGTAATACCGATATTCTCCTCAGAGATGCCCAAGATGCGAACCAAATTCTCTTTGATCTTGTCTTCATGATCTCGAATCTTCGGTTCTTTGCCTTCAAGCATCAAACCGATGTTATTTACTTTATATCCCCGATCAGTCATGATCTTCAGCATGACCTTAAGATATTCTTCACTATCAGTGATGCCTTTCTGGCACATATCATCAGCATAATGCCCCAAGGATTTTTCTCCAAGACCTTGGGAAATGGCATTGAAGATTGCATGAAGGATGACATCACCATCAGAGTTTGCATCAAAACCTTTCCCAGGAAGGCTAACTCCGCCCATGACAAGCTCTTTCTGCTCTTCTTTGACAAACCGATGGCTGTCCATGCCGAATCCTATACGGGAATGCTTCAGTAATTTGTTTGCAAACTCAATATCATTCGGCAAAGTGATCTTGATATTTTCATAAGGACATTCAATCATCTTCACTTTCTTGCCTAATCTCTCGACTAGCATGACATCATCAGTGCCGATGAACTCCTCATCAAATGCTTTCTTGAATGCTTTTTTAGCTGTTCCATATCTGATGCATTGAGGAGTCTGCACCTGCCAATGATTATCTCGTTCAAGCGTCTTGACGACAAACCCTTTCTCATCAACTTCTTTGATAGTATCGCGTGCCTTAAAACCGACAACAGACGCTTCATACTTTTTAGCAGCTTCGATCGAATCTCTTATAGTCTTCTCATCGATGAAAGGATTCACACCATTATGGATAACCAGGATATCATCTGCTTTCGCACCTTCAAGAGAGATGATGCCGTTATACACGCTATGCTGCCTCTTCTCTCCTCCAAGGACGATCTTCTCTACTTTGTCAAACTGATAATCCTCTTTGATCTTCTTCAGTTCCTCATGATCTTCCTCACGAGCAATCAAGATGATCTTATCGATGCTTGGAGAATCATTGAATTTCTTCACTACCATGGCGATGATAGGCTGCTCTTCAAGCAGCATGAAGATCTTATTCATCTCAGAATTCATCCGTTTGCCGATGCCAGCAGCAGTGATCAATGCATAATTAGTCATTTTTTATCTTTGTATCAAGTGCCAATAACTCATCCAGTTCAGGATTCTTGATTATAGTATGATTTTCCATCTCCTCTTTTATTAATCTTGCGATATCTAAGAAAGCAATTTCATCATTCAAGAATTGACAGACAGCTTTTTCATTCGCAGCATTCATCACACAAGGCATGCTCCCTCCTGCTTTGCCAGCATCATAGGCATAAGCAAGAGAAGGAAACCGGCTTAAATCAGGCTTCTCGAAATGGAGCTGAGAGACAGCAGCAAGATCAAGGCTTTTCCAGCCAGAGGTAAGACGTTGAGGATAACTCAATGCATATTGGATAGGGATGTTCATATCAGGCCAGCCTAATTGCGCCAGAACAGAAGTATCCTTAAACTCAACAAGTGAATGGACAATGCTCTGAGGATGAACCACAACATCGATATCATCATAACCCATGCCAAAAAGCATGTGCGCTTCGATAACTTCTAATCCTTTATTCATCAGTGTAGCAGAATCAATCGTGATTTTGTTCCCCATAGCCCAATTCGGATGTTTCAAAGCATCTTGTTTAGTGACTGCTTCTAATTCGACCAATGATTTTGTACGAAAAGGACCGCCAGAGCAGGTGATGATGATCTTCTTAGGATTCTTATGCCCCTGCAGGCATTGGAAGATGGCAGAATGCTCAGAATCGATCGGAACAAGAGAGACATCATTCTTCTTCACCATATCCATGACAATATACCCTGCAGCAACAAGAGTCTCTTTATTCGCAAGCGCAACATCTTTTTTAGCTTTGATCGCTTCTACTGTCGGCAATATGCCGATGCTGCCGACCAAAGAATTGACAACCATGTCCCCTTCTTTAGCTAATTTCTTCAATCCATCCATCCCAGAAACAACAGAAACATCACTCTTCAATAGATCTGCCTTCTCTTTGTCAAACACACAGACCAGTTCTGGATTGAACTCTTTGATCTGCTGCCCCAATAATGCAATATTAGAATGGCAAGCTAATGTCTTGATCGAAAACTGAGAAGGATTATTCTTGACAATATCCAATGTCTGCGTACCGATGCTGCCAGTGCTTCCGAGAAGAGAGAGTGAT
>JAAOYF010000028.1 GCA_018221205.1 Candidatus Woesearchaeota archaeon | reverse complement strand
GTCTTATAGAGGGCTCCTTCCCAGTACATGCAATTAGCTTCATCGTATTGCTGATCACATACTTCTGTTGAAAAGCCTTCTTTGCAGGCTTCTTGATAACAACAATTCCTCACTTGATAAATAGTCTTTAATTTACGGAGATTAAATAAAATTGCAGTAGGACACAAACAGCCAACAGCAGTATAGATATTATCAAAAGCACTCAGCTTAAACTGATTGACGCCTCCATCATCAGTTCCCCCTAAAGCACCCCCTAATTCATCAAAGAGGAATCCTGCTCCACATATTCCACTTGCAGCTCCCGTTGCTTTTAGTGCTGCGCCCCTTCCTTCTCCTCCAGAGCAGCAGGCACAACTACCAATAGCAACAATAGCATCAAGTAAAGGAACATCCGCCTTTAAGTTCTTCCATTTAGTATATATTGCTGCTTTTCCAATACAAACTCCCTCTCCAGCAGGTGGTGGCAATCGACAGCACCAGTTAGCCCCAGAATGGCCGGTTATATTGCCAATGACACTCAACACCATATCAATAGTATTCACTACTTGAGCAATGGCAAACATGATTGAAGCGATAATTTCAAGAGTATTGATAATGCCACTATCCATAATATCAAGGAACGTCTCTCCTTTCTGGACAACATCCTCACATTGCTCTCCTGGCAGGGGTGGTGCCTCATTAGTTGCAACGGGATCAGTTACAGCATACGCAGAAGAAATATAGAACGGAAGAGTCAACACTAAGCAAATCATAAATAATGCTTTATAGTGGAGTGTTTTCATTCTAGTGTCGGTTTAAACAAGGTATGCATTTGTTCTTTAGTTAGCGTAAGCGTACGACTAATGATAGGAGTCAGAGGATCACAATCATGATCATACTGCCTCGTGTATTTAACAGACTCATCATCTTGGATAAGTCTATGGACATTGAGTAAATTCTCATTGCGAGAAGTGCTTTCCAAAGGAACATAGAAAGTAATTTTTGAATGATCAAGAATTTCATCTCCGAAGCTTGTCCCTACTCCAGGATACGCAGGATAAATATAATCTGACAATCCTCCATTATTCAGACTAAATGTCTGTCCTTCAAGAGAGCCATCTGCTATGATCTTGCTACCTTGGACATAGTAGATAAAGGAATAAGCACCAGGCGCAAGGTCAATCGTGAAAGGCTCTTGTTCTGGGTCAGGTGGATAGGCAAAAGCAATCTCAGAAGCCCCTTCCTTAGCGGAAACCAAGGTGAACAATTCATCTCCTTGTGGATCAAAGGAATCCTCCACTCTAAATTCCTCTTCACAATAAGCTTCTGTATATCCGTTTGTACGCATATAATTAAACATATATATAGGCAGATCAACAATTTTGATATCTACTTCATACGGTTGTAAAGGAAATATTTCATAACGAACATCTTTAACAGTCTCCCCTTTCTCTGTAGTGAGTAAAGAATAACTTTCAGCATAGCCTTGTTTCAATGCATATAATTGTCCATTCACGCATAATGGCAGCTTTCCTTCATAAACTCCATTTTGAGTGCTCCCTAAAAGACAATCATCTTCTGTCCTGCCGCAGCGATAAGAAAGAGGAATATTATCGAGAAGTTCCTGACTCACCTTATCAACAACAGTTATTTTCATTGGTTGGCTTCTTTGATTATCGTCTTCGCAAAAGAGTGTTTCTTGCGGTAAGGCAAAGCCAAGTGCATCTTCATCGAGAGTGAAGCTCTCATCAGGACTTCCTGTACAGTCACGTTCTTGATTACCGCACACAAAAACTCCTAGGGGAGAAATAAACTCATATACTCTTTCTCGCTCTAGAGTTTTTCCTTCAATATTGATAGCATTTGATAAGGTAAACGTCTGTTTGGGAAAGAGTGGAAATTTAAGATCATATTTGAATCGATAACGGACATTGCAGAACATAGGCAAGAACCGTAAATTAGTGGCACGATGAATATCGGGCTTGATTTCCGTGCCTAGTTTTGGAGAAATGTCCATGGAAAAATCATTATTTTGTTCAAAAAGAAAATCTATCAATACTCCTGCATAGGGCTTGGAAACAAGATCGTGAGTCAATCCTTCATACACTCCCTGTGCTATATCACTCTCTGCAAAAGGAGCATTATCTCCAAAACCATTAACAGTAAGATACCTAATATTGCTCGCAAGATTGGTCTGTAACAAGGTATTCGCTTCATCAGTCTGCCACGTGACGATGCTGCAGTCTGCATTTGCCACAGTGTGACTTAAGGGTGGGAGATCATAGCTGCTTTTTTCTCCACCAGAATACTGATATAATGAAATAAGATATTTAACATCTCGTTCAAGATATTTGCCATAGTACTCAGCCAAAGTAAGGTCAGTCGCAATTTCCAACGCATCTCGTAAAGGGACATCTATTCGAAGGATGAATTCTTTCTCATCAAAACTAACATCTCCTCGTTCAAACGTAATAGGGTAATCAACCTTAACAAGGACTTCATCGCTTAATTCAACAGTCACATCTACATTGCCCAAGGTGATATCATAATTCTGCTGTCTGAATGAATCAAAATTATCAACACATAAGGCAATGCTGTCCTCAATATACTCAGCTAAACTATTCTCAACATACGCTTGAGAAGGAATAGCTAATTTATTGTTAGAATCAAACCAATATGCCATCTCATTTTGTGCATCTGGTTGAAGAATCACTTTCTTGATACCGTCCTCAAAAACAATCTTCTCATCAGCATCATTGGCAAGACGAACAGTAGACGTTCCTGGAGGAAAATCAATATGTCCTGCCTGCAATCGGACAATCTCAAGACCATTGTAAGCAGCATCCCTCAGACAAGTGTCCATATAAGAACGCAATTCTTGTTGTCCGGCATGAGTAACTTCAGTCGGAAATTCTGTCTCGATCGATCTGTCGACATCATCAGAACGAAGATAGACCAACAGACCAGCGCCGATTAAGATGACTATTCCAAGAATTATGAAAATGGTCGCTTGACCTTTGCGAGTCATAACTACTCCCTAAGAAAGATTATATATAAAGCTTTCTTCCTAACCTCTCTTTTGAGAAGAAAATCAATTCAAGCCATGGTGCTGGTCGACCGGGGGTTGCCCCCTTCGGGGCACTTAGAAATGCAAGGCATTTCTGGTGTGCTCATAAATCTTCGATTTCTGACATGGTCGACGAGCATTGCGCAGCAATGCGACAGCCGCCATTCTAACCTATAGCTAATACTCCTCTTTGCCTTTCTTTAGCAAAATTTTAAATACCTCTCTTTCAGATTTAAACAAAAAAAGAGGAAAATGGCAGATTTAACTTCTTATATTAGAAAGCTGATTAAACAAGGGTACGATACACGCTACATAAAACAGTACTTAAGAAAATATGGCTACCCTGAAAAGACCATCGATCAAGCATTATATAATGTACAGGGCCACAGATCAACCTTACCATTGTCCTTGGCCAGCACCATCATCCTTATTATTATAGTAGTCGCGATAAGCGCCTTTGCCTTGTTCTGGTTCTGGCCTGACGCCTCCTCTGACAGCCTGGAGATGAGGATCATGGATCTTGATTCGACAGTGAAGGCAGGCGCATCTGTACAAGCATCTATAGATCTATCCAAGGATTCAAAACAGGATGAAGATATCTTTCTCAAGGCAGAAGTTTTCGACCGGAACGATAAAAGGGTGGCTTTCAGAAGCCAGACAGCAGCAGTAGGGAACTCAGATACTGTTTCGCTCTCAATAAAACTGCCCAACTCACTCCAGGAAGGAAGCTATACTCTTACCATAACTGCCCGATATAGCGGCCAGTCTCCCCAGGCATCAAAAAAGTTCAGTGTGACATCAGATAAACAACCTACCTGTTCAGATGGCATCAAGAATCAGGATGAAGAAGACATTGATTGCGGCGGCTCATGCAAAGCATGCAAAGACTGTCCAGCAAGTTGTGAGGATGATAATGCCAATACCCAGGATTATTGCAATGCAGAGACAGATTTTGAATGCAAGCACGATCCTATAAGTGTCTGCGGAGATTCGATCTGCTCAAAAGATGAATCTACAGAATCATGCTCCCAAGACTGCCAGGAACAGACAACAGCCAATCCGTGGGATGAATTAGAGAGAATAAAACAGCTGGCGAAAACAGACAAGAATCAGGCAAAGGTAGAGTGCAGTAAGCTGCCTGAAAGCTTCAGGGATAAGTGTTTGGAGAACATCGGAGAAGAATCGAGTGATCCTGCTGTCTGCGACAAGATAACAGAGCAATACAACAGAGACAGGTGCTTCACTCAAGTAGCTCAGTCTTTGAACAACCAGGCCATCTGTGAAAACATCCAGAAAGAATCAAGAAGGGATAACTGCTATATCAATTTTGCAATCGATGGAGATTATACTGTCTGCGACAAGATAATAAACACCTATCTCAAGAAATCCTGCACTACTTTAGCGCAGACTAGCGGATGATGCCGTCTTTGACCTTCTCAACAACCAGTTCTTTATCTCCTGCTTTGAGCAGTGTATTATTATAATACGGCTTCCCGTTTTTGACTTTCAGATCAAGCTTCTTGAAGCTGTCAAAACTCACTTGGGCTGTTCCAGTAGTATATCCTTCAACACCAATAGGGCTCCCAACAACAGCATCAGTACTTACTAATCCTTCAGTTTTGCCGTCATCGCCAGCAAGCAACATGCCTTGGCTTTCCTCTCCCCGCAATTTTGCATATTTCAGATTAGTGACAAGGACAATCTTCTTGCCTTTGAAATCATCCAATGAATACTCTTTGAACTTTCCCGCAACTACCTGCCGTTTCTCATTCCCGATATTCACTTGCAGTATCATAAGCTTATCAGCATTCGGATGATCCTTCACTTCAAAGACTTCCGCAACCTTCAGATTCAATGGAAAGATCTTCTCCTCTTCCTCATCGATCTTATCGAACAGGATAGAAACCTTGCTTAGTTTATGTGAAGTAAGCTCAAAATTCACATCCTTCCAACCTAAAGATGGAAGGTCAAGCTGTTTCTTCAGCTTTTCAAAGAATCCAGGCAGTACAGGACTGATCAATATTCCTAAAATCTTCACGATGTTGACACAGCTCCCTAAGATACGCTGCACTTTCTCCTTATCCTCTTTGATGAGTTTCCAGGGCTCATTATCCTGGAAGTATTTATTGCCCAGGCTCCCTATAGCAGAGATCTTCTGGATGACATTCTTGAAATTGGCATCATGATAATCTGTTTTTATCTCCTCTGTCAGCTTGATGATCTCTCCGAACAGTTCTGATTCCTCCTCAATGCTGTCAAAAGAAGAATCATAATTCTTCTCTAAGAACGATAATGCCCTATAGCAAAAGTTTCCTATATTTGCGACTAGTTCATTGTTCACCGTACTCCTGAAATCTGCAAAATCCAGATCAATATCAGCCATCTTCCTGCTGAGAGCACGTGCATAATAATAACGAAGATACTCTGGATGATATCTCTTCAAAAAATCCTTGGCAGTGAAGAATGTCCCGCGGCTTTTAGACATCTTCTCTCCATTGACTGTCAAAAAACCATGAGTAACTAAATAATCAGGCAGATTGAAGCCAGACTCAGAAAGCATAGCCGGCCAGAATAGATAATGGAAATAGATGATGTCTTTGCCGATGAAATGGACAATCTGTGAATCCTTGCTCTTCCAGTAATCCTTCTCAGCATCAAGACCATGCTGCTTGCAATAGTTCTGAGTCGAAGAGATATACCCGATGGGTGCATCCAGCCAGACATAATAATATTTATTCTCTTCGCCAGGGATCTTAAAGCCAAAGTAAGGGCCATCTCGAGAGATATCCCAATCCTGCAGCCCTTCTTTTATCCAGTTCCTGACATAATTGACGACCTCAGGCTGCAATTTTTCATTCGAAGACAGCCATTTATCAAGTTTCGGAGCCAGCTCGCTCAATTTGAAGAAATAATGAAGAGAACTCTTCCGTATAGGTTTCTCCCCAGAGACTGTCGAATAAGGCTTCACTAGATCTATTGGCTTATACGTCGCATTGCACTTCTCGCACACATCCCCATATTGATCTTTAGCCCTGCATTTAGGGCACTCTCCTTTGACATACCTATCAGGAAGGAATCTTCCTTGTTTTTCGTCAAAGAAATTCTCTACCTCTTTGGTATAGATCAGGTCTTTTTTCTTCAGTGCAGCAAATATCTTATCTGCATATTCTTTATTTTCAGGGCTGTTGGTAGAATAATAAGAATCGAATTCGATCAAGAATGATTTGAAATCCTCTTGATGCTCTTTAGAGACTTTCTCGATCAATTCCTCGGGACTGATGCCCAATTCCTCAGCTTTGATAGAGATTGGGGTGCCATGAGTGTCATCTGCGCAGCAATAGATAGCATCTTCACCGATCAGCTTGAGAAAGCGTACAAATATATCTGTCTGAATGTATTCAACAAGGTGTCCGATGTGTATGGACCCGTTCGCATACGGCAACGCTGACGTTACCACAATTCGTTTTTTTCCTGTGAATGAAATCACCTATATCTAGGATAGATAGACTATATATAAATATAACGCAGAAATCTATTTTTCTTTGATATCCTTCAGTTTCTTTGTTATAGGGACTTGCTCATGGCAACTGTCGCACTCAAACACATACGCATCCACTTTCTTGAACCTCTTTCTCTTATAAGGTGTTGTGGTTTCACCCCTATGTTCACAGAAAGGACAGGTATAGATTACGTTCATCGGCAGGGTCGGCTCAAACTCTTCCTTGCTGACCGTATAATTGCAGGCAGGGCAGACATATTCTTTAGCCCGTATCTTGACCTTGCCTTTAGCGATTGGTTTGCCCATCTTTGCCTTGCCACACTTAGGGCAATCTGGTTTTAAAACAAAAGCTTTAGCATATCCTTTTTCGTCAATAGCCCTATTTGTAAAATAAAAGCATTCTTCAGCAGATTCTGGCAGTTTCATTTTAACCTCTTCACTTCAATACTGATTGCAGGAACATTCACTTTATGATAACGAGGACATTCCACGTATTGATATCCTCCTTTCTCGCAGTATTTTATAATCCTTTCCCTTTCATGGTCATCCTTATATTTGACAATGACATTAAGTCCTTTCCTGTCAGAATGAAGAATCTCAAATTCAGCAAGCTCTTTCTTGATTTTATGGGTATGCTTCTCAAAAAATTTCAGTCGTTCAGGAAGCTGCTTCAATTTATCAGCCAGTCGCTGTATTTTATCAGCGTCAAACACTGCATCATCTAAGATGCCTTTATCAAAATCCAGCTCATCAAAAGCCAGAAAGCCGCCATACTGAAGATTGACTGGCTTGTCCTCGCCAAAGCTGCCTATGACAATATCCCCATAACGGGCAATCTCCGTACCTATGCTTCCAGAAGCATCATTGATCAGCAGAGCATTCTTCTGCTTGCAGAGAGAATTGATCATGCCCATAGGCTGATCGGCAAAATAACCGGATAAGCCGTTAACTAAGACAGCACTCTCTCCATCAAGGCTTTTCCCCAATGAATTCATATCAAAAAGACCATAGTCAGTCTTTAACTCGACCATCTGCAGCTTCAGCCTATCTATATATTGTGGATAGGTGATCCAGCCGCCTTGGTCCTGGACAATGATCTTGGTCATGCCCATTGCTTTGACGATCTTCAATGCAAGAAAGATCGATTTATTGCCCCTCTGCGTCAGATAGACTGTCCTCTTACCTGTATACTTCTTCAGCAGTTCAATGACCTCAGATTTCATCACCGAAATTAAGCCGCTAACCTTTAAAAAGATTGTCCCATTTACAGAAACTATGGGTTATTACGATGATATAGCAGAAGGGTATGAAGAACTGCATGAAGCAGAACAGAGAAAGAAGATAGATCTTATAGCAAGATTTCTCAAACCAAAGCAAGAAGATAAGTTATTAGACGTCGGCTGCGGCACTGGCCTGACAACAGAGCCCTGGCCCTGTAAAAGATTCGGCATAGATCCTGCAAAAAAACTCATCGAGCGAGCAAGACAAAAAGACAGGATAACCTACAAGATAGCACCAGCAGAGAACATCCCTTATCCAGACAACTATTTCGATTATGTCATCTCGATAACAGCCATCCAGAACTTCCAGGACATCGAAAAAGGACTGAAAGAGATAAGAAGGGCAGGTAAGAAAAAATTTATTTTAACAACACTAAAAAACAGCTCAAAAACTGCCAGGATAAAGGAATTAATAGAAAAAATCTTCTCGATAACCAACGAGATTGAAGAAGACAAAGACATCATCTTTTTCCAAAACATTTAATAATCATCTCCTTCTTGTTGCAACCATGAAAACTCTCTTTTTACTTGCACTTATCATTCTCGCTGGCTGCATCTATGAGACTCCGCAAGCCGTACAGTTGAGTGTAAAAGACTTCAATTCCACAGCCGGAACATTTGAGGAAAAAGAGACAACAGATCTTCCTGAATTCAAGCTGAGGACCGAGACACCAGCAAGCCATACCGTGAAGGCTGTAGAGAACATCTATGATGGATGTAATGGGTGCATTGATTTCGTGGCTGCCACTGCAGTATCTATGAGGAGATTCAATCCTGATCTTCCCTATTCTTTTATCGTCGCATTGTCCGGGGCTGCTAAGCTGGATGATAAAGGTGCCTCCCTGGAAGAATTCTTGGGCAGCCGCCTGTCCCTTTATGGATTCAAGGCATTCTACGCAAGTGCAGAGCTGAATAGCAAGCTGAGGCAGTTCTATGCAAAATACGATCTCAAAGCCACCCCCATAAAAGGCCAGGGCAGCATCGTCTATCTCCAGCTGATAACCTCATCCAATGCAGTGCCTATAGTCGCAGTCGACCGTTTTTACCTCCATCACGAACTGCTGCGGAGATACCAGCAGGAGAAAGAGAAGTTCCATGACCCTATCTTCGTTCCGGTTGTAGGCTACGATCAGAATATCAAGATCAACAACCCCACCTTGGCCGGCGCTTCTTATCTTGATATCACTCCCCAGGATTTCTACGACGGATGGCTGAGTGAGGTGAATGACTATGGCCCTCTGTTCACCTGGTATGTCTTGAGGGAAAGTGATCCCATAGACGAGGAAGAGGCAAAAGTCACCATAAGGAAAGATATCCTCCTCAGCCATAATGTATTGAAAAGGGAGCTATCAGAGCAGCAGCTGAAACAGGGCTTCATCACCCGGAAAGCGCTGGCAGACTGGCTGGACGATAAGGAGCAGGCAGGAAAATTCCGCCAGAGCTCTGTCCTCTTCAAGGAGATGATAGACGAAAGAAATATAAACAAGGTAAATGATATCATAGCATTAGAAAAAGAGGTCATAGATACATGGGCGTTAGATCAAAGCTGAAGCATTTTATCTTTCTTATCCTGAAGAGTCTGCATCCGAGGTATTATATCTATATAGGGGAGAGGAGAGTCTCCAGTGCAATAACATATTTCCTCGCAGTGCTCTTTAGCGCATTACTGCTCATGCTGGTCATCGCTGCTCCGAAGATGCTGCTGATAAAGACTGAGCTCGATCAGGCTCTCTTGAACATCGCAGAACTGAAGATCAAGGCAGATTTCGAGACTGCCCAGCCCGTCTCCCTGCCCAATACTAATCCTATTATAACGTTGGACACGACCGATACCAAACAGATCGACACAGAAGTGCTCCTCCTGACGAACGAAAGGCTGTTCTATGATATAGGGTTCCAGGAAGGGACCATTGATCTCGGTGAATATGATTTCACCGCTGACAGGGAAAGCTCAAAAAGAATTACTATCCTGATCTTCACGCTCCTCTTGCCCAGTGTTTTTGTCTTCCTCTTCTTCACCTATATGGTCAAATACGTCCTGATCATCTATCCCCTGGCATTTCTCTTCTATGCCTTCGCCAAGCCGATGAAGAACATCGTGACTCTCCCCCAAGTGCTCTCTCTTTCGTTCCATACTGCGACCATCATGATCCTCATCGAGGTTCTTACTATTCCGTTTGACTTCAAGAGCTATCTTATTGTCCAATCACCCCTGGTGGGAGTTTATTTCTCCTGGATCGCGATCACGCTCTACTTGATTCTCTTCGTCACTGCCATCAGGATCTGCGGAAATCCTGGTCTGAAAAATTAATGGGCTGTTAAGTAAACGTCACCTACGGATGGAGAACTGGGTTGTTATAACTTACTTCTTGTTGCCTTTTTTATTGATATGGTCTTTTTTTGCTATACTCGCTGGATTTATATATGTAAATGAGATAATTATTAAAATAGGGGGGTATAATACCTTAGTATGTCTAGTGAACATATTGAGGATATTCGTGGCAACTAACACAAACGAAATTAAGAAGGATTTGGATGATATTAAAAATAAGGTTACTGATATTCATTTAACGCTTCCTGATGAACAGCAAAAAAAGAGAAAAATTAATACTTTCTTCACAGGAATTCTTTTAGGTATTGGGATTTCCCTTATGGTTGAAGCAGGATTACAATTTCTGTTGAAGATTAGTGAAACACAAGCTTATACAACTGTTCTAAATAGGAATGAAGTAAATTTTTCAGCACTCACACTAACAGAAAGACTTCCATATGAAATTCAAGCAATTAACCTACTTTCAAATAACATTATACTTTATTCAATGGCGCTTGTTGGGCTTATTCTAATTACAATTTCCGTAGCTCTTCATTTCCATTATAATAAAGATTTGTTAAAAAATATCTACACTTATAGGTTTAAATTAGCTAAAAATAGGGACCTTTTAGCAATTTTTAGAAAGTCTTTTAGCAAGAAGGGCTTTTTCGGGAACAAGAAGTTAAAAATTAAAGATTCTTTTGACTATGATAGTAACTTTTGTAAAATAAGAATCTACTCTCCTTTCCTTTTTTGGATGTTTGGAGATTCCTATGCTAATTGGATTACTATAGCAGAAGATAAGTTAGAGGTCAGTTCAAAAAATTCAAAGTTTAATAAAAAGATTAATGATATAATTTTAAAGGAGCTAGAAAAACTGAAAAAACAGAAAAAATTTACGGAATTAAGAATTATAAGGAAGATTTAATCATCCCTAACCACCGATTAGCCCCTGTATCAATCTTCATCCCTGCCAGTTCTGAGGGTATCCTTCCTGTTGTTGTATGGGCTTCAATCCAGTTGTGTTGTATGATAATGCCTTCCATGAGGATAGGGGCACTCCATAACGCTTTCAACCCTCGAAAATCATCAACTCTGTCCTTAATTTTCGAGAATACGGTTTCAATCCTTACATTATGTTTTCCTGTCTTTCTGACGTTGTTAATACGATGTTCTACTGTCGTTCTTTTTCCGAATGTAGTTTCATGAGGGATACAAGAACTAAAAAGTTTCTTCATTGCTTTTGGATAAAATTGTGCTGCATCTGTTTGGATAAATTTTGGCTTTCTGTGTTTTGTTGTTTTCTTCAAAAATTCAACCGCTTCGTCTACACTCTGATTATTAGGTGAATAAAGAGTAGCGTTGATGTATCTTGTTCCCCAATCAACCGCACACCAGAATTTATCGCCACCTTTTCTTTTAGTGTTACATCCTCTTGGTATCTCTGTTTCATCTGCATAGAACTCTCCACTTAATTCTGGGTGTAGTTTATTCACATACTTCTGTACCTTTAGAACATACCTTCTACACCAATCCAATACTGTTATATGGCTTGCATTGTGGTCTAAATGCCTTCTAAAGAAGTTTCTTACCTTTCTGCTTGAGAGATTAGAGAAGTAAAGGTCTATGGCTTGAGTTATCTTCTTTTCAGAGTTTCTCATTCTATAAAAGCCTTCATCACTAGTAAAATACATTCCACAATCTAAGCACTTATATTTCTGAATTTTGCCACGATTTTCTGTTTTACGAAATCCCTTTTTTATGTAGTGGCTTTCGCCACAATGCTTACATTTGGTTGTTTGTTTCATATGTATTAGTAGGTACCTAACGTATATAAATACTTAGGTACCTAATCATATCTATTGAGAAGTATAGTTTTAGGTACCGAAATACTTATAAAGGATAGGTAGCTAATATATTGTATGGTTAGATATAACCATACAATATACAATAGAAAGATTTAAATGTATATGGTTATTTCCAACCACATATGGTTAACAATACACATATGGTTAATAATGATAATATACTATTTTGTTTTAGATGTTACCATACTTGGAAAAGAAGAAAAGAACAAAACCCCAATTCTTGTCCAAACCCAAAATGCCATAGTCCTTATTGGAATAAACCTAGAAAAAGAATATCCAAAGGCATTGTACTAAAAATGGAAGAGATGATTATAAGGGTTCACGACACTATAATTGAATTAAGTGGTGGAGAACATGGAATTAGGGATAGAGGAGGCATATACAATTCAACTTATAAACTAATAAACCATCAATATAAGAACCAAAGAAATCCCACTAGTATAGGAACCTTTGCCTTGAATGAATTTGCTAAACGTCATTACTTTACAGATGGTAATAAAAGAGTGGCTTATGCAATAGCAAAGATCTTTATGTTAGTCAATAAATGCCATTTGAGGATACAATTTAATGAAGCAGTTACTTTTATTTTAGAGGTCGCAAAATATGAAAGTAAAGTAACTTTTCAAGAAATAAAAGAATGGTTGGATAGGAATTGTGTTATGATTGAAGATAAAGATATAGCAAATTATTTAAATGGTGTTTTTGTTACTATAACTCTGGAAAATGATGAAAATGAAAAATGAAGAAAAAAAGGATACATATAAACTTACAGAAAAAGAAGTTTATGAAATTTCTAAAAACGATAAAAAGTTATTAGAATTGGTTAAAGTAGCTAAAGAAATAGTGTTTAAAGAAGACGAAGTATTATTTAAAGAATTAGCAAAACATTAAACATGTTTTCTAAAAATAAAAATATTTATTTATTAATTTAGCTTTTCCTGACTTTTACTCTACAGTTCAATTATCTCTTTGTAAAAGCCTTCGGTACCGAAAATTATTTATACTAGTAGGTACCTATACCCATTATGAAGCTCCAAAAACAGCTTTCTCGAAAAGTAGGGGATAAGGAATATGCTAAGTATGTTATTGTTGTAAAGCCTAGCACCATAGAGAAATTGGGCTGGAAGGAAGGGGAAGAACTGGAAGCTGAAGTTAAGAAAGGAAAGCTGATTATTGAGAGGGATTAGGAGGAATAAATGGTAGATGCAAAAGACATTTTTGAATACTGTGTTGAACAATTTGAAGCAGTTATTGAAAATTATAATTCGGCACCAGAAAGTAATTTAGGTAGAGTAGATGCATATCTAACTGTCATAAAGAAATTCGGAGAGCAGATTGATAAAGAAAAGTTATCACATCTAAAAAATAAATATTCAAAATATTTTATGGATTAATTTTTTTATACCTCAGATGACGCTAACTTAACAGCTCAAAAATTAACAACATTTATAAAGAATATTTCTTCTGGCAAAATTATGAAAATCACGGTATCGGGGGCTGTGGGTTCAGGCAAAAGCACCGTCTCCAAGATGCTCGCTAAAAAACTGAGATTGGAATTTGTTTCTATCGGCGACTTTATGAGGGGGATCGCGAAGAAAAGACATCTCACCATCATGGATCTCTCGAAGAGGGCTGAGGTTGACTCGACCATCGATGAAGAATTAGACGAAAAGCAAGTGAAGTTCGGACAGGAGCATGACGGTTTTGTCATCGACTCCAGGTTAGGGTTTCATTTCATCCCGGATTCATATAAGATATTCTTGAATGTCAATCTGAAAGAGGCTGCCAAGAGGATCATAGGCCATAGGAGGGCAGAAGAGAGATACAAGAGCCAGAAAGAGGCAGAAAAATATGTCAAAGAAAGGATGAGGTCTGAGAATATCAGGTATAAAGAATATTACGGCATCGATTTTCCTACAAAAAGTGATTTCGACCTCATCATCGACACAACAAGCATAACACCAGAGCAAGCGATAGAGAAAATAGTGAAGAAAGTGAGAAAGTAATGGCCATCGAAGCAGAGCAGAAAGTAAAAGAACCCAAAGTTAGAAAGATAGTTCAAAAATTAGATTTTGAAGCAGCGAAAGATGACTTTAATCATATATTTCTTGTACATGCTGAACTGAGAATTGATGAGAAAGGTAGATTGGCAAGATTATTCGATAAGAGTTTCGATAAACACTATGATGAAGTAAGTGGCAGCTTGCTTCAGGTTCATAAAGGACAATTCAGTCAAATGCTTGTCACACAATTGCATGAAGTCAGGAATATAATGGCAAGATTTCTACCTACGCATTATAGAGACAATGCAGGCTTCCTCATTGAAGCTCTTCCAAAGCTGATGGCAGTTTTTGAATATGGTGTAGCAACCCCATTGCATCCTGAAGAAGTCAATCCTGAGCCTTTGTCAGACCCAGTCTCTTTCATCGGTAGGCAATGGGTTCAACATGCAGGAAAGCCCTTCCACCACATATGCAAACGGATGGGAAAAGTCATGGACGAAGATAGAAACTTCACACATGACAAGCAGATCGAGACTGCGAGGAAATTTATTCTCTCGCTCAAGATAGGCCGAGCACATTTCTAGCAATCCGATACCTTTATAAATCAAATAACAACACTAAAACAAATTCTTCTGAGTCATTTAAGACGAGCTAGAAGGAACTAAAAAATGTTCAAGAACAACGATTTCATCGAAATAACCTATACGGGAGAGACTGAAGACCACCAGGTCTTTGACACCACAAATGAAGAGCTGGCAAAAGAGACTGGAATAGATTCTCCTACTTCCATCTTCGGACCAATTGTCATCTGCCTGGGTCAGGGCCAATTGTTAGAGGGCCTTGAGCACGAACTTCTGGATAAGGAAGTGGGTAAAGAATACGATATCACACTTCCTGCAGAAAAGGGTTTTGGCAAGAAATCTGCTAAATTAGTGCAGCTCATCCCGGCAAGAAAATTTCGCGATCAAAAGATCGATCCTATGCCTGGTCTGCAGATCAATGTGGATGGCCTGACTGGAGTGATAAAGACAGTTACAGGCGGCAGGATATTGGTTGATTTCAATCATCCATTGTCTGGAAAGACCCTCATCTACCAAGTGAAGATCCTGAAGAAAGTGGAAGATGATATCGACAAGCTCAAAGGATTCCTCAAGATCAGCTTAGGCCATAAAGAGGTTAAGGCAAGTATAAAAGAAGGAAAGGCAGAGGTTGAGATGACTCTCCAGAAGCCGTTGCAGGTTGAAGTGATGAAAAAGATCAAAGAAGTGATCCCTTCCATCAAGGAAGTGACATTCAAAGCACAACCGGAGAGTAATAAATAAATTTATATAGGAGTATCCTCAGATTTGAAGTAGTGGGATTTGAGGTGGAATGATGGACTCAATAATCGAAAATGCAAAACAGGCTGAACAGCCGTTCAACGAAGCTGATGCTGAATTAGAGCAATATCTTGCGAATCAGCAGGCAAAGATAAAGGTCATCGGCACTGGTGGCGGTGGCAATAATACTATAACAAGAATTGCAGAAGTAGGGATCAAAGGCGCACAGGCCATTGCTGTCAACACAGACGCCCAGGATCTGCTCTATACGACTGCTGATCAAAAGATACTCATTGGCCGCGAATCCACAAGGGGAATGGGCGCTGGCTCCAATCCGAAATTAGGGGAAGAGGCAGCCAAAGAGAACGAGCACGACTTAAGAAACGCCATGCAGGGTGCTGATATGGTATTCATCACCTGCGGCCTGGGTGGTGGAACAGGGACCGGCTCAGCTCCTATCATTGCAGAGGCTGCCAAGAAAGTAGGTGCCCTTACAGTCGGTGTTGTTACTATGCCTTTCACTATGGAAGGCCATCGAAGATATGATAATGCAGTCATTGGTCTGGAGAAGATGGAGCAGATCGTCGACACCTTGATCGTCATCCCGAATGATAAATTACTGGAACTTGCACCCGATCTACCGCTTCACACTGCTTTCAAAGTCGCAGATGAGATCCTGACCAATTCAGTCAAAGGGATTGCAGAGTTGGTCACGAAAGCAGGATTGGTCAACTTAGACTTTGCCGATATAAGGGCAGTCATGAAAGGCGGCGGTGTCGCATTGATTGGCCTGGGCGAATCAGATACTGATAACAGGGCTATCGAAGCTGTCGAGAAATCAATAAACAACCCATTATTGGATGTTGATATCAGCAATGCTAACGGAGCATTGATCAATGTCGCAGGCGGAGATGATATGACCTTAGATGAAGCACGAAAGGTCGTCGAAGCGGTTACAGAAAGGCTGAGTGATGAAGCCAGGGTGATTTGGGGTGCACAGATTTATAAAGACCTCGATAAAACTGTCAGAGTGATGCTCATCGTTACAGGAGTAAAGTCCTCACAGATTTTCGGACATGATTTCAAGACATCAGACGTAAAAAGAAAAGAGATTGAAAAGGAGTTAGGGATAGAATTCATCGAATAAAATGAAACAGCCCATACAGAAGCTCAAATCATTCGCGATTGAATGTCGGAGAGTTTTGAGAGTGACAAAAAAAGCAGACAGGCAGGAGTTCATGACTATCGTCAAGGCATCTGCTTTAGGGATGGCTATTATCGGCCTTCTTGGCTTTGTCATCTCAATCGCAAGACAGCTATTTTTCCCGGTCTAAAATGGAAGCACAGATATATGCAATCAGGACAACGGCAAACCGCGAAGACCAAGTCATGGACTTCGTTACGAGTAATGCCAAAAGGAAGAAATTAGAGGTCTATGCAGTCATCAGGCCGCATGGCATGCGAGGCTATATCTTCGTCGAAGCAGGCTCAAGATCAGATGCAGAGCAATCGGCTTTCAATGTTCCTTATGCAAGAGGCGTTCTGCCTAATGTCATCGATTATAAAGAGATCGAGCATATGCTTGAACAGGTCAAGACTGAGATGAACATCCAGAAGAATGATATTGTAGAGATCATCAGTGGTCCATTCAAGCGTGAAAACGCGAAAATAACAAGGATTGACAAACAGAAAGAAGAGGTAGTAGTAGAGTTGCTTGAATCCGCCGTACCCATTCCTATCACTGTGAAGATGGATGCAGTGAAGGTGATAAGAAGGGAAAGCGATGAAGAAACTGACGATTCTTCTGAGTAAACTTTATAAATTGGCTGAAGGTCCTAAATACGATGGCAACACAAACTATAGAATCATTGGTTGAAGGCGGCAAAGCGACAGCTGCACCCCCTTTAGGCCCAGCCCTAGGACCATTAGGAGTGAATATTGGCCAGGTCGTTGCCGAGATAAACAAGAAGACCGAGTCATTCAAAGGCATGCAAGTGCCTGTAAAAGTCATTGTCGATTCTGATTCAAAAGAATTTGAGATAACAGTAGGAACTCCGCCTGCTACAGCTTTGATCAAGAAAGAGGCTGGAGTGGCGAAAGGAGCAGGAAATCCTCTTACTGATAAAGTCGCAGATTTACTCATAGAGCAGATCATCAAGATTGCAAAGATGAAAGAAGACGCTACTCTTGGCAAGACCACAAAAGAGAAAGTCAAAGAGATCTGCGGAACATGCCAATCCATGGGCATACTTGTAGAGGGAAAGCCCGCTAATGAAGCTATTGCTGAGATCAACGCCGGTAAATTCGACGAAAAGATCGCTTCAGGTAAGACAGAATTATCTGAAGAAGAGAAGAAGCATCTGGAAGAAGAGAAGAAGAAGCTTGCCGAAGAGATGGAAGCTCGAAAGAGTGAGTTCGAAGCAAAAGCAAAGGCCATCTTAGAAGAGCTGAAAGGAAAAGAGGCCAATGTCATCAAGAAGCGCATGAAAGACGACGGCATCCCTGATCCAATCATCAAAGAATTGATGCCTGACGAGAAAGAAGGCGATGCCAAGCCTGGAGAGAAACCAGCTGCCAAGCCAGAAGAGAAGAAATCATAATTTATCTGATCTTTTATATTCTATACCCATTGTTTCTAATAAGCTCTTGATCCGTTCTTTTTCTTTTCCCAATCCTTTCCAGTCAAGAAGAACAGACGTTGCTTTCTCAGAAGTCTTTTCAAATGCCTCTTGTATCAATTCCTCGTCAAGATGTTCTAATCCATATTTCGCACAGACATGAGCAAAAGCAAGATTCGTCCGTTGAAGGATCTTATTGAAGGTCGCACAATAATGCGTTCCTCCGATTGCAAAGACAATCTCTTGTTCCGCTAGATCTTCACCTTCAATCAGATGCATGATGGTCTGAGCAATGATCTTTCCTGCTTTTTCATTCCCCCAATGCTCTTCAGTCGAACCGATCTCAATGAACAAGTGGGGTTTCTCCAGTAAAGGACCATGATGCGTCGCCTCTAAAGTGATCTGATGATCAGGCACTTCTTCTTTATGTCGTAATAATTCCAAATACGCTTTTTTCAACATCAATGCAGAACCCATGCTCAATTTCTTATCCTGCCCACCATACTTTGCCTCTCCAAAATTTCCAGTGCAATGGCAGCTCAGAGAATGGACTTCTTCTTTGCTCGCATGCTTGCTGCCAAAGATAAGAAAATCCTCAGGGATTTGTTTATCGATCCCTTCTGCAGTTATCAATGGACCTTTGATAGTATAAAGTGTAGTATCACCGAGAACGAAAACAGCTGTTCCTTCAAATTCACCTTTTTCTTTGAACCCATAACTCTCAAGTAACCTTGCTTTGATATTCATCCCTGCAGGATCCTGCTCTGAAACAATGATTGCAAAGGCCATAGAAAGTGTCAGCCGGTTTCACTTAAAAAACCTCTGCTCGTCTGAAAAACAAGCTGAAATCAGAACCTTTAAATATAAGTATTTTTATATTGAGATAAAGAAATACTTAAATAAGTATTTCGAAAGAGCAAGCGTAAGAGCAAATGAAAATGCTTAAATATAAGGAAATTAATAAGAAAGAAAATAAGTATTTTCACAAATGGCACCAACAGAATTCAGACGGAAGCTCTACAGGCGAGGCTCAAGCTTTGAAACAACTATACCTATGCCTCTTCTCTTCGCCCTGGATAAAACCAGAAAATACAACGTGGTCTTCGCTTTCGATCCTGATGCAAATAAGTGGTACGTTAAGTTCGAACCTCATACATGACATTCCTTGGCGTGGTTTTGAATTCGGGGGGTCAAATGACCCCTATTTTTTTAAGGTGGCCCAATGACATATCAATTCAAGACAATGCTCTACAACCTCGATTACCATGAGCTTCTGAGCTTGAAAAACGATTTTGAATCTGATGGCTCTTTCCTTACCCTCCTCGACACAAGGATCAAAGAGCTCGAGAAGCAGCATAAGCAGTTCTGCGCAACCTGTTCTTCAGAGATGGATACAAAACAAGTAAATAATTTCACCATCCTGTTCGGTCCTGACGATTTCAAGAAAAGGGCATCATTCTGCGGTATGGACTGCCTGGAATATTTCCTCAAAGAACTCAAGGAGATAAAAGATGCAAGAACTGATTGAAAAAGAAGAGATTGTCGAATTAGACCTGAACAAGCCCTGGCCAGCAGAATCAAAGCAGGATATAGAATTCTTGACAGAAAGGGCACGGAAAAGCGTCCGTCCGTTTATTGAAGTTATAGAATAGATTTTTATAGAGATGTGAAGTTTCTTTTGGCATGGAAAAGAAGTATTTTCAGGAGCTAATCTCCATCATAAAGAAAGAAAAGCCGAATAAGGACAAGCTGGCCAGAATAAAGACCAAGCTCTGTAAGAAGCACAATCTCCATTACATTCCAACAGATATCCAGATTCTCCTCAACGTTCCAGAATCTCAGCAAAAGGATGTCAAGAAATTTCTTCTCACCAAACCCACAAGAAGCATCTCGGGGGTTGCACCTGTCGCCATCATGTCTCGACCGCATAAATGTCCTCATGGCACCTGTACGTATTGCCCTGGCGGACCGAAATCAGCATTTGGAGATGTCCCTCAAAGCTACACTGGAAAAGAGCCCACGACCAGAAGAGCAATAAGAAATAATTTCGATCCTTATCTTCAAGTCATGAATAGATTAGAGCAATATATGGTAACTGGACATACACCTGAAAAAGTCGATCTGATAATCATGGGCGGCACCCTTCCCTCATTATCGAAAGAGTTCCAGGAAGAGTTTGTCAAGTACACCTTCAAAGCCATGAACGATTTCTCAAGATTATTCTTCGACAAAGGAAAATTCAAGATCAATCTTTTCAAGAAATTTTTTGAGCTACCCGGAGATATCAATGATCCGAAAAGGCAAAAGCGTATACACGATAAACTGCTCGAGAAAAAAGGAAAATGCGGACTAGAAAAAGAGCAGGTGAAGAACGAAACAAGCGACATAAGACAGATCGGCATGACTTTAGAGACAAGGCCAAGTCATGCAAAGCTGGATCATGCGAACGAGATGTTACGATTAGGATGCACAAGAGTTGAACTAGGGATCCAGACAGTCTATGATAAAGTGTTGGAAGCAGTCAACCGAGGACATACCTTAGCAGACAGTAGAGAATCGACGAGAATCCTCAAAGATTTAGGATTCAAGATCAACTATCATATGATGCCTGGCCTGCCGGGAGTGACGAGAAAGAAAGACATGGAGTCATTGAAAGAGATATTCTCAAATCCTGATTTCCGGCCAGACATGCTGAAGATCTATCCGTGTTTAGTCATGAAAGGCACAAAGCTCTATGAAGATTGGAAAAAAGGAAAGTTTGAACCGATACGGACAGCAGAAGCTGCCAAACTCATAGCTGAATTCAAACCTTCTATTCCTGAATGGTGCAGGATGATGCGCGTCCAGAGAGACATTCCTACCTACATGACAGAAGATGGTGTTGATAAAACTAATTTACGGCAGTATGTCGATAAAATAGTGAAGAAGAAAGGGATAACATGCAGATGCATCCGTTGTAGAGAGATAGGCCGAACTAAAGAGACCATAAAAGGCTATAAGATCAAAATAGAAGAATACGAAGCTTCCCAAGGAAAAGAATTCTTCATCGTCGCTGAAAAGAATGGCGCCTTGATCGGTTATTGCAGATTAAGATTTCCCTCACAACAATTACGGCCTGAGATAACAGACTCTTCTGCATTAATAAGAGAACTCCATGTCTACGGCATGGCTGCCGAAATAGGCGAAGAAGGAGATGTCCAGCACAAGGGCATCGGTAAAAAACTATTGAAAAAAGCAGAAGACATTGCCAAAAAGCATTCCTATAATAAAATAGTCGTCATCTCTGGAGTCGGTGTGAGAGAATACTATCGAAAAATGAGTTATAATTTAGAAGGATGTTACATGGTTAAGAACCTTTGATATTTCTAGATTCCGTATAATTATGAATAGCAATCGCTGCTGCCCGATCTATTCCAAATCTCAGTAAAGGTGTTTGAAAATCCGGTACAGCTCCACGTTTATCATAGACCAGTAACATGTTTGTAATTTGATCATCAAATGCTGAAAAAACGCGGACACCCATCGGTGTTGATTGCAGTTCAAGAGTCCTTGGAGGATGTACTTTCTGATAAGCGCCGTGCTGTCTCAATCTATCGATAATAACTGTAGCCGATCTTTGAGTAGTACCATACCTTTCCATATCCCTACAAATCGCACTTCTTCCATAGAGTTTAGGTGACACTCCCTCATTAGAAATAATTCCACTGTTCTCTGCATATCTTCTCATCTTCCCTAGAGGAGTATTTACATTATGGGCCCCTTTAGTATCGAGTCGTTTCATCAATGCATGCGTAAATGTACCAATTTCTGAAGGATTGACTACCAAATGTGCCCAACCATATTCAGCCAGTTGTTTCACTCTTTCATGTAAAGCGTCTCTCATAGGTAAATCGGGAAGATCAAGCAGATCTGTAAGGGTTAAGTATTGGCATTCATTAAGATCTGATGAGTGCATGGGCCTTGCTTCGTGAATCTTATGCATTGCTGCCCACCAGCTTTGAAGTCCTTTACTTCCCTCTAGCGTATGTGGATAATATTGGCCTACCAGCTTATTCATAGGGATTTCAGTTCGTGCGATAGTATAGAGTAATCCTTGTGCTGCTAATCCAAAGGTTTGATATTCTGGATTGAGACGATAGTGTGTATTTTGTCCTTTGGTCCTATTTTTATTAGAGGTCCTTCCCAATATTCCCTGTTGGGTAAGCCATTCAGCTGCACGGGCCATCACTTTTGAAGGTAGTCGTTGACCCTTTGACAAATTTGAATTTATGTCCCTTATAACATGTGCAAGACAAAAATCATCACCATTAGCAACCGCAGCAAAGCTCATAAGAACAATAGGAATATCTGCTCTTAAAACATAGAGAAGATTATCTAAATTAAAAGGCAAAGTAGATTGGTCTTCGTTTTCCATAGGGATAGAATTTATTATCTTCATATAAGTGTTTGCATTTGTTACCATTAAGTAGTAGGACATAAAAAAACGGCATAGTTTAAGTAGGTGTTGATAACTCTAGACGTATGCCAAAAGCCATCCCAAATGACAAGATCGAGATAAAAGATAAGTTCAAGAAAAGATATGAGCTATTGACAGATTGGGAGCCGTTCAAAGAATATTCATTATCATTTCTCAGAAGAAGCATCAGGGTAAACACCTTGAAGATCTCAGTAGAAGAAGTAAAGAAAAGAATGGAAAAGGTCTGGCAGTTAGATCCCATACCTTGGTGCAAAGAAGGCTTCTGGATCGACCATAAAGGCAAGGGCGAAGACTATCGAAGAGATGTCGGTAACACCCGAGAGCATCAGTTAGGCTATATCTACATCCAGGAAGCAGCCTCAATGATCCCCCCATTGGTTCTAGAACCCAGACCAGGGGAACTCATATTGGATATGTGCGCAGCTCCTGGCTCAAAATCGACCCAGATTGCGCAATACATGGAAAACAGAGGGGCATTGGTGACAAATGATCTCACCGGAGCACGGATGGCTGCATTAGGCATCAATCTGCAGAGGATGTCCACCACCAACACCATTGTTACCATGATGAAAGGCCAGTGGTTCGCAAAAGCAGGGATTGAATTTGACAGGATCCTGGTAGATGCTCCCTGTTCAGGAACTGGCACGATAAGAAAAAGCCTCAAAACGCTAAGGATCTGGAACCCCAACATGGTAAAAAAGATAGCTGGAGAGCAAAGAAGACTGATCGATACAGCATTCAACTGTCTTAAAGAAAAAGGGACAATGGTCTATTCGACCTGCTCGTTGGAGCCAGAAGAGAATGAAGGCATCATCGATTTCCTTCTGCAGAGATACGGGAATGCAAAGCTCGAGACCGTCTCCCTCAAAGGACTGAAATCCTCCCCATCCATCTTAGAATTCGAAGGAAGATCATATAATGAAGAGATAGAGAAATGCCTGAGGATCTGGCCCCAAGACAATGATACAGAGGGCTTTTTCGTCGCAAAGATAAGAAAAGAATGAAAAGAGAAAAGATCATCTCAATGGCGCTTCCTATTATCTCCATACTCATCTTCTTCGCTGCTGCTCTATTGATGAAACCCACGACAACAGGATTAGCTATATTGCAGCCTGAAGGGCTGCAAGAAGTGGATGCGGCTATCTCCCTGAAGACAACGTCAGAAGAGATCATTCCCCTCAAAGCGATAGTCGAGATAGAGTTGGATGATCAGATGGCTTCTCTTACAGTGGAATCATTCATCCAAAAGACAAATCAACCTTATGAGATAGCATCAGGAGAGCTGCTCGCAGCAAAATATCAAGGATTAGGATTCACAGGAGATTTCACCTACACCCTTCCGTTAAGTGAATTCGATATCAATAGGCTCATCGCGCCTGGCCCGCATACGATCAAGACAAGGATCCTGTACAACCGTATATTATTATTCGAGAGAGAAAGCAGTATCTTCATCGCAGGGGAAAAGATTAAATAGAATATTTATTCAGGATATGTAGGTGGAACCATGTTAGAACTCAAAAAGACAAACTGGGAAGAAGTGGATCAATCTGATCTGCCTGTTATTGTTGATTTCTGGGCAAGCTGGTGCGGACCGTGTATGGCCATGGCCCCTGTATTCGAAAGAGTGAGCAAGCAGTATGAAGGCAAGCTGAAATTCGGCAAAGTCAATACCGAAGAACAGAAAGATCTGGCAGTACAATACGAGATAAGATCAATTCCCTGCTTAGTTGTCTTCAGCAAGGGAAAAGAAGTGGCAAGACTGATAGGATTCAAACAGGAAGATCAGCTGAAAAACGAGATTGATGAAGTTATAGCAAAGCTTTAAAAACTCCTTTTCCAAAAGTAAAAAAAGAGGTGGTAGAGTGATTAAGGTTGCAATCAATGGTTTCGGTAGAATAGGAAGATTAGTTCTGAGAGCAGGAATCGACAATCCAGATATCCAATTCGTCGGTATAAATGATCCTAATGATCCTTGGGCTTTAGCACATCTGTTAAGGCATGATTCAGTGCATGGAAGATTCCCTCATGAGCTGATGGCTTATGAAAAAAAATTACACGTCCGCAATCAGGACATCCAGATGTTCTCGACAAGAAATCCAGAGGAGCTTCCCTGGCGTGATTTGGATGTTGATGTCGCTATCGAATGCACCGGTGTCTTTAGAGACAAAGAGGGCATGCAGAAACATCTGAATGCAGGAGCAAAAAAAGTCCTTCTCTCAGCGCCGACAAAAGGAAACGATGAAGGCATCAAGACGTTAGTCAAAGGTGTCAATGAGCATGAATACAATAATGAAGCTTTTGTCAGCAACGCATCCTGTACGACAAACTGCTTTGCGCCCATGGCAAAAGTGATCCATGATAACTATGGCATCATCGGCGGAGTCATGACAACTGTCCATTCTTATACCGCAGACCAACGGACTGTTGATTCTTCCCATAAAGATTTGAGAAGGGCGAGGGCGGCTGCCATAAACATCATCCCGACATCGACTGGAGCAGCGACAGCAGTCATGAAAGTCATCCCGAATCTGAAAGGAAAATTAGTCGCATCAGCGATCAGAGTACCCACCCCTGACTCTTCATTAGTGAGCTTCGTGACAGAATTGCAGGAAAGGGTGAACAAGGATCAAGTGAATGAATTATTCAGGAGTGTCTCAGAGCACCATATGAAAGGGATATTGCAATATACTGACGAACCCTTGGTCTCGACAGATATCATCGGCAACCCCCATTCTTGTGTCTTTGACTCTTTGATGACCGAAGTCATAGAAGACAATCTATTATCGGTTACAGGCTGGTATGACAACGAATGGGGCTACTCCAACCGGATGATCGATATGGTCAGGCATATTATGAATAAGCGTGAATGATTATATAATTCTTCTTTTTTTATAAATAAATTTTGAGCTTATAAGCTCTATCTCATAGATATTCAAGAAAACCTATATATTTATATATACTATACTTACTCCTAAATACATGGAGATAAGGAATATCCAGCGTACAGGGAAGATGCACTATGTCTATCTGCCTACAAGCTGGTGCAAAAAGTTCAAGATCAACTCTGACACCAAGATTGCGGTGAGAGAAAATGCTGATGGCTCTCTCTTGATAACACCTGAATTGAAAGAGAAAGGCCTCGCTAACATCGACCTCACTGTTCCCTCAAAATATAAAGACGCCTTGATAAATATCATCATGGCCTGCTATGTCAACCCTACCCATTCTTTTAATATCAAATTGGACAAGAAGATCGACATGACCTCTATCCTCGAGCAGAAACATATCATCTCCGCCCTGGAGTTCGTCGAATTGGATGGAGAGCATGTCACCTATGAATCAAGCATGACCATCCACGAACCAGATTCACTGTTGAAGACCATGGTGAAGAAGATCAAGAACCTTTTCTATGTATTCATAGAGAAGTATGACGCAGGCCTGATCCAGAAATATGAAGAGGAGATAGACAGGAGCAAGATCCTTATCCAGAAGTCTGTCATCTCTGCTTTGGTCCTCAATCAACCCACGACGCTAAAATCCATCGATATGTATTATACTGTCCAGTTAGCCACTGAGCTTGAGAGGATAGTGGATTACAGCATTCTGCTTGATCCAAAAGATAAAGCATATCTGCAGGAAGTCCTTAAGATAGTGGAAAAACTGAAGGATGTCCTCGAGAACATAAATGATCTCGATTATATAAAAGGGGCTTCCTTCATGAAAACAGTGCTTATATTGATGAAATCAAAAGGGATCACCATCAAGAATTTCAACAAATATCGGATCAGCCGTCTCTTCCATAGCATCGGAGAGATCATCTTAGACTGGTCGATCAGCAAAAAGATAGAGAACTAAATACTTTTCATAGACTAAAGAGCAAAACGTTATATAACGGCCAGAAATCAAGCCGGAAGGGTGGAAATATGGATGCAATCCTGAAAAAAATCAAGCTTGCAGAGACTGATGCCAAGAAAAAGGTTGAGCAGGCAAGAAAAAAAGCAGAGCTGAGACTGAGAGAGATTTCTGATAAGATCCAAGGACAGAAACAGATGGAAGAGGAAAGATTAGACAAAGAGCATGCTCAGACATTAGAGCAGTATGACAAAGAGATGGAAAAGATCAAGGAAAAAAGCCTTGCTAAGGGAAAGAGTGAAGCTCAGGCCCTAGAACGGGATACCAGGAAGAACATGCAAAAAGCGGTTTCTCTTGTAGTACAGAAATTTGAAGAAGAGATAAAATGATTAATGACATGACTAAATTACGTCTGGTAGGCTCGAAGGCTGTCATGCCGAAGATAATCGCCAGGCTGCAGGAACTGAAGATCCTCCATATCGTAGAAGGCCAGAATGAGGCAGAGAAAGGCTCATCCTTGCCCGATGCAGAGCTTCTTTCTTCTACCTTGGTAAAGATCCGTGCTATTGCCTCAAAATTCAATATCCCGCTCAGAAAAGAGCATGCTGCCCAGAAGGGATCAGTGAAGGGGATCGCCAAAGAGATCGAAGCTCTCGCTCAAAAGCTCATCAAAATAGCCGATGAGGAGAAAGAAAGCAACGATATCCTGAGAAAGCAGCAGGACCATCTCGAAAAGGCAAAGATCCTCAAAGCATTGAAGCTTGATCTGGATGCATTTCAGGAATACAGCACCCTCTCCTATACTGTCGGCTTCATCAAAAACATCGAGGCTTTCGAAGCAAAGCTGAAAGAAAAGACGACAAAGTATTCATTGAGAAAGGCGATCATTGAAAAGAAAGCTGTCATTGCCCTGTTCATCGACAGTTCTTTCTTTGATTCTGCAAAATCCATGCTCACTGCCCATGATTTCATCTCCATCGATTTCTCAGATATGAAACAAAGCTCTGAGAAGAGGATAAAAGAGACAGTGGCAAAAGCGCAGTCCAATCTTAAGGGTATCGGAAGAAAACGCATAAATCTGAAGAAAGAATATGCGAAGAAGCTGCCTGATTATGAGTTCCTCCTAAGCAATGAGCTTGAGAAAGCTGAAGCACCATTAAGATTCCAGGAGACAGACAAAGCATTTGTTGTCTGGGGTTTTGTCCCGAAAGAAGATATCGAGCATTCGATAAAAGAACTGAGAAACGCTGCGAATGATAGGCTCGTTGTCGAGATCCATGCAATAGACAAGAAAGACAAAGTACCGATAGAGCTCGAGAATCAGAAGGGCGTCAATAGCTTCCAGTTTTTCCTCGACCTTTATACCCTGCCGAAGTACAAGGAGATAGATCCTACGTGGTTCATGTTCATCACCTTCCCGTTATTGTTCGGGTTCATGCTCGGAGATTATGGCTACGGCCTTACTACACTGGTACTATTTTGGTTTATGAAGAAAGCCATGCCTCAATTCAAGAGATTTTTCAATATCCTCATCTTTGCCTCATTCGGCACGATATTTTTCGGATTGATCTTTGGAGAATTTTTCGGCTATGAATTTTGGCATCCCTTGATCAGCAGAAATCCTCATCACGCATTGGAGCCTTTGATGATCGCTGCACTTTTTGCAGGCGTTATCCATGTGAATGCTGGTTTGATCGCTGGCTTCATCAATGAATTCAGGGCACATGGTTTCATGACAGCATTTTACGAGAAGTTCGGCTGGATATTCCTGCAGGCCTCAGTAGCACTGCTCGCATTATCTTATACAAAAGTCATCCTGCTCTTGCCCATAGTGGGCTGGATCGTCCTTGCACTATCACTCTTCATGCTCTACAAAGGAGAAGGAGTGAGAGGATTGGTGGAGATTCCGAGCATCTTCGGCAACATCCTTAGTTATCTAAGATTAATGGCAATTGGATTAAGTTCAGTAGGATTAGCATTGGTCATCAACGACCAGGCCGCGCCGCTGTTCGCAGCTGGAGGCCTTGGCTATGTCTGGGGTGCACTCCTATTGATTGTCGGCCATATCATCAACATAGGGATAGGAATGTTAGGAAGCTTTTTACACTCATTACGACTCCACTATGTGGAACTGTTCAGTAAGTTCTACAAAGGAGGCGGAATAAGATTTAAGCCGTTTGGCTATAAGGAGGGATAAAACATGGCAGTTGGAGCCGCAATAACAAATGGAAGTACAGGGATGATTGCTCTCGCAGCAGGCATCGCTATCAGTGCATCAGCTTTTGCAGCAGCATGGGCTGAAAAAGGAATTGGTACCGCAGCTATAGGTGCAATGGCAGAGAAAGAAGAGTTGTTCGGAAAAGGTCTTATCTTGACCGTTATTCCAGAGACAATCGTTATCTTCGGACTTGTTATCGCCATTTTGATCATCGGTATGGCTGGATAAGCATGGGACTTGAAGAAATCAAGAAGGATATCGAACAGAGTAGAGACAGAGAGATCGCTCAGATAGAGACAGAAACCAGAAACAAACTACAGCAACTGGAGCAGGAACTCAAGGATTTCGTGCAGGAGAAGAAAAAGCATCTGCAGAATTCTCTTGAAGAAGAGAAGGAGCGCAGAATGCAGATCAAGGAGGCGGAGTCTCAAGGAGAGGCTGCCCATCTTGTGCTCGAGAAGAAACGGGAGTTGATTGAAGAAGCCATTCAGGAAGCGAAGAAGGAACTTTCAAAAAAGAGAGAATCCTATCTGAAGAGCATCCTCAAGAAAGCTCAGAGACAGATGAAGATAGCTCGGGTATACTGCAACAAGCAGGACGCGAAATTCCTCAAAGGAGTTAAAGCAACAGTTGGAGATATAGATGGTGGATTGATCTCTGAGAACAGTGATGGCAGTGTCAGCATAAATTATTCTTTTGATACAGTGGTTGGAGGTATCAAAGAAAAATATCTGCAGGAGATAGCACAAGAGTTGTTCAGATGAAAAAAGGTAAGATGAGGTTATGGGAAAGTCCTTACACCTATGTGAGGACCGCGGTGATGCGCACATTACTCATACCTAAAGCAGATTATAAGAAACTCATGAAGATGTCTCTTGCAGAGATCTCCAATTATCTTGGAGAGACGCAGTACAGTAAGGAGATGAATGAACTTGGCGTGAGGTATTCTGGCCTTGAGCTCATAGAACAGGCCCTGAACAAGAATTTCAAGCACACCATTGCCAAGCTAAAGAGGATTTCTCCGGATTATTTCAATGATGTCATCGATGCCTATCTTCTCAAATTTGACATCGACAATATCAAAGTGGTATTGCGGGCAAAGGCCATTGATCTTCCTGATGAAGAGCTGAAAGCATTGCTCTTGCCCATAGGATTGCTGTCCGAGCAAGACCTGGACCTGATGAGAAAAAAAGAGAATGAGGAGATGTTCAAATCAGCGAAACCTCCTCTGAATGAATTTTATCTTAGATACAAAGAGCTGCCCTCAAAGCAATTGGTAGATGTCGAGACTGCATTGGATCATTTTTATTTCAGAACTCTCCTCGATTTCGCGAAGAACATTCCCCGGCAGGGAAAATTGTTCAGAGAATTCTTAGTGAGCATTATCCAGACAACGAATTTATTGACATTTTTCAGACTGAAGAAAGAAAACTTTGCAAGCGATGAGATTAAGAAGCATATTTTCTTCACTCTCGACAGATCAGACAATGTCTTTATGAGATCATTGCTCAAAGCAAAAACAAAAGAAGAGATCCATAGGTTGATCGCAAAATCTCCTTATCCGATAAAAGAGATTGACGAATCTTCATTGATTCCCTTGGAAATAGCGTTGAACCAGTATCTCTTCAGGAAAACACTTCTCTTCCAGCATCAGAATCCTCTCTCAGTCAATGTCATCTTGAGCTATCTGTTCGCAAAAGAGATCGAGATACGGAATATCAAGAGCATCGTCAAAGCCAAGAATTTCGGCATGGATATGGAAAAAGTAGAGCCGTTGGTGATCGCATGAAGAAAGTGGCGTGCATAGGGACAGAGGCATTCACGCTAGGATTCCAATTGGCAGGCATCAGGATGTCGGTCAACACAGAAGACAAGAAAGATATTTTAGATAAGATGTATCAGCTGAAAGAGAATAAAGAAGTAGGCATCATCATTGTCGACGAAAGCGTTTTGCAAAAATTGGAATCCCAAGACCGCTCAGACATCGAAGACTCTGTTGATCCGGTCTTCATCTCACTCTCAAAAGATGCAGGCGGAGACAATATCCGCAAATTGATAATCAAATCTATAGGAGTAGATCTATGGAAAGGTGAATCATAATGGAAAAAGGTGTTTTATATAGGATTGCTGGCCCAGTCGTGGTCGCAAAAGGAATCAGTGCAAACATGTACGATCTCGTGAAAGTAGGCAATGAAAAGCTCATGGGTGAGGTCATCCAGATAGATGGGGATAAGATCATCATCCAGGTCTATGAAGATACCTCTGCCCTGCAGCCTGGCGAGCCGGTCATTAATACAAAAAAGCCGCTGAGCATCGAACTCGGTCCCGGATTATTGACGAGCATCTACGACGGAATCCAGAGACCGCTGCCTGTGCTTCAGCAGGAACAGGGAGATTATATCTTCCGCGGCCTCGAAGCTCCAGGCTTGGACCCAAAGAAAAAGTGGGATTTCAAGGCCAAAGTGAAGAAAGGTGATGCAGTAAAGCCTGGCCAAGTTATCGGCGAAGTCGAAGAGACACCTGGAATCATGCACAGCATCATGGTCCCTCTTGACAAGGAAGGAAAGATCAAGGAGATATCCTCAGGTAAATATACTGTTGACGAACCTGTCGGAAAATTGGATGACGGCACTATCTTAAAGATGAAGCAGCTCTGGCCTGTCAGAAAAGCGCGGCCTGTTGGAAAGAAACTCAATCCGACTGTTCCATTGATAACAGGACAAAGGATCTTCGACGCACTCTTCCCGCTAGCAAAAGGAGGGGTAGCAGCCATTCCAGGTCCGTTCGGAGCAGGAAAAACCGTTGCTCAGCAGACATTGGCTAAATGGGCTGACGCAGATATCGTCGTCTATGTCGGTTGCGGCGAACGAGGAAATGAGATGACAGAGGTTCTGAAAGAATTCCCAGCACTTATTGATCCAAAATCCGGAAAAGCACTCATGAATCGGACAGTCCTCATTGCGAACACCTCAAATATGCCAGTAGCAGCAAGAGAAGCATCTGTTTATACTGGAGTAACGATAGCAGAATACTTTAGGGATATGGGTTACAGTGTTGCTATGATGGCAGATTCAACCTCAAGATGGGCTGAAGCCATGAGAGAGATCTCCTCAAGGCTGGAAGAGATGCCTGGTGAAGAAGGCTACCCTGCATATCTCGCAACAAGACTTGCGCAGTTCTACGAACGGGCAGGAAGGGCCATTCCGAAAGGAAAGAAGAAAGAAGGATCTGTAACACTTATCGGAGCTGTCTCTCCCCCAGGAGGCGACTTCTCAGAGCCCGTTACTCAGAATACCCTAAGGGTCACCAAGGCGTTCTGGGCATTGGACGCAAAGCTCGCCCAAAGAAGACATTTCCCCAGTATCAATTGGCTCACCTCGTATTCACTATATCGAGACGCACTAGAGCCCTGGTTTGCAGAGAATGTCGGAAAGGATTTTAAGAAGCTCCAGACCGAGTTCATGAGCATCTTGCAGGAAGAAGAGAAACTGCTTCAGATCGTACAGTTAGTAGGATCCGATGCCCTGCCTGACAGAGAGCAGCTGACCTTAGAGGTTGCCAGGATGATCAGAGAATTTTTCCTGCAGCAGAACGCGTTCCACGCAGTTGATACGTTCTGCGATCTGAAGAAAACAAGAGCGATCATGAAGACTATTCTCAAATATAGGGACCTTGGACAGGAAGCCCTGGGCAAAGGGATGAGAATCCAGAAGATCCTTGAAGTGAAGTCAAAGAACGAGATTGTGAACTCAAAGTTCGATAAGGACTATCAGAAGATCCTGACGGACGCTGAAAAAAGTATGACAAAAGAGTTCGCAGCACTAGGGTGATTATAATGAAAGAATATAAAACAATAACCAAAGTCGCCGGTCCTCTGATTTTCGTAGAGAAGACAGAGCCCATAGGATATGCTGATATCGTCAGCATCAAGCTGGATTCAGGAGAGGTCAAGACAGGACAGGTCCTTGATACCTCTGATGATCTCGTCGTTGTCCAGATCTTCGAGGGCACATCAGGAATCGGAAAAGGGGCGAAAGTGAAGTTCCTTGGCGAGACCCTTAAATTGGGTGTTTCTGGAGATATGTTAGGAAGAGTCTTCAACGGCGCTGGAAAGCCCATTGATGGAAAGGCCCCCATAATTCCAGAGCAGAAGATGGATATCATCGGAGCAGCCATCAATCCATACGCAAGAGACACTCCTGCAGACTTTATCCAGACAGGCATCTCAACAATTGACGCGACAAATACCCTCGTAAGAGGGCAGAAACTGCCTATTTTCTCAGGCTCTGGTTTGCCTCATAGTGAGATGGCATTGCAGATTGCCCGACAGGCCAAGGTGCTTGGAGAAGGAGAAAAGTTCATCGTTGTCTTCGCAGCTATGGGTATAACAAATGAAGAAGCTCAATACTTCATCGCAGATTTCGAGAGGACAGGTGCATTGTCTAAAGCAATCATCTTCTTGAACTTAGCAGATGATCCTGCTGTCGAAAGACTAGTTACACCAAAGATGGCCTTGACTGCTGCAGAATACATTGCATTCGAGAAAGGCTATCACGTCTTGGTTGTCCTGACCGATATGACAAACTATTGTGAGTCATTGCGAGAGATCGGAGCAGCACGAGAAGAAGTTCCAGGACGAAGAGGCTATCCAGGATACATGTATACTGACTTGGCTTCTATCTATGAAAGGGCAGGAGTCATCAAGGGCAAAAAGGGGTCTATCACTCAGTTCCCTATCTTGACCATGATCGGAGATGATATTACACATCCTATTCCCGACCTGACAGGATATATCACTGAGGGCCAGATTGTCCTGAGCCGAGAGCTGCACAGAAAAGGGATATATCCTCCGGTTGATGTCTTGCCGTCATTATCACGGCTGATGAACCTTGGTATAGGTCCGAAGAAAACAAGAGATGACCATAAATCAGTCTCAGACCAGCTCTATGCAGGTTATGCAGAAGGCCGGGACTTAAGAGGGCTAGTGGCCATCGTCGGTGAAGAAGCATTGTCAGCAAGAGATAAGCGGCTTTTGAAATTCGCAGAAGAGTTCGAGAAAGTGTTCGTGACCCAGTCAAAAGATGAAGACAGGACAATAACCACAACCTTGAATATGGGCTGGAAGCTTTTTGGCATGATTCCACCGGATGAATTGACAAGGATCTCCCCAGACCTGAAGAAGAAGTACTACAAAGATCATGTAGAAAAAATAGCAGGATCAGGAAAGACAACACCCAAATACAAAAAACCCCTTGAAGGCGGCGTCGATGAAGACGACTTGAAGAAAGAGGTAGCGTAATGACCCAGAACGTCAAACCGACAAGATCGGAATTGATGGAATTGAAGAAGAAGATCAAGCTGGCTAAATCCGGGTATAATCTCCTGAAGAAAAAGCGTGACGGCCTCATCTTGGATTTCTTTGACATCCTCAAAGAAGTGAAGAATCTGAGAGGGGAGATTGTCGAGGAGTACAAAAGTGCTCTTGACAAGATGAATATGGCCCGCCTGCTCGAATCTGATCTCAAGATAAAGTCGATTGCCTTGGCTGTTTCCAAATCTCCTGAAGTCGAGATAGGCACAAAGAACATCATGGGAGTTTTAGTGCCGAATATCGGTGAGATTGAAGTGCAGAAATCAACCCTGAAAAGGGGATATGGCCTATACAGCTCAGCTGCAGTGGATGAGGCAGCATCCGGCTATGAGAAGGTCGTCGAGAAGATCATCAAGGCTGCAGAAGTCGAGACTGGTATGAGAAAGCTGTTGAGAGAGATCGAAAAGACAAAAAGAAGGGTGAATGCACTCGAGTTTGAAGTCATCCCGCGTATGGAGAAGACCTCCTCTTTTATCCAGCTCCGCCTAGAAGAGGCAGAAAGAGAGAATGTCTTCAGGATGAAGCGCATAAAGAAAAAAACATGAAGCGCTGGAAAAGATTCAAGAATTGGCTAAAGAAGCCGTCAACTAAATTCTGGCTGATTGTCGCATTGATAAATGCTGTTGTTCTTGCCTTGTTCGTTACCTTAATCGTCGTATTCTTTAAAAAGTTCTTATAACAAATAGTCCACTTAAGTAGGAGTTGGCGCTGCTCGACGAGGGGTTGCCTTAGGGTATTGAGCGAAGCGAAATACCCTGTGTGCTCTTTTGCGAGATTTTCGAAAAATCTCTAGCAAAAGATTTAAAAACACCCCTTCCGAGAAGAGATATAAAAAGGGGTGACGGATGGACATTTCAGTACTGGAAGAGCTACAACTCTTCGAGAAGAGTCAAGAGTCAGCGTTTGAGCAGAAAAAAAGGGTCTTTCTAGATATCCTCTCGCAGCAGAAGAAAGAGCTTCTTGATAAGAACCATATGGAGCTCTTTGAACTATCCTCTTACAAACATAATCTGGTGAAAAAAGCCCAGGAAGAGGCAAAGAAAGAAGCATCTTCATTGAGACAGTCCTATAGCGAGAAGATACACCAGCTTGATGCTGTCAAAAACAGGATTAATGATGCCATCAATATCATCTTTGAGGAGTTTCTGAAAAATGTTTAAGCCAGAAAAGATAGTGAGGACTTCAGTGATTCTGCCTAAAGACCATGCTCAAGAGGTCATCTCTGCATTATACAAGCAGGGCATCTGCCAACTAACAAAATCAGAAGTGAATCTGGATGAGCAGAGCCTTGATGAAGACGAGCAGCAGACTATCAACCTCTATGCCCGCGTCAAATTCCTCAAAGAGACCCTTGGCCAGTATAGCAAAGCGACCCCCAAGAATTTCTTCAAGGACCTCTTCTCAAAAAAGACCACGCTGAAAAGTGTCGCCCAGCTGAAAAAAGAGGAATTGTTCGGGGAAATAACAGATATTCTCGATACTATGGAAGACCGTGTTAAAAAGAATGCACAGAGGGTCAAGGCTATCCAGGAAAACAGGAACAAGAACGATTATGAGATAGAGAATCTGAGATATCTGCCTGATATCAAGCTAGATGCGCTGGCAGATTCACAGTTTTTCAGGAAATTCGCCGGAATAATCTCCTACTCAGCTCAACATCGCCTATCATTGGAAAGAGCCATCATACTCACCAAACCCATTGATGAGAAGGTCTGCCTGCTTATTGTCGTCTGCCTGCATGAGGATGCGCAGAAGATCGAATCAGGCCTGCATACTGTCGGTTTTGATGCCTTGCAATTGTCGAAAGAAGGTATCCTTCCTCATCTGAGAATAAAGACATTAAAAGATGAGAATCTGAAGCTCTTGCAAGAGGAAAACAGGATAATGAAAGATCAATACCGTCTCTTTGTGGCCAATCATCGCCTGCTCGATTCGTTCCTGAAAGAGTTGAATATCTGGAAGGAGAAGATAACTGCCTTAGAGATGCTCAAAGGAGCCGAATCTTTCTCTGTACTGGACTGCTGGCTCCCTGAAAAGAACAAGGATGAATTCGAATATGTCATCGGACGAGAGGCCAAAGGGTTCCATCTGAGCTATGAAGAAGCAGAAGATGCTCCTACGCTGCTGAAAAATCCAAGGATCATCAAGCCGTTCGAGCTGTTCACTGAACTCTATTCCCTGCCCCGCTATAAGGACATCGACCCGACTCCGATACTTGCCATCACCTTTTCATTCTTCTTCGGCTTCATGCTGACTGATGTCGTCTATGGCTTCGTCCTATTGGCCTTGGGCCTCCTCCTGATAAGGGGAAAAGGAAGCTATGATAGAAGAACAAAAGATATCGGCCTCATCCTGACAACATTCGGTATCTTTACTGCTGTCTTAGGAAGTTTTTTCGGCTCCTATTTCGGAGATTTCTTTCAACGAGTAGGATTTAATGTCCCTCAACTCCTTGATTCGTTGGGAAGCATCACGACCATCTTGGTTATTGCAATTGCTCTTGGCGCAATCCATCTCTTCACCGGATTGGCAGTAGGTTTTTTTGAAAATATGAAGAAGAAGAAAGTCAAAGACGCATTGCATAAGCAGGGGGTGTGGATTCTATTCCTCTTCTCTTTGATCATGTTTGTGCTGCAGATTCCTGTATTCGGCTACAGCTTGCTCTTGCTCTCGCTCGTATTCCAGGTAGGTCTCACCTATGACGAAGCAGGAGTTGTTCCCTCTCTCTTATCAGTGTTCAATTTCACTGGCTTCATAGGAGATTTATTCTCCTATGGCAGATTGATGGCACTTGCTGTAGGGACTGCAGGCATCGCATTAGCGGTAAATTTCATGACGCTGATGGTATGGGGCATTCCTTTTGTAGGGAAGATAGCTGCCCCTATGGTGTTCATCATAGGCCATCTCTTCAATCTGGCGATGAATGGCTTAGGTGCATTTGTTCACTCCATCAGGCTTCACTTTCTTGAGTTTTTCTCAAAATTCTATGAAGGACAAGGAAAAAAATATGTTCCATTCGGAGGTATAGAAAATGGTAACTGAAGGTACAATTTGGGCAATTTCAGGAGCAGCTTTAGCAATGGGAGTGGCAGGTCTGAGTACAGTCTTCGGATTGAAGACTGCAGGCTTGGCAGGAACCGGCGCGGTCGCAGAAAAAAAAGAGAACTTCCGTTCAGCTTTGATCCTACAGGCCCTGCCGCAGACACAGACGGTGTATGCGTTCATCACCGCACTCTTGATCCTCATGGGTGCGGGTCTGCTCGGCGGCAGTGTCAAGAGTCTCACCACCCTTCAAGGATTGGCGATGTTCGGCGCAGGAGCCATAGTCGCCATAACAGGCATCTCTGCCATCTTCCAGGGAACAGTGGCTGCATCAGGGATAGTGAGCTCCGCAAAGAATCCAGATGCCTTTGCGCCAAGCTTGATCTTTGGCGGCCAGTGTGAAACGCCAGCTATCTTCGGCTTTATCGTCTCATTGATCTTGCTTGTCGTAGGTCTTGGAGTGTTGGGATGAACACTGCTGGAAATCTTGAACTGCTCAGAGAGGAGCTCAAGAAGCACTATCAGAAGCTTCTTGATGATTTCGAGAAAGAGCAGCTTGAGCTTTTCACCAAAGACCGCTTGTCTATCGACTCAGACCACGACATCGCGTTAAGAAAGAAAGAATCTGAGATGATCAATGAAGAGAAGAAAGTCTATACCTCTACTATGGCTGACGAGGTGCTGCATGCGAAAAAGGAATATGAGCAGAAAAGGGAAGATCTGCTCATTGAAGCCTTCAAACAGGCCGAAGAACGATCCGGACAAGTGCTGAAGAATCCAGAATATATTGAACGGGTCAAGAGATCATCTGGAGAAGGCAAGGTGAGGGGGACGTTCGAAGAATATAGGGGTTTATTTCCAGATATACAGATTGACACCAGCATAAACGGGATCACCATTGAGAAAGATACATTGACATTGGATTTCACCTTTACGAGATTCCTTGAAGCACAGAAGCAAGAGCTGAGAAATAAGATAGCGAGGAGGTTATTCTATGGTAGCTGAGCTCGCATTAGGCATAACAGCAGTTACCGGTGCTGCGCTAGGTATTGTCCTGTATAAGAATGCCAGCCAGAGCTCTTTCCTCTATGCCAACGCAAGGATCATATCACGTGCTGTTCTGGATCATGACGCATGCCTTAAACTTGCAGAGTGCGATTCCTTGCCTGAATTGGTCGCTAAGCTGAACAATACTGATTCCCAGGAGTTCCTCAGGACAATCAACAAGAAAAGCCTGCTGGAATTCTCTATGGCTGTAGAGCAGGGATTCATCCAATCCATCCAGAACACAAAAAATCTTTCTCCGAAAAAGTTCCAGCCCGTATTTGATGCTTATGACAAGATCTATGAAGGCCGCATCTTAAAGACATTCTTCCGATCCCGATTCTCCAATACCCACCTAGACAAGAGTTTAGTCGAGCCCATAGGATCGATCAATCCAGTGCTGCTGACAAGGCTTCATCAGACAAAGACTCTTGCAGATGTGCAGCTGGTCTTGCACAATACCGAATATGAAAAGATCTTCGACCAGAAGATCAGCTCAATAGAGGAATTTGATCTTGCATTAGAAGAGACAGTGATGAAGGGCATTGATGAGTCGCTCTCTGGACTAAGGGTCGCTGATAGGGACCATATCGCAGGAATATTCGCAAAAAGAAAACTCATCAAGAATATCCTCATGCTCTTGAAATGCAAGATACGAAAACAAAAAGAGATCCAGAAAAAAGTGCAGCTTGACTCTCCCCTGAAGGAAAAAGCGATCAACGCGAAGACCATGGAAGAATTCGTCAATGCGTTCGAGTCTACTGAATTAGAACAGCCGCTGCAGAACGCCTTGGCCAAATACAACAAGACAGACAATTTCTACAGCTTCGAACAGGAACTGCATAGGTGGTTTTTAACGAGTGTCTCGAAGGAAGATCTCTCACATCCTATCGGCCCCTATCCGTTGGTCTCCTATCTCACAAAGAAAAGGATGGAATTCCGCAATCTGCTCATCATCGCAAAAGGCATTACAGCACAGCTCGATAAGAAAGAACTGAAGGAGATGGTCATATGATCGTCTTGGCGAATGAGGAGTTCGCCCTCGGATTGAGACTGGCAGGCATAAAGAACAGCCATGCCGTCTCCTCAAGAGTGCAGGCGATCTCATTGCTCAAGAAGATGGACAAAGATGCCTTTATCATAGCCACTGTAGATATCATGGATCTTGTTCCTGAATTGAAAGAGTACGAGAATGTCATTGTATTTCCAGATACATTGAAGGATTTTTCAAAGATAGATGACCTGCAGGAGATAACAAGGAAAGCCATCGGCGGAGAAGTGCAGCTCTGATGGGATTCATCAACAAGATTTCCGGACCTGTTGTGATAGGGGAAGGCATGAAAGGTTCTAGGATGTTTGATGTAGTCAAAGTAGGAGAAGAAGGTCTGATTGGAGAGATCATCCAATTGAAAGGAGACTTAGCGGTTATACAGGTCTATGAAGATACAACAGGTTTGAAACCGGATGAGAAGATCGAGACAACAGGGTTGCCCTTGAGCATCGATCTTGGCCCAGGCTTATTAGGCAGCATTCTCGACGGTATTGGCAGACCTCTGCCCTATCTCGCTACGCAGTCTGGAGATTTTATTGAGCGTGGTATAGAAGCATCTTCCTTAAGCAAGGAACAGGAATTTGAATTTAAGGCCAATGTCCATCCGGGCACCCCACTTTTACCTGGTCAGGTCATTGGTCACGTTCCTGAAACCGAGCTGATCCAGCATAAGATAATGGTGCCTCCGGACAAAGAAGGCAGATTGATAGAGATCTATGAAGGTGTGCATAGGGCAGAGAGTGTTGTTGCGAAAATAGAGACAAAGAAGGGTATAGAGGAGATAACCTTGAGCCAGAGCTGGCCTGTCCGAGTACCAAGACCGATCAAGAAGAAGCTCACCCCTTCACAGCCATTGATTTCAGGACAAAGGGTATTTGATACGTTCTTCCCATTGGCAAAAGGCGGAACAGCCTGTATTCCCGGTCCTTTTGGAGCAGGAAAGACCATATCCCAGCATCAGCTGGCAAAATGGGTTGATGCAGATATTGTCGTCTATATCGGCTGCGGCGAACGAGGAAATGAGATGACAGAAGTGCTGAATGATTTTCCAAGATTGATGGATCCCCGCACCAATAAGCCATTGATGGAAAGAACAGTTTTGATCGCCAACACCTCAAATATGCCTGTAGCAGCAAGAGAAGCCTCTATCTATACTGGAATAACGATTGCAGAGTATTTTCGCGACCAAGGTTTCAATGTGGCGTTGATGGCAGATTCAACCTCAAGATGGGCTGAAGCATTGAGAGAGATCTCTTCACGATTGGAGGAGATGCCAGGAGAGGAAGGCTATCCTGCCTACCTGTCTTCGAAACTTGCTGAGTTCTATGAACGTGCAGGAAATGTGCTCACCCTTAATGATGCTGAAAGCTCTATCTCTGTTATTGGTGCTGTCTCTCCCCCTGGAGGCGACTTCTCAGAGCCCGTTACCCAAAATACGCTGAGAATAACAAAAGTCTTCTGGGGACTGGACGCACCTCTCGCATATCAAAGGCATTTTCCAGCTGTCAACTGGCTCACCTCGTATTCACTATATGCCGACGATGTAAAAGAGTTCTATCTTAAGGTGGATCCGCAATTCCCAGAGCTACGGGAGAAAGCCTTTGCCCTTCTTCAGAAAGAAGAAGAATTGCAGGAGATTGTGCAATTGGTCGGCCCAGATGCTCTTCCAGAAGAGGACAAGCTCGTCTTAGACACAACAAAAAGACTGAGAGAGGATTTCCTGCAGCAGAATGCCTATGATAAAGTAGACTCCTATTGCGCTCCGAAAAAGCAGTTCTTTATGCTGAAAGAGATCTTAGAATATCATGAAAAGCTGATGAAAGATATCAAGCAAGGAAAGAAACTGTCAGAATTGAAGGATCCGAAGATGGATGAAAAATTAGCTAGGATGAAATATGATAAAGGAATATAGCTCTGTTACCGATGTGAAAGGCCCGCTCATCGTAGTCGAAGGCATAGAGGATGTTGCATTCGGCGAGATTGTTGAGATCATCACTGCCGATGATCAAAGACGGCTCGGCCAGGTCTTGCAAGTAGAGAAAGGAAAAGCTGTGGTGCAGATCTTTCAGGGCACCTCTGGAATTGACACCCTCAAGACCAGGGTACGCTTCACCGCAGATACGATGAAGCTGAATGTCAGTCCTGAGATGTTAGGAAGGATGTTCAATGGTCTTGGCGAGCCGATTGACGGCCAGCCAGATATCATCCCGGAGAAACGTATCGATGTCAACGGTCTTGCGATCAATCCGTTCAGGAGAGAATATCCAAAAGAATTCATCCAGACAGGAATATCTGCTTTAGATCTGATGAACACACTCGTAAGAGGTCAGAAATTGCCCATTTTCTCAGGCGCAGGCCTTCCTCATAATAAGATTGCTGCTCAGATAGTCAAACAGGCAAAAGTCCTTGCGAAAGAGGAGAATTTCGCTGTGGTGTTTGTGGCCATGGGCATAACGCACGAAGAGGCCCAGTTCTTCAGGAATGAGTTCAGGGAATCTGGCGCGTTGCAGAATACTATCTTGTTCCTCAATCTCGCAAATCATCCTGCTATCGAGAGGATAATCACTCCGAGGATTGCGTTGAGTGCTGCCGAATATCTCGCGTTCGAGAAAGACATGCATGTTCTCGCTATCCTGACTGATATGACAAATTATTGTGAAGCGCTGAGAGAGGTCTCTGCAGCAAGGAATGAGATTCCAGGAAGAAGGGGCTATCCAGGATACATGTACACTGATCTTGCGTCATTATACGAAAGGGCCGGCCGCATTAAAGGAAGAAAAGGCTCTCTCACCCAGGTGCCCATCATATCCATGCCTGATGATGACATAACCCACCCCATTCCGGATCTGACAGGCTATATCACAGAGGGCCAGTTTGTCCTTTCCAGGGATATGCAGCATAAAGGGATCTATCCGCCGAATGATGTACTTCCTTCATTATCAAGATTGATGGCCCATGGAATAGGCAAAGGCCATACAAGAGAGGACCATGCAGATGTGTCCAATCAACTATATGCTGGCTATGCCCGCGGCCGCTCGCTAAGAGATTTGGTTGCTGTCATAGGAAAAGAATCCTTGACAGAGCTCGACTTGAAGTATCTTGATTTCGCCGATACATTCGAGCATGAATTCATCAATCAGAGCTATGATGAGGATCGCCCTATAGAGGAGTCGTTGAAAAAAGCCTGGCAGCTTCTTTCTACCTTGCCCAAAGAAGAATTGAAGAGGATCTCCAAAGAATTCATCGAGAAGTACTATGCAAACTAAACCGACCCGGATGGAATTGCTGAAGACAAGGAAAAGGATCGATATGGCAGACCGCGGCCATAAGCTCCTCAAGCAGAAAAGAGATGCATTGATCATGGAATTCTTCAAAGTCCTGAAAGAGATCAAAGAGGCCAGGGGAAAGATCGCAGGAGAGCTGGGAAAAGCCCGTGCTTCTTTATACAACGCCATCGCGATTGAAGGAAGGGTCGATATCGACCGCCTTTCTTTAGGGTTGGCTGAAGACTCTACCTTTCATATCTCCCAGGAGAAGATCATGGGTGTCACCGTGCCGAAGATAGACAAATTAGAGGTGAAATATCAATGGCCTGGTTATTTCGACCAAAGTGTAGAATTAGATAATGCATTGGTCAAATACCGTGCGTTATTCCCCAGTATCATGACTCTCGCCGAGAAGCAGCTCAAACTGAAGAAGCTTGCAGACCATATCCAGAAGACAAAGAGAAGAGTGAACTCTTTAGAATTTCATACCCTACCCAGATTGAAGAAAACAGCAAAAAGGATATCTTTCAGATTAGAAGAGCGCGCCAGAGAAGAGTTCTCAAGATTGAAGGTGATCAAGGTTGAAGAATGAATCCTACGTCAGGCTGCTTCATTTCGCAAGGCTTTCCTCAGAAATAACGGTCTTCATCGGTTTCATGATCATTCTCTATCTTTCGCTGAAGGCCTTTTTCTAGAACAGGAGAAATATCGAATAGATTAAGACAAAATTGAACATCAATCCACTCACAGCCATGGCCAGCCATTTTCCATATCTATAATGCGATAGTCCGACGACGAAATTGAAGATGGCATAAGGCAGAGGAAAAGCATGCATGACCAGGATGAAGTAATGCCCCTGTTTCTCGATCTTCCGTTGATATTTAGCGATGGTCTTCTCGTTCACCCATTTCCTGAGTAATTTCCCGAAAAATCTTCCAAGGCCATAATTGATATGCTGTGCTGTCAGGATTCCCAGCAAAGTTGCAGCATACAACGGCAGAAAGGAAAAGTCCTGCTGAAGAAATCCATAATAGAACAGTTCCAGTGGAGAGGGAAAGAAGAACAGGGCAGCAGAAGCAAAGAATAGATACACACCCACATAATTCTTATTCTCGAGAAGAAGTACCACTGCAGTGATGATCTCTCTGATGATAGGAAGGGTCTTGAGATACTCTAAGGGATTAAGTTTATACAGGATAAAGATAAATTCCACGATAAGCACTATGCTGACAACTGCTAAAAGGAAAAGGAGCAGCTTCTTTCGCATTTCTTTCATCACTGTTCTCCCCATAAAAATGATATAAAAAAGTTTGCATTACTACACAATACTGTAAGAATATTTATATAGGACCAATCTTCAATTGATTCAAGGGGTGACGTTATGTCAGACTATAAGACGATAAAGGATCTTGATCTTGCAGGAAAGAAGGTGTTGGTACGATTGGACCTGAACGTGCCGATAAAAGAAGGAAAAGTAAAAGATACCACAAGGATTGATGCTCCTCTAGAGACAATCAAATATATAATGGAGAACAAAGGCAAAGCCATCCTTATGTCTCATCTAGGCAGGCCAGAAGGCCAGAAGAATCCTGATTTCACGCTCAAGCCAGTTGCCGAAAAATTATCAGAAAAACTAGGAAAAGCAGTGAAGCTCGCGCCCGATTGTGTCGGAGCCGAGACTGAAGCTGTTGTTGATGCGATGAACGATGGTGATGTAGTTCTGCTAGAGAATCTTAGATTCCACGCTGGCGAGCAGGAAAATGAAGCAATATTTGTAGCAGGTCTTGCAAAACTTTCAGATGTCTACATAAATGATGCCTTTGGCACTGCCCATCGCGCCCATGCCTCAACATACGGACTTCCTTTGACCTTGGCAAAAGAAAAAAAACCGATAGCAGCTGGCTTTTTGATGGACAAGGAACTTTCTATTTGGAAACCCATTGTTGAAGGTACAGGAAAAAGTGTCGCAGTTATCGGAGGCGCAAAGCTGAAGGAAAAGATCAAAGCAGTCAAGAAGTTTTCTAAGACATTCGACAGGATCATCCTTGGAGGGGTTGTCGCCAATGTCTTCATGAATGCTGCTGGATTTAAGATTGGTTCCTCCAAATGCGAGGAGAAAGGAAAAGACTATTGCAAAGAGGCTAATGATATCATTTCGGGAGCGGTGAAAGAGAAGATAATCTTTCCCACACAGGCAGTGTTAGCGACAGCTGACTTCAAGAAAGAAGCAGTGATAAACCCGAAAGAGGGTATAGAGGAAGGCCACATCATTGCTGATGTCCTGCCGACTGAAGAAGATATGGCTGCAATCAAAGAAGCTGAACGCATTGTCTGGTTCGGACCGATGGGCGCTTATGAATTCAATTTTAAGGAAGGCACTCAGGCCATAGTCAAAGCGATCGGAGAGACAAAAGGCTACGCAGTCATCGGCGGAGGAGATTTGGCTGCTGCAGCTGAAGGTGTCGATGCAAAAGTCTCGACTGGTGGGGGAGCATCCATCCAATATATCACCTCTGGAAAACTGGATGCGCTAGAAGCCTTGAAAACTACATAAATTCTATCTTTACTTTTAATAGATGTTCAATATCTTTCTTCAGTTCATCCCTCATATGGACAAGGTCTATTGAATTCAGCTCTTCAGTCAATCGTTCCAGCATCTCTTTCGTCATCGATATCTTGGACTTCCGGTCCTCTATTTTTTTCGCCACTTTATCGAACTCTTTTTTAGTGGTATGCTCTTTGAGTTTCTTATGGATATCTTCCTTGTTCTTGATATGATCGGCATGCTGCTTTTTCATGTCTGAAAAGAACTTCTTGTCCATCTTATCGATGCATGCAAGAATTTTATCTTTGTTCTTGAGCACCAGGCTGCCGTTCTTGATGTTTGTCGAGAGTCCTTTGGCAATGTGGAGGATATCTGTAGCCTCATCTTTGAGCAGGGCATCCCACGCATCCTGGCAGTAATGCTCAATTTTCTTCTCATGCTCCAGAGCAATCCTCTGATACTTGCGTAATGCCCGTGTTATGGGTGAGAATAGGTCATAGATATCCTGCTTGAGTTTCTTGATTTTTTCTTCTGCGTGTCCGATGTCCTGTTCAAGCTTTGTATATTCCTTGAATTCCTTGGACTCTTCCAATGATTTCTTGGTATCAGCCAATGTTTTCTTGTCCTGCTCGATAGTCGACACTTCCCTTTTTGCTTTTTTTAGCTCTTCCTCAAGCTCCTTTTCTTTCTGCACCATCTGCACTACTTTTTCAAGCCCTTTCTTGATCTTTTCGATCTTGCTATAGTTATGCATCTCTTCATCTTTTTGGATATCTCCGACAACATCGTCCAGCTCCTTGATCTTCAGTGCAATTTCTCTGGTCTCGTTCGAGAAGAACTCCTGGAGGATTCGATATGATCGCTGGGTGCTTTTCGAGAAATTTTCCAGATACTGCGGATAATGATAGAGAAAGAAATGAAGCTCTTCTTCGAGCATGTCATCGATCTCTTTGAGATAGAGCAAGGTGCGCTGGACATATGATTTCCGGTTGCCCTCCATGAACTGCTTCTCTCTGATCGTGATATTAGAATTCCTTAAGCTGGCTTTCTCGAGGTTCTTGAGCAGCTCTCGTACCTGCACCATCTTATTGCTCAGCTGTTTGCGGAATGTGTCGAGAAGCTGCGTAGAGTTCCTTTCGATCTGCTCTGCCTTATGTTCAAACCATATTCCTAATTCTTCTGCTTTGATCTTCTCGATGATTTCCTCTTCTTTTTTGAATAATTTCTTCAAAAAACCGAACATAGGGACCTTTTTCCCTTTGCCATTTAAAAAATTTTATAATTGAGGGCCTTATTCAGCTGCTATGCCAAAGAAATACCACCGCCGTTCAAAGATAGTATTGGATGTAGCTAAGCAGCGGATCAAGAAGCTCATCCAGCAGGCCGAAGATATCTTCGATGAAGAGAAAGCATTGGCAGACAGATATGTCTATCTAGCGAGAAGGATCGCCATGAAATACAAGATAAGGATCACCCCCAGCCTGCAGAAAAGATTCTGCAAGCACTGTTATTCATTTCTCATGCCTGGAAAGAATCTCAGAGTCAGGACAACTCAAGGGAAAATGACCTATTCCTGCCTTGAATGCAAGAAATTCATGAGATTTCCCTTAAGAAAGTGATTTTCTATAGATTCCTCATTTATATATAAAAAAGTGTAGATTATATAGAACTAGTATACTAATATAGCTATTAATACAAACATTTAAATACTTCATAGCTAATGGGACACCCACATGCCAGAGACTGCACTAGCAGAGCGCGTGAGAGGAGCACCTTCTGATTCTACAATAGACCGAGTTGTGTATTTGGTTGCAAATGATCTTCCCGAAGCACTCAAAAAATCTTTGGCCAGGGATATAAGGAGGTATGACAATCCTTTCTTCCTTGCAGATTATATGCATGGTTATGCAGATCATCAAATTGGAGACTTCCCGAGAGATGATCAAGGACGATCAAAATATGTTGATAGAATTGTTGCATTAGGTACGTCTGAACAAGGGATATATCGTCCTGTTGTTGCTCTCGCGACGTTGATGCAGCTGAGAAAAGCAGCGAGAATGGATGATGCATATCACACTGAAGATGATGTAAGAAGGGAGATTCTTGAGGGCTTGGCAGAAGTCGAACCCGACATTACTACCCGTGAGGTTGTTATCCTAACAACACCTGATCTCATCCATATTATCGGCAATTATTTCCGAGAAAGCACCGTGAAGACTTACGGAATTAGTGATATGCCCCGAGAAGCGCCAGTTAGAAGGGTAGGGTAATATCCTTCGTTCTATACTTTCATCACTTAGCAGTAGCTATAAAGCGAAACATTTATATATGACCTGATTTCTACTTTCCAGTAATAACACTAAGAGTCCGGGGTACTTTCTTCTTCATCCCCTCGAAATTGCCCTGGGCACTTTTTTCAAAATGGCATTGACAGAAAAACTCATGGACGAGAAAGTGGCTGGAAGAAGCCTCACTAAAGAGGAAAGAGCCCGTTTGATAGAGAAAGAGATGCACAGAAAAGAATACTATGAGAACTTGGAGGTTGTCTAAATGATTTCACAGAGAAAGCTTCAGAACTCTTTTGCTCAAGTGAGGAGAGATATCGATTTTATGAAATATGATAGCTGGAACCAGATGAGGAATCTGAACGTCCGCGTCAAGGAGCAATCTATCAGGATCAAGGAATTGGAGCGGAGACTGGCGCAGGTTGAACGCCTGTCGATCAGAGAGCAAGTAGTTGGGTGGGAATGATGCCAGAAGATGAATTTGAATTTGATATGGTCCGTGGAACCCACGGCAAGAAGCCGAAGATGGCTGTCTTGAACAAGAAGATCGTCTCACATCATGAGATGGACGAATTATTTTTAGATTTTGACTGAAAAAGGGGTCGATTTTTATTAAAGCATAATTTTATATTGCTCAGCTTTTTTGCTTCTTCTAATGAAGACCTATTTTGTCGTGACCGGTATCATCAGATATAACAATAAGATGCTCATCCTCAAAAAAGCTGATGATGATAGATACTTTCCAGGCCATTGGTCATTCTGCTCAGGATACCTGGATGAATTCGAATCAACAGAAGATGCAGTATTGAGAGAAGCGAAAGAAGAGACTGGCCTGGATGTTGAATTAGAGACTGAAGGAAAGCTGGTCCAGACAGAGGTAAGAGAAGGGAGAAGATTCCTGGTCATGGTCTATCTCTGCAAAGCTTCTTCTGACAACATCGAGCTATGCCATGAGAATTCTGATTATCGATGGATAACAAAAGAACAGATAAAAGAATTCAAGTTTGTCCCTGGAGTCATCAAAGATATTGAATCTTTAGGATATCTATGACCAGAACAAGAGCAATAACAAAAGCAGCTACAATATCTCGATAGCTTATCTGCAGTATAGTATATCTTGTATAATTTTTATCACGATAGCATCGGGCATCCAATGCATCTGCAATTGCCCCTGCTTTCAGAAAGGTCTTCTTCAGCATGCCCTGCACTAATTGGCTTACGTGCCTAAATCTCCATTTCTTTAATCCTCTCGATTTCTGCGCATCTCTCAGCTGTGACGTCTCATGCATAAGAAGAGGGATGAACCGGACAGCTGTAGCCACCATGAGGGAGATGTCCCGTGGAGAGACGAAAAAGCGTAAAGGCGAAAGCAATTTCTCCAACGCAGAGACCATCTCGCTTATAGTAGTGGTCCAGAGTAGAACAGCTGCAAACAAGACAAGCAGCAGAAATCTCCATATAGTGAATAATCCAGCTAGAATATTTGCATAATGCGCTGCCAGGATAAAGACAAAGAAGAACAGGAACGGAAAAAGCCTCTTCAGCAAGTAACCGAGAGGGAGTTTAGTGATGATTAAGAGTAGTATGCCAAAAGCACTCAGCAGAAGAAATGAGGAGCTGCTCGTAATGGCAAAGAGATAGATGCTGAGCAACAACAGTAAGATGATCTTTGATCGTGGGTCCAATCTCTGCAGGATATTAACCAATCATATCAGCCTTCTTCAGGATCTGTTTCGACAATCTGGATCTCTTCCCTTTAAAGACGATCTTTCCCTGTTTTAAGAGGATAACCTCCTCGACCAAGGCCAGATCATCAAGATTATTCGTGACTAAGATGAGTGTAGTCTTGAGCGAATGAAGGATTGATATCAGATTTGATTTATTCTTTGGGTCAAGCAGAGAGAAAGGCTCATCAAGGATAAGATACTTTGGCTCCATCACCAACACTCCGGCAAGTGCGACAAGCTGCTTCTGTCCGAAAGACAATTCATTGACATCCTGTTGAGCCAATTGTTCGATACGCAGACTGTTCAGGATCTTCTTCACTTTGGCTTTCATCACAGCAGGCTTCTCTCCCAGATTCTCAAGGCCGAAAGCGATATCTTCCTCAACAATAGAACTGAACAGCTGCTCATCCGGATTCTGGAAAAGAAAGCCGACATTCTTCTTCACTTCCCAATCAGTAGAAAGATCATCGACACTGACAGAGCCAGTTTGTGCTTTCAGCAACCCATTCAGATGCTTTACGAGAGTGGTCTTGCCTGAACCATTATGTCCTAAAAGAGCAACAGATATTCCCTCTTTTATAGAAAAAGAGATATTCTGCAAAATAGGCTTTTTAAGTCTGTAGCTGAGATTCTTGACTTCTATCATAGCTTAAGATACTTTCTCGTATCGAATTTGAAAGCTATCATTGCTGCAACGGTCAGTTTGATGATATCGCTAATGATAAATGGCACGACCCACCCTACTAAGATAGCAGGAAGGGCTAATTCTGTTGTCAACATCCCTCCGATAATACCGAAAACATAAAGGGTGATCGTCCCGCCCGCCCCTGAGATAAGAAGAGTAAGAAAAGATCTTTTCCTCTCTGCAAGGTAACCCGCAACATAAGCTGCGGCAATGAACCCGAACAGAAACCCGCCAGTAGGTCCGAAGAGGACACCGAATCCAGAACTGCCGCCTGAAAAGACAGGCAGACCTATCAGGCCGACGATAACGTATACAATCTGGGACAATGCCCCAAGGTTCCTCCCTAAAACCATGCCAGACAACAGCACAATAAGTGTTTGCAGAGTTATGGGAACGGGAGTGAAACCTAAAGGTATTCTTATAGGAGAGACTGCTGCAGTCAGCGCAGCAAAGAGTGCGACATACATCATAGCCTTGGTTTTCATAGACTCATCTCAGAAGCTTATCGACTTTTTTGCAGATCTTCTCAAATGCTTCCTCTTCTTTGCCAGAAGTATCGATGATGACCATATTATCATCGATGAGTTCATGCAGCAGAAGAAAATTAGTACGTAATTTTTTCATGAATTCCAGTTTCTCGAATTTTTCAACAGCCCGTGCTTTAGATATCCGCTTAAGGGCAGTCTCGGGATGCAGATCCAAGATGATGGCGATATCTGGCTTGAGAAATCTCTTGTTCAGGCTTAGTGTTTTCTTCAGCTCTATGCCTTGTGCATGCTGATAAGCGATAGTAGAGTAATAATAGCGATCACAAAGGACGATAGAGACATTCTCACCATCCTTGCGCAAGAAAGGTTTGATCATCCTGTTGACATGGTCTCTCCTGTCTTTGACATAGAGATCAAGAAGATCTTTGCTGTCCTTATAGGGATCCTTATGCTGCTTCAGCTTCTTCCTGATCTTTGCGCCATGGATCCCATAAGTAGGTTCTCTCGTGGTGAGTATTCTGACACGTTTATTCTTCTTGAAGAGATAATCGTGAAGCATAGAAATCTGTGTGCTTTTCCCAGTACCGTCCATTCCATCAAAGACTATGAAAAGATTTTTCATAGCAGAAAACAAAGAAAGGGCGTTTATAAAAGTTATTATTAGTGGTGGCTCTGAGGCTCTTCCTCTTCATCAAGGTCATCCTGATAAAGCCCTTTTTCCTCAATATTATGGCCCATATGTTCTGGCTTCTTCTTTTTCTTCTTCTTGAACAACGTGTCCCATTTCATGATGACTGCAGCGATGATGATGCTTATACCCAAAAAGACAACAGCAGAATTTAAATGTATCCCTTGTGGCGAACCCACTTCACGGAAAATCTGCATATCATGGCAGCTGAAATCACTGCCGCAATACTGAGCCTCACTGCAATCGCTGTCTACCCTGCACTCCTTCCAGCCCTCATTGACCAGCCAGCCGAGTGCAAGGATGATGACGATAATCAGCAATATCCATCCTATTCCAAAATCTGCTCGTTTGTTCATACCGAGAAGAATGAAGAGGGATTTTTAAAGTTTGCCACTCCCTAATGGCTATCCTGCAATCTTCACATCAGGATCTGAAAGCAGTTCTTCTACTGTAAGTTTCAGTGATTCCTCAGCCGAAAAGAAATATTCGATGTTACTTAAGCTAAGATACTTCATCCTTGTCTTTTTCATCATCCACCCCCTCAATAAAATCCCCAAGTCTCTTATTCTTCACTAATGTGCCATAGCTGATGTTGCTCATTCATTCACCATCTTTTTCGCTTCTTTATAAAACTTTATCACTTGTGGCCAGTACTGCCAAAGCCACCCTCGCCTCTTGCTGTATCGTCGAGTTCTTTCACTTCTATTAAATTCGCCTGTTCGATTTTATTGATGATCATCTGTGCTATTTTTATGTTCTTCTTGACTAGAAAATCCTCTTTGCCGTGATTGATAACGATGACACCCACTTCTCCCCGATAGCCAGAATCGACCGTGCCCGGGGTGTTGACGATGCTCAATCCATGTTTCAATGCCAGTCCTGATTTTGGTCTGACCTGTGCTTCATAACCGACAGGAACCGCAATCTTGATGCCTGTTTTGATGATCTTATGTTCGCCAGGCTTGAGTATTTCATCGTGCGCTGCATACAGGTCCATGCCTGCATCTCCCTCATGTGCATAACTCGGTAAAGTGACATCAGAAATCCGTTGGATCTTGAGTTCAACTATCGTGCATCCCCACTTTTTGCATTCCTTGCTTGTATTTAAATTCATATGTTTTACAAGATATAGTTCATCCGATATAATCTGATTTGCCCGTGCCTTTCTCAAATTTGGCCATTTCCATAAGGCTTGCTAATTTCTCTTTTACGACCTTTCCAGTAACACAATCAATCCTTACATTCAATGTATGGAACGTCTCAGTGACAAACGTGATGTTATAGAGTTGTTTCTTTTCTATGGTCTGGAGAATGACGATGGTCTTCATGATAGGATGCTGTTTATACTTCTCACCATGCAGTTCCGTTGCCTTCGCAACAGCATCATCAAGGCTCACTTTGATCTTAGACACCTCAAGCTCAGGCAGTTTATGTTTGTCCTTCTTGAATATCTTCTGTTCTGGAATCTCTTTCACTTCATCATTATCAAGAATAAACGTGGTTATGGTGTCATCCTCATTATAGTAGCCGAATTGCCAGATGTTCTTGTTCGCTTCATCGAGCATTCTGAACACATGCGCTAAATGACTGTTATGGTTGTCTTTTCTCCATCCTAAAAACAGCTTGTCTTTTTCTAACAATGCGAGTTTATCTTTCACTTGCATAGAACAAGATACAATAAGGTGATTTAAAAGGATTACGAAAAGTAACATATAAAGAAAAGATTCGTATACCTGTAATGCTCAGAAGCACATATGAAAACTGCAATCATACTCATTTGTGCCATGTTGGTGATCACTGCATGCCAACAGGAGACACAGCCTGCCGATCCTGCACTGCAAATTGAAGTTGAAGAAGTTCCTGCTCCGACCGAGCAAGAAGAGAATGAGCAGCCAACTGAAACAGCACCTGTTCCTTCAACAGCTGGATTTAGAGATGGAGAGTGCATAACTAAATCAGGAAGGATAGTCTATAATATAATCTCAGTATCGCCAACAGCGTACACTGTTGACATTTATCTAAACGGTAATCAGATTTCACAAGCTGAAACCGTCACAAAAAATACTGTAGATGAAGACTGGTTAACTGTTCTCTGTCCTTAATTTTTTTCTTAGAAATTATAAAGCTCACGCTAATCATGATAAAAAGGTTTACTAAAGGTTCTAAAAAAGAAAGAAAAAAAAGACCATGCACAAAGATATGAACAATTAGTTGCTGCATGCTGAATACCTCGCCGAAGCTTGGTACTTACACACCAGCTCTATCAAACTCCTCTTCTAGGAGCGTTCGTGGTATCTCTTTTAGAGGTTGACTTCGTACTTAGATGCTTTCAGCACTTATCCATTGACGCGTAGCTGCCCTGCATACCTTATCAGATAACAGGTACACCAGAGGCGTCGAAGCCTCGTTCCTCTCGTACTAGGGGCTCCTTCCTCTCAGATACCAAACAATTCCAGTAGATATCAAACAAACTGCCTCGCAGCGTTCTGAACCCAGCTCACGATCCCTTTTAATGGGTGAACACCCCCACCCT
>JAAOYF010000027.1 GCA_018221205.1 Candidatus Woesearchaeota archaeon | reverse complement strand
TCATGGGATTAGCAGAAACAGTAGAGAGTACCAAAAGCAATACCAAAATAAGAAATAATCTCTTCATATATTTATCCTAGAATATGCTCTTTTAATAGTTTATGGTTGGCTTAGCCTATATACGCCAGTACATCAGACCGATAAGACCAAGGTAAGAAAGATACAAAAGAACTTCCAAAAGGCTAGGATTCCCATTGTAGCCAAAAAGGCCTTTCATGAAACTCCCGAAGACACCTTTTTCATTCAATCAAGGATCAGCTCAACAACATCCTGATCTTTCAGAGGATAGCTCATTTTACGGATAGCCTGCCCTGGAAACTTAGAACTGCCCCAGATCCGGGCAAATCTGAAGCGGGTGACAAAATCCCGATGCAATTTCTCGCACATCTCTTTAAGGCCATCCCCCCGGCGCATAATAAGTGGCTCTCCCATATCTGCTCTCTGGCCTTGCCTTTTGCAGAAGACCCTCATAAAACCCAATCGTTGGAAGATCAGTTCCTTCAGTTCATCGATTCCTTCTCCTTTCTCTGCAGAAATCAATAGATCAGGCTTGATGATCTTTTTTGCCTGAGCAATCTGTGCCGGAGTAGCGATATCGACTTTATTGAACACCACAATGCCAGAGATATACTTTTTATTCCCTTCGATGATATCGATCAATTGGTCAGGATTGATATTGCTCCTGATCAACACATCAGCATTGGTTATCCTGAATTCATTCAGCATTTTCTTGATAGTGGGTTTGTCCAGGTGAGTAAGTTTGACAGTCGTCCCTATACCTATGCCTCCACGGGATTTTTTCTTGATACGGACATCAGGTTTTACTTCATTGATCCGAAGATAACTATCTCTTATCTCTTTCAATAAGATAGGATAATGCTCCGGACTATGGACGTCAATGACAAAAAGCACCAGATCAGAATTCATCGCAACAGATAAGACTTCTTTCCCCCTGCCTTTTCCAGAAGCAGCTCCTCTAACCACTCCAGGAACATCTAAGACTTGAATCTTCGCACCCTTATAATTAAGCATACCTGGAATGCAAGTAAGAGTGGTGAAAGCATACGCTCCTACTTGAGATTTCGCATTTGATATTTTGTTCAACAACGTACTTTTGCCGACAGAAGGAAAACCGACTATGATGACAGTTCCGTCTCCGGATTTCTTGACAGAATATCCTTCAGTCTTTCCTTTTCCTTTACGTCGAGTGATCTGTTTTTCCTTCAGCTGGGCGAGTTTAGCTTTCAGCAGGCCGACATGGCCTTGAGTACGCTTATTATATTTAGTGCGGGAGATCTCATCTTCAATCTCCTTCACTCTATCCGGAAGGCTGCTTTTCGTTTTTTCTAACGCTTTGTTTCTTACCATTGCCTTAGGGAACTTCGCGAAGCGAATGTTCCCTCTTGTGCTCCTACAAGAATCAAAGATTCTTGAGGTTCCGAAATCATTTGATTTCGGTAACTTTGCCGAGGATTTGGAAAATCCTCCTGTCTTTTCGTTTTTTCTAACGCTTTGTTTCTTACCATAGAACTCACTGAAGATCCTTATAATACTCTTCTAATTTAGTATATAAGACTTTCTTATCTTTCATCCGCAGAGAAGATTTCATGATGGTAGTATAGATCTTTCTCAGCCTGCTATATATCCGCTCTTTCTCCTTCCTGCTCTCTGCTTCCTCAAATTTGTCGCACTGCTCATAGAATAGATCCAACAATGATGATCGTGCTTCTTTCTTAGGCATAGGCTTTTTCAGCTCATCGACCGTTTCCTTGACAACTTTGACTGCCTTCTTGATCGTATGTTTCTTGGGCAGATGCCTCCTTCTGACAGACCGTATAAAGATAGGTATGAAAATAACAAGGAAGAGTATCAGCAGCATGAACAGGAATATCTCCCAAAATGTCTGCTTCACTTCAAAAGTCCCGCTCTTGATCTCTCCGGTGATCAATCTCTGGCTGACCGGGCCTTCCTGGACATCGATCTCCACCAGATTAGAGATATATTGCCTGTCCTCTATCTCTCCTATGAAATAGACATAGCTTTTTCCGATCCTTTTAGTATTCACCGTGGCAATATCTCCCTCGACAGAAACATCCAAGAACTGCTCCTCAGCCAAGGCGTTGTAGACGACCTCTGCTGAAGAAGTGAAGAAGGTGCTCAGGTCAAAACTGAGTGTGGAGTCTTCTGTCGTGATCTGTGAAGGTATGGTAATGAACTCAGGGACAACAGAAACATCCTCTGTGACGATCAAGTCATAGTTTATAGTGGTCAGCTCAACAACTGCTCCGTTAAAATCAAATACCAATGAATACGGACCCTCTCCCATATTTTCCAGGCTGCACGTCTCTTCACATGCCAGTTCAAAGTATCTTGTGTCCTCAAAGGTCTTCAACAGGAATTCATTATAGGAATCGATGATGGTTAATTCCTCTCCTTCTTTCTGGAGACTCACCATCGCGCTTCCGTTGCCACGAAAGTGTCCTGTCAGCAGCAAAGAGACGATTGCTCCTTCCTGCGAAGGGTTCCAAGTGAGCGTATCAGGATTCTCAACAACAATGTTGACAGTATCAGAATAGGTTCGGGCATAATTGACTGTTGCCATACCGATGACACCCGAGCCAGTGATGGATATTCCGGCGACAAAAAGTATTGCCAGGATCAACAGCCCGAAGAGCTGAAAGGTGTTCTTCCGGTATTTGACATGGAGGATGATTCCCTCTGCCACATGTTTAGGGTATCCCTGTTTGATCAGCTCTTTTTCGATACCGTGCAGGGAATGTCCTTTTTTTATGCGGTCATTGATATAGGTCATTAATTGCCGGGTAGCCTTGCTCATGACCCGTATAGAATAGGATATCTTTTTTAATGTTGCGCTTTAGAAAACTTTAAAAATAACCCTCTCTCGGGTAATAGTATGATTTGTGGGAAAAAGGGGTTGTTTTTACTCGTAGTCATCTTATTAGTCACTCCTGTCCTGGCGACCGATAGGTTGATCATAAACTCCAAAGATTGGAAAGATGTCTATTCTGGTACGATATACGGCAATTTTATAGGTAAATCACCTGATTTTCTTACTTCAACTCCTCATGCTACCTTGATCCTCAATGGATACCGGACAGATGACGACCTGACCGTATTCAGTTCACGGAGATTTCCCTGGATTTCTGGCTATGGATCGACGATTAAGAGCAGGGGTTTTGATAGTGTTGAAGAAGAAGTTTTTGATTCCCTCAGTTTGGAACTCGCACGTGAGCTGGATGACATTAAGAACTTCATCATCCTGGATGATTCCTACGGCTACAATGCCATTGCAGTCGCTCCATACGCGATGCTCTCCCGATCTTATGTGTTATTTGCAGATAAGACCAATATTGTTGAGATAGAGGATTTCCTGGATGAGCGCCAGCCTGAGAGTATCCTTATCTACGGCCACATCGACAGGGAAGTATTCAACGCTTTGGAAAGATTCAATCCTGAAACTATCAATGAAGATGGTGATCGGTTCGCAAATAATGTCGAGATTGTAAAAAAATATATGGAGATAAAAGAGACTGGCCAGGTTCTGTTGACGAATGGTGAATTTATTGAAGAATCATTCATGTCTGATCAGTATCCGATATTATTCATAGGCCGTAATAATGTGCCTGACAAGATAAAAGAATATGTAAAAAGTTCCACCATCAATACAGGGGTATTGATAGGCAATGATCTTGTCGGCACTGCTACTGTTATAAGAAGAGAATTGGGTATCTCTGTCTTCGTCAAATTTGCCCGCTCTGCCAGAGACCCAGATGGACCCATCGCCCAGGTAGAGGATCTTGATATCTTTGCAGTGCCGAGAGTCTTCCTCGATCTGAATATCTCAGGAGTAAGGTACAATAAATTCACCAGGCAGCTCGAGGTTACTTACAGGAATGATGCTGAGGTGGTGACGTATTTCAAAGGCTCCTACACCTTAGTTGACGGTGACAACGAGCAGAGTTTCGGTGATTTAGACGCTATCTTCATCGGTCCGCAGAGCTTCAAGACTGTAGTATATGATGTCGAGCCATTGGTAGGAGACTCTGCTTTCTTGGATGTCTTCACGATTTTTGGCGAGTCGAAGAATTCTCTCGAGTTTATTCTGGACGGAAGATGGGCTGTTTCCACAGTGGATATCAAAGACGATACTGATATCGAGCTGAGAAATGCCTATTATGACACATCAAAAGAACGCTTTGAGGTGGTCATAGGCAATATAGGAAAGAAAGAGGTCTTTGTCGATACTGAGATTATTGACATTATCCTCCAGGGAGAGACCTTGACGCTCCATTCAGAAGGCATATTAGATATAAAACCGGGTAAATCAAAAAAAGCACGGCTTCTTGCTGTGCTTGATGAACGGGACATCGAGGCCAACCCGACGATAAGAGTGAGGTCATTCTACGGAGCGCGTGAAAGCGCCTTAGTGAAGATAATAGAAGGAGAATTCGAACTCGTGCTGAGGGGTCCGACATTGATCACCTACCTGCCGACAGTCCTCTTAATCATACTCATCATCCTTGTACTCCTTTCCATCACGAAAAAGAAATGTGACAGCTGCGGCCATAAGAATAATAAGTTCAGGAAGACCTGCAAGAAGTGCGGCCATAAGTTGAAATAAATCTTATTCTAGTTCGTGGGACTTGACGAAGTCAATATCCCACTTGAGTGCTTTTTGCGAGGTTTTTAAGCGAACAGAGTGAGCGGGCAAAAATCTCTCTTACCTAGTATTCTCTAACAGTTAATTTTATATACCAATTCTCTTAATTAGTATTCAAATAACACACTATGTCAGAAAATCCCCTATTTAAAGAGATCAAACAGGATTTGAAGAGATTAGAGAAGAAATACGATCTGAACGCAAAAGAGATTCTCAACATCATAGGAAAGGAGACCACCAAAATACCTTTCTCGATTTTCAACATGCGTCTGGGCTCTCTAGAGGGTATTGTAAAATATCTTGACGAAAATGGATTCAGCCTGAAAGAGATTTCCTACTTGCTGAACAGAGAAGTGAAGCCGCTGAGGACCACCCTCGGCCGTGCGAACAGAAAATATCCTTGGGAGCTCGATAAAAGCTCGAAAAAGACAATTCCTATCTCAATATTCCAGAATAAGAAACTCTCAGTTCTCGAAAACCTCATCTCTCACTTGCATAAAAAAGGCTTTACGCTGACAGAGATATCAGGAATCCTCAAACGGGATTATCAGACCATCTGGACAGTCATGCAGAGGATCAAGAAGAAATGAAAAAGAAGATGATAAACAGGCTTGGAATCATTCTCCTAATCCTCTTGATAATCCAGAGCCTATCAGCGCTATCAGTGAATCTTCCAGAGGGTGCAAAGAACCTGACCATAGTGGACTCCACAAGAAGGCCGTCCACTGCTTCTGACACTTTGTCAGCGATTGCAGGTAATGTGAGCCAGTTGAATATCTATGCCTGGACCACAACAAAGACATGGCAGGGTTATTATGGAAACGTCACCGGAAAGATCCAGTTAGGAGACTCTAGTGGATACACCCTCTATGACTGGCAGACCTCTAATCCTTCAGGCCAGATCTATGCTTCAACATCTGAGGTAGACTTCTCAGACGGTAATATAGAATGCTATAATTTCACCAGGACAGGCGGGCTCTATCTTGATATATCAGCATATGAATCATCATTAGATATCCCAGCAACAGCATCAGACGGTATCAACGAGACGTTCAATCTCACAGCCGATTATGATGATTTCTATATCGGTACCACCCGTATCAATCAGACCTGCCCGACAGCCTATCTATATAATAGCTCAAACCAAAGCTCTAAAGACACATATCAGGAGCTGATATTATATGACCTCACTGCCAACATCCCTATCTATACTTCGATCATCCAGCCTGATGGCATAGTCGGTTTTGATGGTAATATCTGGAATTTCCAGATGATCGTTGCAGAGAATGGACGTTTAGGAGATGACACTCCTACTGACTACTTCTTCTACGTGCAGTTAGAATAAGTGATTTGTCTGTGCCACTCCGAATGTAATGAAGATGTGGTACTCTTTGCCGAGGATTTGAAAATGCTCGAGTATTACTTCTACGTGCAATTAGAATAAATCTATTTTTTCAATTCATGAAGCCACATCATGCCGATCTTCTGCAGCTCCTTGTTAAAGCGATCAGAAAGTGAATATGTTTTCTTGTACAGATCATAATAGATCAATCCCATACTCTTCATCGGAGTCAGGATTCTATCATAGAACTGCCTTTTATTATAGCTTAATTTGACTTTCTTGCCTTTATACTCTGGCTCATCAATCTCTGTAACATACTTGCCTTCATGAAGCTGGGTAGCCAAGAAACTCATCTCAGTCTTGGTAAAAGAATTATGGTTATTTTTCATCGCCACAATAAGGACTTTTGCGATGATCTTCTGCTGTTTCGTAGCAAACACTACTTCAAAGATATCATCTGGTAAATTAAATATGTCAAATAGTACTACCATTTACTACCCCCTTGCTACAATAGTATAGAAACTACTATATAAATATTCTGCTTTTGTATATTAGTAACAAGATTAAATGTTTGAGTGCCTAGTCTAGATGGTCTTTCTCCAACAAAAAACCACTATTCCATAATACATACATCACACGTATATAATACAAACAGACTATTTCGCCCATCCTTAATTTAACCAGAAAAATAGAAAATACATATAACTAATAAATAAAATACATACAACATACAAAGAAAATACACAAAAGGATAGAAACTTTTAAATACTACACATATTATTATATTAAAATACAAATATCATACATCTGTATACTGAAAACAAATGCCGCAAAAAATAAACATCCTAAACGTGCGCCTGCCTGATGATATCATAAAATGGCTTGATTCTTTGGTGAAGAGGGAGATCTATGGGTCAAGATCAGAAGCTATTCGAGATTTCATCCGTGACTACATGGGGTCGAAATGAATGCAATAGTCTCTATAAGGGTTCCTTCTTCATTAGCTAAAAACCTCAAAGAGATTGTCCAGAAAGATCATTTTCTTGATGTATCAGAAACAGTGAGAAGCATTGTAAGAAAGCGTTGGCTGGAATGGAAAGACCCTACAACCTACCAAGTGAAAAAACTGAGAGAAGATATCAAAGAAGTTGTAAAGGAAAAATCCAAGCTCTCAAAAGAGGAACTTCTGCTGCAAGAGCTCAAAAGGATAAAAGAGATGATAGAGGTGGAGAAATGAAAAAGCTCCATTATCTCGCAACAGTGATCCTGCTGAGCACCCTTGTCCTTGCCCTTAGTATCGACATCTCCCTCACCGAGATCCCTACAGGCAACAACGCATTGAAGACATTCAGTGTCAGCGCCAGTTCATTCGATTGGCAGGTTGATGAATCAAAGCTCTGCACCCAATGGGCAGTCTACTCTTATGAGTCTTCCTCAATGCAGAAGACCTGCTATGGCAGCGCACAATGTTGCGCATTAGTAGAAAAAGAGCCTGCTGCAGACAACTGGGATGACGACTTCAGCCTGAATGAAGGAAAGCTGGGTGCGACAAAGAACAATGAAGTTTCTGCCCAGGTCATCTACGCTGACATTTCCTTTGATTTAGATAATCCGAAAGCCGAAATTAGCTACAGCGGCACTGCTTCCCTGCAGGCAAATTTCCAGGAGCAGATAGATCCGGAAGGGACCCCTATCACGTTGAGGATTTTCCATGGCACAGGCAGCATGGACATTTTCAGTCTCACTCCAGATGCCGGTACCTACTATGATAGCCAACAGAGTCTTGATCTGGATTATTTTGTCTTCCACACAACAGGGACATCAGTAGACTGTTCGCTCTTGCTGGACAACAGTATCATCCTCCAGGTCTTTGGCTCTGTCGAGACTGAGACGCTCTCAACTACTCTTGACTTGGCTGAAGGCTCACGATCATTCGTGCTTGACTGCGCAGATGATGAAGCTGACCAGCTGCAGTCATCTCCTCTTCCGATCATCATGGACTACACTGCTCCTTCCATCACCTTAGGTCTTGAAGACAATTTTTTCACGTTCATGAGCACCCTCACCTTAGATTTCCTCCCTGTAGATAATCTTGCTCCTCAATTCGACTGCTCTCTTTTCATAGACGGCCAGAAGAAGCAGGACCTCGTAGTCAGCTCTGGAGAGAGTGAAGAGATCACACTGACAGACCTTGAGAGCGGCAATCATACATGGAAAGTGGCCTGTACTGATCTTGCCGGAAATATGAGAGAGTCTGAAGAAAGGAGATTCATCATCGACCTCGAGCAGGATTTCGGCCTGGAGCTCAATGCTGACACGTTCAGCATCAACCAACAGGGCTATTACATCATCACCGCTCCCTTCGGAGCAGAAGTCACTGTCCTCATAACACAGCCTAACGGAGAGACCCTGTTCAGGTCCTACAGCAATCAGAATTTCCCGGTGACTGATGTGATAGACTTCCTGAAAAGGCCTGGTTCCTATAAGATCGAAGCAGTGATGATCTTTGAGCATGGCTCCCAAGTGATCGAGAAGACGTTCGAAGTAGGAAATACCTTTACGGTCTCTATTGTCGCTGATGATACCGAAATAAGTTCAGGCATCGCGGTGACGTTTGAGTCCCATCCCTCTGGCGGCATAGGTGGAATAACCTATAAATGGGATTTCGATGACGAGACGACCTCCACCGAGCAGAATCCGAAGCACACCTTCAATGGAGTGAGGAACTACGATGTGGCTGTGCAGGTAAAGGACTCTGTAGGCAATGTAGCATCTAGCACCATAAGGATAAAGGTGAAGGAGCAGTACAATCTCGATATCATCGTCAAGGACATCTCGAATAAATTGCTGGCAGGCGCAAAAGTCTTTGTCGAAGGAGACAAGAAAATCACGAATGCAGAAGGCACGGTCTCTTATGTCGTGCTGGACGGAAACCACCAAGTGTTGGTCATGATGGAAAACTACGAGTCTGAATCCGAAAAATTAGAAGTGACAAAGGATCTGGCAAAGACATACTATCTGAACTCAACTACCCTTAAGATAATAGCAGCAGACCCCTTGGAGACTGTCGAAGAAGAGGTGCCTGTCCCTGTTGCTGAAGTGCTTGAATCAGGGAGTCTTCTTGAAAGAGTCACCCTATTGGTTGATGCGCTATCAGACGCGATCTATACCATGAGCAATCTTGGCAAATCTGAGCTTGATGCAGCGATTGATCTTGGAATAGAAGGGCAGCTCCAGGAAAAGAAGACAAACCTGTTGAGGATCCCTCGCGACCTTGACGGCCTGCAGTATTTCAAGGAAGAGGATGAAAAAGATCAGAGAAGGCTTGATATCATAGCGAGTGTAGATGAGATCGAACAGAACACCATCATTGGCCTAAAGGTCCTTGCCACTGAAGAATATTCTGCCTATCCCGAAGAGAAAGAGATTGAAGAGACCTTGAAAAGATATGCTGAAGTGATGAAGAAAGAAGACAAGGAAGTGATAGGCGCCAACGAAGATATCCAGAAAGATATGCTCATCATAAAGACAGTGAAGAATATCGAGCTGACGATGCTCTCTGGAGAGACAGAAGAGATCACCCTGATAAAGACAGATTTCGATATCAAGAACTCCAACGAGAATATGCATATCATAGAGTCGATTCCTAAAGACCTGGCAAAAGATACCTCAGAGATTGAATTCTTGACACCCCATCAGATTCTCGAGTCAGATCCTTTGGTATTGTTTGAGCCAGGCAAGATCAAGAACATCATCTATTATCTTAAGAAAAGAGTAGAGAGTGAAGACACGAAAAAGATCGTGCCTGTCCTCATAGACCCATTTGCTGAGCCGAAAAAAGGCCTGGGTATCAGTGGGTTTGCAGTATTCTCCACCTTTACTGGTTTTGAGAATCCTTTGCTGGCTATCCAGATCGCCCTCATCCTGCTGCTGCTGGTCGTCTATGTATTTTATGAATTTGAGATACTCCTCAAGATAAGGAAATACGATTTCATCAATAAGATCAATCCGATCCATCAAGTGAAGAAGATGATCAATAAGGATCTTCACGAGCTCCATATGCTGCTCAAGCGGGCTTCAGGTGAGATAGCTGAAGAGAGACTGGACAATGCTGAAGACACCTATCATGATATGATCAAGATCTACAATGACAGATTAGGATCTGATCTCAGGAAGAAAGTCATCGAAAAGATCTCTTCTATCTATAACGAACTGCTTGTCCATAGGATAAAGAAAAAGGTCAAGGATGTGTTGAATGTCATTAAGAGTGACAAGAAACAGGCGAAATCGATCTACAACGACATCCAGGAATTATATGCTCAACTGCCGAAATCGTGGAAAGTGAAAGTGAGCAGGGTGTGTAGCGAAGTCTTTGAGATGCTCCAAAAGTAAAGTATTACTCAGTATGCGAACATAATATTTTTCGTTAATAAATATACTTTTTTCTATACTAATCTACTTAACAGAAACCTTTATATATTACTCAGTATGATAGTTCTCTATTGAAAGAGCGCATCACCATAACAATAGACAAAGAACTTCTCAGATGGCTAGATAAGAAAGTAACTGACAAGACATTCGCGAACAGATCTCATGCTTTTGAATATTTAGTGAAAAGGAAGATAGACCAAGAATGAAAGAGCGCATCACCATAACAATAGACAAAGATTTAGTTGATTGGATAGATAAGAAGATTGATGATAAAACATTCGCAAACAGATCTCACGGTTTTGAGTACCTAATCAAAAGGAGGATGGACGCAGAGTGATACATAAGAGACAATACAAGTATTTGTATCTGTTCATAATAATCATCTCTCTAGTCCTTGCTCTCATCACTCTCACTTATGTCAAAGATTATGTCGGCTACTTCGGCTGGGCAGTCAACGGAACAGCCGGCTATATCTATGAAGTGCAGATAGTCGGGCCAGTAGAGATGAACTGGTGGACTGGCTATTATGGTATCGCTATCCTCAGTCCGTCGAATAATAATGATTATTGGCCCTATACTTCGGCGGCCGGCGACCTAAATAGGTACGATCTCTTCTTCAATTGTCATGGTACAACCGGATTAGATATATATGCCAGCACCCTGAATCAATCGCAATTGGATTTTTCCTCAGGTGCATCTGCTGCAAATCTCTCTGCGATAGACGCATTCATGGAAGTCAGTTCACAAGCAGTGTATTCCGCGAATATGAGTTTCACAGAGACCATCAATGTAATCCTAGGAGGATTGAATATCACTGCTCCTGCGATTGATCTCTTCCCAGAAGCAGTGAGCTGGTTGATGGGTGCATTGCAGGATTCTGCCGGAAACATCTTCTTTGCAGTCCAAGCAGAAGAATTTAAGCAAGGCTTTGACAATTCCTACTATAATTATGAAATGATGCTGCCCATTCCAGAATCTTCTGACAATATCACCTATTATTTCTTCCCTGATCCTATATCTGATCCTTTGAGCAACTGCTCCATCCAGGAGAAGAGTTTCATCGACGGGTATGTGACTGATATAAGAGATGGCTCTCCATTGAACAATACAATAATCAATATTTCTGGTCTTACGACCAACACAAATGCATCTGGCTACTACTTGATACTTGTAGATGTAGACCGACATATCTTGAAAGCAAGTCATCCTGGATTCTTGGACTTCTACGGTCTGGTAGAGGCCGAAGTCGGAGAGATAATCCAATACAATATCTCCATGGTCCCTGATTTCCTCGGGAAGTTTGATTTCAATGCAATATTAAGAGGATATGTCTTCCAGAACACAAGCGCCTGCATCGCAAACTTCTCCATCGCAGCCTGCGCCATCCCGAATGCGACAGTCTCAGCTGGTGGCGGCGTCGGTATCACGAATGCAAGTGGAAGATTCAGTTTCCCTATGCAGAGCGGCAACAGGACCGCTGTCGCAGTGAAGACAGGATATTTCCCCTACTCAAAAGATATCAGCATCGATATCTATGAAGAAAAAGAGCTGAACCTATCATTAATCCCGATTCCCATCGAAGCAGATCTGAATGGGACAGTGAATGGATATGTCTTCGATGAGGATACTCTGACAAGGATATCAAACGCTACAGTGGCTATCGGAGGCTACCTTACCTACTCAGACACTAATGGTGGCTTTACGCTGAACCTTCCTGCTTCAGCCTACTATTTGATTATCGGCATTAAGGATGGATATTTCCCTTACATTGGGAACCTGACTGGGATAACTGAATTAGTAGAGGGCGGTACAGTGAACATCACTATTCCGCTTGGAGAGATACCTGAGCAGGTGCAAGTTCAGCCCAAGCCAGAGGAAGAGACTCAGACAAGGACAAGGACAAGGACAGACGAATCCGCCTTCCCCATAGATGTGCAAAAACCCTCTCCTCTAGAAGTATTCATCTCCATCAACGAGATCATCAAGAAGATACAGAGAGGAAACTACGTGGACGAGCAGTTCACCATCTTCAATTTCAGGAAAGTACCGATAAGATTAAGGCTCGGTGTAGAAGGAAATGTCGCTCCTTCCATTCAATTGAGCGACACAGAGCTGCTCATTCCTGCAAATTCTTCTAAAGAAGTGAACGTGCGCCTGCTAGGGAACCAAGACGAAGGAAAATACTTAGGCAATATCCGCATAAGGGGAGATTATGATTACAACATACCTGTCTATCTCATCATAACAGAAGACATCGACATTCCGGTAAGGACATTATTGATGGATCTCCGGCCGTTGAAGAAAAATGCATTCATCGGCTATGATTTCAAATATGAATTGGATCTGATCAACCTGCTGATCGGAAGGAAATACAATGTCAACCTAAGTTTCTTCATCTCTGATCTCAACAAGACCAATAAGACCCCGATAGGAGAGCATGGTCTGAACATCGAGACCTTCGCTTCCCTCATACGCTCGTATAAGATACCGAAAGACTTCGAGACTGGAGATTATCTCCTCGGAGTTGAAGCAGAATATCTAGGCATCTCCTCTTCGACAGATACCTTGTTTAGTGTCGTCTATCCTTATCATCAATATCGGATCTTTGGATGGCTGCCTGTATGGGTCCTTGCACTCATCGTGGCCCTTCTCCTGCTGGGATTCATCACCTACCTCATCATAAAGAGGGAGATGGAGAAACGGAAGAGGTTCCATGCGAAAGTCGATTATAAAGAGTTGCCGAAAGAAGGGCCCCGCAGCTTGTTTGTTGGCAAGATAGCAGAGACGACCAAGAACGCATATTTTGATATGGACATCTTAACCGTCCATTCCATCGTCGCAGGATCGACAGGAGGAGGAAAATCTATTGCAGCACAGGTGATAATAGAAGAGGTATTGATAAAGGGTGCAGCTATCGTCGTATTCGATCCGACTGCCCAATGGTCAGGCATGCTGAGAAAATGCACTGATAAGAAGATGCTCAGCTTCTATCCTGCGATGGGTATGAAACCTAAAGACGCGAGAGCCTTCCCAGGTAATATTCGTGCAATCAAGGATAGTAGAGAGATTGTCGCCATCTACAAGAATTGGCGTCCTGGAGAGATACAGGTCTTCACCACCTCCACATTAGATCCAAAGGACTATGATATTTTTGTCGCGAATACCATCAGAGAGATCTTCCACTCTAATCTGCAGGAGTATCGGGGATTGAGATATATGCTCGTCTACGATGAGATCCATAGGATCTTGCCGAAATTTGGCGGCTCTGGACAGGGCTTTATCCAGATTGAACGTGGGTGCCGAGAGTTCAGGAAGTGGGGTATCGGTATTTTGCTGATCTCACAGGTATTGCAGGATTTCGTCGGCCAGATCAAAGCCAACATCAACACCAACGTCCAGATGAAGACTCGAGATGAGGGCGATTTGAACAGGATCAAGACCAACTATGGTGAAGAGTTCATCCAGGCATTGATCAAAGCGCCTGTTGGCAGCGGCATGGTGCAGAGCTCTGCATGGAATCGTGGAAGGCCTTACTACGTGACATTCCGTCCTATCCTCCATTCTGTCGTCAGATTGAGTGATGAGGAGCTTGAGAAATACAATAAATTCAATGATATTGTCGACGATCTCGCATTCCAGTTCGAGCAGCTCGAGAAGGAAAGCCAGGATGTGTTCGACCTGAAATTAGAGCTGAAGCTTGCCCAGGACAAGATCAAATCAGGCAATTTCAACATGGTCCAGATCTACCTGGATGGATTGACGCCGAGGGTTGAGAAACTCTGGAACAAGATAGGTAAGAAGCCTCAGAAACTGCAGAGAAAGCTCGTCGATGTCGAGGCTATGGAAAAAGAATTGGAAGCAGCACGAAAAGAGCACGAAAAGGCAGCTGATAAGGAAAAAGAAGTGAAGAAGAAAGAGGTCGAATCAAGAAAAGAAGAGAAGAAAGAGGAAACGAAGCTAAGTAAGGAACAGATCGAGGCGAATCTCGAGAGCATAACTCAGTTGGGCAAGCAGATTGAGAACTTGCTCCCCTATAAAGACTGGCTAACCATCAATGATCTGATGATGGAGGTCAAGAATATTGCATTGCCAAAAGACCAGGTTGAGAAGAAGGATAAGGTAGTGAAAAAATTAGAAGGGGCTATTGAGCTTACGAAAAACCCTCCGAAAGGGGAGAAGAAGGAGGTTAAGAAATGAGGATAAAAAAAGAGGAGATAGAAGAGAAGATCGACGAACTTAAGGATAAATTTCAGGAATTGCAGCAGTCTGTGTCCGTGCTGAGAAAAGAAGGGAAAGATACTGCCATAGCAGAGCTGATGGTATTGGATATACCTTCAAAGATAAAGACTGCATCACTCACCCAGGAAGAGCATGACATCAAGCGTGCAAAACATCTCCTGAAGGATATCAAGAATGAGATAGATGACCTCTCTAAAGGATCTGATTTTGACCGTATAAATGTCCTGATCAAAGAATGTTTTGAGCATCTGAGGAACAATGAGAAGAAGCCTGCTAAGGACAACTATCATGAGATCATGCAGCGCTATAGGCTTCTTCCCAAGGAATTGAAGCAGACGGTTTTTTCTGCCTGTAAAGGATTGAGGGAACGCCTAGAATAAGATGGAAGAGTCAGAGATAAACCTGTGGTTTGAAGAGAACAAAGAAGAGATGGTGAAGCATTATCTGAAGAAGATGGACTCTCTTCTTACCGAAGACCAGAAGCTGTCTGCTCATGAGAGAAGGCTGCTGATGAAGAGACATGAGAAGAGATTCCTGGAGGATTCCCTTGCATTAAGAAAAAGATATGAGAGTATGCTCGCTAAAAAGGTCAGGAAAGAGAAGCAGAAGGAAAGAGGCAAGAGAGGGATGAAAAAGTTCCTCAGGCCCTTTGTATCTACCCTGAACAGGCTGAAGTTCATATTCAAAAGGACAAAATCGTTCACCGGGAAAAAGAGCGAACAGTTCAAAAGGGGTACGGGTTTTGAGCTCGCTAAAAAATCAAAAAGATCCTACCAAAGATTCACGTTCAAGGTAGCTGGCAAGCTCCATCCTTCAAGACTCTACTACCAGCAGCATATCTGGCCTGTTCTTCATAGGCTGAATGCTCCTAATCGCGCATTGAAGAAAAAACTCATCATTTTCTGGGAAAAAGCAAAGGTCGTGCTGTCCAAGATATGGAGCAAAAGTCTTGATATCAGCATGAAAGTGCTGAAAAAGATAGTAGTCATACTGAAATTCCCTGGAAAAATCATGAGGAAAGTGATAGGCAAGATAAAGAAGACATTCAAGAGTATCAAGGACTTTATGAACAAGCTCATTCAAGTAATTAAATTAAAGTTTTCTCCGGATGATTAGAGAGCATTGAAGATAAAGAAGACTGATAAAGCCCCTATGAAAAATCCCAGTAAAAAATCAAGCATGCCTTTTCTCAATGGATGATCCTTCGAAAAGATCCAGGAGACATGCTTCTGTGAGTGCTCCTTAACTTTCTCTCCCATGGTTTTCGCATGATGCATGGTCTTCTTATAGGCATGGCGGATATTGCTCGATTCATGGATGATATCATGCATCCAGCTTCCTAATGCGGTCTTCATCTCATCTCTAGTCGATGCCTGCACGAGTTTAGATGATAGAGTATGCTCTTCAAAGACATGGTCTACCCAGTTAGCAAAGTCATTCTTGCCTGCGTTGACATGAGTATTGAAAGTATCATCACTCATATGTGCGAGTTCATGATACAGGTCCTTGATGGTAGAAAGCTCCTCTCCACTGGCTAACCAAAAACTGTTCTCTCCTGCATCCCGGTTGAAGGTATAATGTTTCATCTATTCACCTTGCTTTTCAGATAGGATATCCTCTCATCTATTCTTTTGAGCATGGTCTGTTTCGTCTTGGCACGGGCAATGTCATTCGCTAATTTAATATCTCCCACAACCAATAATATCCAGTTATAGAAATCATTCTTGCTGTTGTTCTTATGGTGCTTGAACTGCTCTTCAGATATCTGCCGCAATGCTTGATGCAGTTCCTCGATGCAGTGTACCATAGGTCCGTTGAAGATATGGAAATTCTTGTCAGATGGTGCTGTCGCTAAAAGGTGCTCTGCATATTCCGGAGTCAGTCGTGGTGCCATTATGCTGGAATTGGTGGTGCTATTCTTTTGTGCATATCATTCAGGATGTTCATGAATGCGATGAAGCCGTCATAAGGGCTTTCATAGGGATTGAAATACCGATGCACATCACCGTCTGCAAACCACTTCGTGCACATATAATAGAAATGGTCGCTCGTCTGCAATTTTCGCCAGTCTTCCAATAGCTTCGGATCGTTCAGTTCCTTTACTCTTTTCTCGATTTGGTAGATCTTTGTTGCTGCTGATTGCTGCATGCTGTTGCCGAGCCATGCGCTCAGATCTCGTTCGATGTCTGCCCATGAGATGATGTTATGGATGTCTAGGTCACTTACAGGCTCGAAGCTCTTGACAGCTTCGCTCGGCGTGATGAACTTATTGTCTGGGTGCTTGAGCAGTTCATGGGGCATCGCTTCTAGAAACTTGAATATGCCGGTGTCTTCCCATTGGTGCTCGCCGAAAGTCTCGTAATCCATGAACAGGTTGACGACGTTCCCGTTCCCGTTTGTCTGGTTCACCCATTTTGCAAATTTTGGTGCAGTCAATGGATGCTCATTCCATCCTTTGTTCGAGAATCTGAATGCGATGTCATCTGAGAGCTTATAATTCTTCAGCAGCAGCTTGATATTATTGCACGTCACAGGTCGATAGAGGAAATTAGGGCTTCTCCATCCGAGGATGTGGTCTGCACCTTCTGCCAGGATTCCTTTATAGCCCATATCTTCAACAAATTTAGCAAGTTCATTGTTATAGACCAGTTCTGTGTTTCTGAAGACAGACGGGCTGTAGCCGAAGAGGTCCTTCACCTTCTTATTATGAAGTTTTACCTGTGCTTTGAACTCATCTTTTGAATAGAGATAAGCCAGGCTGTGGTAATAAGTTTCATCAAGCACCTCGACCTGGCCAGTATCGACAAGATCTTGGAAGCTCCGAAGGACATCAGGAGCATACTCCTCAAATTGGTCAAGGACAACCCCTGAAAAAGAATAGCTGATCTTGAACTCTGGATTATTCCGCAGATGATTCAGGAAGACTTTATTGGTAGGAATATAGCATTTCTTCGCGACCTTCTCCATGATCTGTTTATTTTTATCATTAAACCAATACTGATTGTTATTGCCGATATCAAAGACTGAATAATTTCTGATTCTGTACGGCTGATGCACTTGAAAATAAAAGCATACACTTACCATGTTATCCCCCTAATCGTGGGCTTGAGCGAACTTTGAGCTATGCTCAAAGGTTTGTAGGCTTTGCCTACAAAAGCGAAACCCACGCTTTTTACGAGATTTTTTGCAAAAATCTCAAAGCATACACTTACCATGTTGTTGTCCCTCTTTGCCTTGGGGAACTCCGATTTTTGAGGAGTTCCTCCTTGTGCTCTTCTCCGAGGTCTTTGAAAGACCTCAAGCATACACTTACCATTTCTTAGCCCCCTGCTATCGCTTTTTTATAAACGTCAACGCATTTCCCTGCTGGCTCCCGCCAGGTGAAATTCTTGATCTCTAGAGCACCGTGTTCCTTGAGAGCATGATGTAATTCCTCATGTTTCAATACACTGAGAATCTTATCGACAAGCTGATTGATGTCCCAAAAATCAACTTTAAGGCAATGGGTGATGACTTCCGAGACTCCACTCTGTTTCGAGATGATGCAGGGTGTGCCATTTTTCATCGCTTCCAGAGGAGTGATGCCAAAAGGTTCTGAGACAGAAGGCATCACATACACATCTGCCAGCTGGTACATCCTATCAAGATCTTCATCCTTGACAAATCCGGCAAAAAGGACTTTGTCGCCGATGCCGTATTCTGCTGCCCTTTGTATAATCTGGCCTTCCATATCCCCTGTTCCAGCAATGACGAATCTGATGTTTGGGTCGAATTCAAGGCACTTTCGCGCTGCTTCGATGAAGTAGTCCGGACCTTTCTGCAGGGTTATCCTTCCCAAAAACAGCACAATCTTATCATGTTTATTGATATGGAAACGAGGTTTCTCCTCCTGCGTCACCGCATTGTGTACAACCGTGACTTTATCAGGATTGATGCCATAATGCTCAACAATCTTGTTCTTGGTGAATTGCGAAACTGCGATGATCATATCAGCAGCATGCATCCCTCTTTTTTCGATGTCATACACCAATTGATTGACATTTCCACCAGTACGGTCAAAATCAGTGGCATGGACATGGATCACCATAGGCTTTCCAGAGGCTTCCCGTGCTCTGATGCCTGCCTCATAGGTCATCCAATCATGGCAGTGAATGACATCAAACTGCTCATGCTGAGCTATGAGCGCAGCTTTCATAGAAAATCTATACACTTCCTCAAACAGATTATGCCCATAGAGCTTGTTCTGCTTACCCGTTTTCTTATAGGTCAGCAGAAATTCCTGATATTCGCTTGAGGTGATATAAGCATGAAGAGGGCTATCCACACCAACCATCTTAATCTTCTGGGCTGTATTGGCAGGCAACAGCTTGACAAATTCAGCATCTACACCTTCAGAGACATAAGGCATGACAAAGGTAACTCCAATACCGTGCTGGCTCAATCCTTTGGTGAGTCCATAGCAAGCCGTACCCAAACCTCCAGAACTCATTGGCGGAAATTCCCACCCAAACATCAATACTCTCATGCTCTCCCTTTTTACACAATCATGTCAATGATAGCATACCATCTATCTTAAAGTACTCCTATGGTAAATCTATTAAAAAAGGTTTCTCGTTACTTTCTAATGACAACAACCCTATCATGAAAAAAGAAACATATATATAGTTGTATAACTAGTATATTGACATACTCATGTCAAGAATAGGGGGAATAGATATTATGTACCAACTTGATGAACAAGAAAAACTAATCGTCCGGGAACTCATCAGAGACCCAAGAATCTCTGACAACCAGATTGCGATAAGAACAAATGTGCCACTTAAGACCACAAATCGAAAAAGGAAACTGCTTGAAGAAAACAACCTCATCAACTATTTCTGCTATCTGAACAACACGCCAAAGGGTACAGGTACCTTCACTGGCCGAAGCATGTTCATCATTATGCTGAAAGAAGGTATAACCAGAAAAGCTGTCCTGGAGCGGTTTGAGCAATCTGAGAAAGCTGCCAGATTCTTTCCAAAGCATTTAGTTTCTACCCAGATTGGTGAGTACATGGGAAATATCGCTTTGATAATGGTTATTGAAAGCCATAAGAGAGAGGACTTGATTGAGATCTATAATGCTGAATTGATAAACGAATTACATGCCCATTTTGGCCATGGTTGTGTAAAAGAGACCATAACCATACCGATTTCAGACACCTTGAGGATTGCCAGGAACTACCTTCCCAAAAGGAATATGAGGGCTGGAAAAATCAAGACTGATTGGCCTGATTCACATATATATGTCTATGATTAAGGAAAGATATAAATAATGCCCTTTCCTTAAAGATGAAAAAAAGAGGTAAAAGAGTGAAAGCCAAGAGTGACCTTCTATTTGAGCTATCCTGGGAAGTATGCAATAAAGTAGGCGGCATCTATACAGTCGTCATGTCCAAGGCTGCTTTGATGAAGCAGCATTTCAAGCACTATTATCTCATAGGCCCTTACTTTGAGGGCAAGACAAAGTTTGAGTTCACCCAAGAGACTCCTCCTCCTGAGATTGCAGAAGCTTTTAAAGAAGTGGCTGATGAACAGATTTTCTGTCATTTCGGCAAATGGAAAGTGAAGGGTGAGCCCTATGCCATTTTGATCGATTGCTCAAAGCTCAAAGAGAAGAAGGATGAGCTGAAAGCAAAATTATGGGAAGATTATAAGATTGATTCGATGAATGCCCAATGGGATGTCGAAGAGCCCCTTATCTGGAGTTATGCTGCATCCAGAGTTATCCAGAAGATAGTTGAAAAATATCCTTCTTTGAAATCAACCATGCACTGCCATGAATGGCTTGCTGGCTATGCTCTATTGTTCCTCAAAAAGAACAAGGTTAAGATTGGAACAGTCTTTACTACTCATGCGACCATGCTTGGAAGAGCTTTAGCTGGCAATAACTTTCCTCTTTATGAGAAATTAGCGCAGGTCAATCCACAGGAAGAGGCCTATAGATTAAAGATCGAGACAAAGTATTTGACAGAGAAGTCCTGCGCCCAGACAACTGATGTTTTCACAACAGTTTCAGAAATAACTGCGATTGAGGCAGAAAAGCTCTTAGGAAGAAAAGCAGATGTCTTGGTCTTGAATGGATTAGATATCGGAAAGTTCCCGACAATCGAAGAGACATCTATCAAACACCTGACAGTAAGAGAAAGGATCAGGGAATTCCTCACCTATTACTTCTTCCCCTACTATCCGATAGAATTAGAGCACAATCTGATATTCTTCATCCTAGGAAGATATGAATTCCGCAATAAAGGCCTTGATATCTTCATCAAAGCATTAGGAAAGCTAAATGATCGCCTGAAAAAAGAAAAAACGAAGAGGACTATCTCTGTCTTTTTCTGGATTCCTGCAGGCCATGGCGGCTTGAATACTCAAGTATTGGAAAACAAGAACTATTTCCGCCACATCAAGAATTTTGTCGATTATAATTCAGATAATATCATCAACAAGACTGTTTCTGCTATCGTAAGCAGGAAAAAGCTTTCCTTGAACATGATTTTCTCAGAAGAATTCTTTGAGCACCTGAGAAAAGATGTCTTGCACTTTAAGCGCCAGGGAAATCCTCCTCTCTCCACCCACTATATGGACGATAAAGATACGATGATCACTGAACTCAAGAACAACGGCCTCCAGAATAGGGAAGAAGATAAGGTGAAAGCGATAATCTATCCTGTCTACCTTGACGGTGCAGATGAGATGATCAATCTCAGCTATTACGATACGATCGCTGGCGCCCATTTGGGTGTCTTCCCCAGTTATTATGAACCCTGGGGCTACACTCCGCTAGAAGCTGCTGCTTTGGCCATTCCTTCAGTGACGACTGACTTAGCTGGATTTGGCAGATTCATCTCAAAACATGCAAAGAAGAAAGAAGGTATTTTCATCCTGAAAAGGATGAAGAAGAAAGATGATCAGGTTGTGCAGGATTTCGCTGATATCCTCTACAAATACTCGATGTTGAATAGAAAAGAGAGGGTCCAGAACAAGACAGTAGCAAAATCATTGGCATCGTGCGCAGACTGGAGCATCTTGATAAAAAATTACATAGAGGCACATAATTTAGCAGTGCAGAAGGTGTTTGGTAAATGAACAAAGCAGATCAATTTATTTTATGGTTTGATCAATTAGGCATTGAAGATGTTCCGTTGGTGGGCGGCAAGAACGCATCCCTAGGAGAGATGTACCGTAATCTAAGTCCGAAAGGAGTCAAGATACCGAATGGTTTTGCCGTGACAGCCTATGCATATAGATATTTATTAGAAAAAACAGGGACAAGAGACAAGATAAAAGACATCCTGAAAGATCTTGATACCAGTAATATGGATAATCTTGCAGCTCACGGACAAAAAGTAAGGGAGTTGATCAGGAATCTTGAATTCCCTCCTGAATTGAAGGATGTGATCGTCGAAGCATATGGAAATATGTGCAAGGAGTATGGGAACAATACCGATTGCGCTGTAAGAAGTTCTGCCACTGCAGAAGACTTGCCAGACGCAAGCTTCGCAGGCCAACAAGAGACTTATTTGAATATCAAAGGCCCTGATATGATCATTGACGCATGTAAAAGGTGCTTTGCTTCCTTATTCACCAACCGAGCCATCTCCTATAGAGAAGATAAGAACTTCGATCATTTCTCTATCGCACTTTCGATCGGCGTGCAGAAGATGGTCCGTTCTGACATAGCATCTTCAGGAGTCATGTTCTCCATTGATACTGAATCCGGCTTCAAAGATGCAGTATTTCTCACAGGGGCATATGGACTAGGAGAGAATGTTGTGCAAGGCGCTGTAAATCCAGATGAATATTATATTTTCAAGCCCACATTAAAACAGAATTTCAGGCCAATAATCAAGAAAAGTGTTGGTGAGAAGAAGATTAAGATGGTCTATACCATGGACCATAAGCATCCTACGAAAAATATCGATGTTCCTGATGAAGAAAGGAAAAAATTCGTCATAAATGATGATGAGATTTTAGCATTGGCTAAGATGGCCTGTACCATTGAAGATCATTACTCAGAAAAAAGAGGGAAATTCACTCCTATGGATATGGAATGGGCAAAAGACGGCGTGACAAATGAATTGTTCATTGTTCAGGCCCGTCCTGAGACTGTCCATTCGCAAAAAGATATGAGCAAGCTGGTAGAATACCTCCTTGAAGAGAAGGGAGAAATCATTATTGAAGGAAAATCCGTCGGTGAGAAGATCGGCCAGGGAAAAGCCCATGTCATCAAAGATACGCATCAGATCAATCAGTTCAAGAAAGGAGAAGTGCTCATAACTGATATGACTGACCCAGATTGGGAACCTATCATGAAGATAGCTGGTGCGATCGTGACAAACAGGGGCGGAAGGACTTGCCATGCTGCCATCATCTCTCGTGAGTTAGGTATTCCATGCGTCGTGGGAACACAGAACGCAACAGAAGCTGTCCATTCAGGAGAAGATGTGACTATTGATTGCTCTCAAGGCGCAGTCGGCTATGTATACAAAGGATTATTGAAATTCCAGAAGAAAGAGACAGATCTAGGCTCTATCCCAAAGACTAAGACAAAGATCATGATGAATCTTGCCGCTCCCGATCAAGCGTTTGAGCAAAGTTTCATCCCTAATGAAGGAGTAGGTTTGGCTAGAGAGGAATTTGTCATCAATTCCTACATCAGGATCCACCCACTCGCTCTTTTAAGATTCAATGAAGTCCAGGATGAAGAAGTGAAAAAGATAATTGCTGACGCAACCTTCAATTGGCAGGACAAAGGCCAGTACTTCGTCGATAAATTGGCTGAAGGAATAGGCATGATCGCCGCAGCTTTCTATCCGAAGAAGGTCATTGTCAGATTATCTGATTTTAAGTCCAACGAATATGCTAATCTGATAGGCGGCAAGCAATTTGAGCCTAAAGAAGACAACCCCATGATAGGTTGGCGTGGAGCTTCCCGTTATTATTCTGATAAGTATAAGGAAGCATTCAGCTTGGAATGCAGGGCTTTCCTAAAAGTACGCAATGAGATGGGTCTGACGAATGTAGAAGTGATGATTCCTTTCCCCCGGACTGTCGAAGAGACGAAGAAAGTCATTGAGACCATGGCAGAATTCGGCTTGAGACGAGGAGAGAACGGATTAAAGGTCATCGGCATGTGCGAGATTCCTTCAAATGTCATCTTAGCAGAAGAATTCTTGGAAGTAGTAGACGGCTTTTCAATCGGAACAAACGATCTCACTCAATTGACATTAGGAGTAGATAGAGATTCAGAATTGGTTGCCCATGTCTATGACGAAAGGAACGACGCAGTGAAGAAATTGGTCAAACAAGTCATCGAAGTCTGCAACAAAAAAGGAAAATACATCGGAATTTGCGGCCAATCTGTCTCAGATTACGTCGAATTTGCAGAATTCGTGGTACAATGTGGTATCGGCTCCATGAGCCTCAATCCAGATACTGTGATCAAGACGACGCTCTCCGTCGCAAAACTCGAACAAAAACTCGGCATCTCTCCGGAATAGGAAACCTTCCGGATTTTAGAGGGCAAAGTTTATCTTATATGAAATCTCCCAAACTAGTGTTCAGCTCGTAAATTATGATTTCGCAAGTTGCTGAAATCATTTAAGCGAGCTTTACTTAGGGGGCTTGGTGATTTCATATGTATAAGACAGCTGCCCTGCTTTCAAATCTCGAGAAGGTTTTCGTATCAGTCAACAGTAGCTTTATTGAAAAACTAAAATTTAAAATCAATTCTAAATCCGGCTCTATTGAAGAATTCAATCAACAATATATCAAAATCGACAGCCAAACCTTTAATTGGCCTTTCAAGAAGAACTATGGCCATAATCTCATCAGGCTATTGAAAATTGCTTCGGTTCTTGGTGTAGACAAACATAAGGTTTATGACGAAATCACCGGCTACTATTCATGGGGAAGCCATAACAAACCGATTTCTTTACCGAAACAAATCAAACTAACAGAATTATTCGTCGAAGGTTATGGTCTTTATATTGCTGAAGGTGACACAGGAGATTCTGGTACTAAAAAAGCCAGAAAGCTCCGATTCACTAATTCAAATATCGATGTAATAAGGTTTTATATTAGATGGCTCAGGAAATTCATTCCGGATCTTCCTTATTACATAAACGTTATTTTGCCAATCGGTTACATGGGAAGCTATGAACGGTTTCATGACACAAGAATCTCATATCAACAATACAATAAAATCCCCAAATATAGAGTTTGTGTCGACAATGCTGTTGTCATCGATCTTTTCCTTGCTCTCAGAGACTATGTAAAAACTGCTGCTTTGAATGATCCGCAACGTGCAGCCGCGTATCTCCGTGGTCTTATGGCTGGAGAAGGTACAGTATACAACAATAAAACAAGATATGTCCGTCTGGAGATGAAGAATCCTGATGAAATCAATTTCGTAAAGAAACTGCTAAATTTCTTGAATATATCATACACGCATCATAAAAGAACCACAAGATATCGTATGGAAAGCCTCTATATCGGCGGCAAGGAAAACCTCAGAACATATGCCAATCTCATTGGTTTTGGAGCTCACAAGGATCGGCAGGCAAAACTGAATGATCTCGTTTCTAGCTTGTCGTTGTCCAATGCGGCATCCAGACCATGTCCCTCAACCCCGACACCATTATCAAGACAACACTGGCTATTGCTGAATTAGAGAAGAAATTGGACATTAGTCCGGGATAACTTTCACCTCTTTTTTATCCCAAAAAATGCACCTGTTTGAAAAGCGTATAAATTACTTCTATACAATGGGCAGATTATTCAAGAAGCTTAGAGAGAGCGGAAATGCTAATCCACGGGTTTTTTGAATAAGTCTAAAATCACAGAGAATTCGTCGGCTTTCCAAGTGCCAGATCAGCTAATTCTCCATATCCTTCAACAAGTGTAGGATGCGGATGGATGATCAAAGAAAGATCCTCTATAGTAGCTCCCATCTCCATAGCTAAAACAGCCTCTCCAATCATATCCGAAGCTCTCGCTCCACAGATATGCAGACCATGAATAGTCCCATTCTCCTCATAAATCACTTTGAAGAACGATCCTTTATCCCCCATGATCTGGCTTTTTCCCGAAGTAGATGAGTTGAATTTTTTCACCTTATAGCTTAACCCCTGCTCTTTGGCCTGAGTTTCATTCAACCCTACTCCTGCAATCTCAGGATCTGAGAAGATAGCAAAAGGAACAAGATTATCAAACGCACTGCTCTTGCCAGCAATGACTTCTGCAGCTATCTTTGCTTCAAACGCTGCCTTATGTGCCAGCATCGCTCCACCAGCTACATCACCGATAGCAAAGATGCGGGGATCAGTTGTCTGCATCTTCTTATCTATCTTGATGAAACCATGTTCATCAAGCTGAACTTTAGTAGTATCAAGATGTAATTGCTCAGCATTAGGTACTCTGCCTATAGCAACAATGACTTTATCAGTGACAACAGTCTGTGATTTGCCGTCTTTATTGAAAGTCGTGCTTACTTTTCCATCTTTTTTCTCAACCTTTTCTACTTTCGCACTAGCAAACACTGTTCCGCCGAATGCTTCGACATTCTTTTGCACTATAGAGCTGAATTCCTCATCCAAGAGATTTAAGATACGAGGCAAAGCCTCGACGATCGTGACTTTCACTCCTAATTTAGCCATCATCTGGCTCAATTCAATGCCGATATAGCCTCCACCGATGACGAGAACAGATTCAGGAAGTGTTTCTAATTCAATTGCATGTGTTGAAGTAAGGATAGACTCTCCATCTACTTCAATGCCAGGGATCATTCTCTCTCTAGAACCAGTAGCGATGATGCATTTCTTGAATTCAAGAGCATTGATCTCCAAATGTTCATTCTCATCAAGAGGATGTAATGATAATTTATTTGATTCCTCAAAAAAAGCCTCTGCTTTCAGCAGCGTGATGCCATAATGCTTGAACAATCCTCGGACACCATTATCTAATTTCTTGATGATATTTCGTTTCCATTCTTGTGTCTTCTTGAAATCAACTGAAATTCCAGAAAAAGAAACACCATACTCAGCTGCCTTCTTGCTTTCCTGCACCATATCAGCAGCATGGATCAACGCTTTCGTAGGGATACAGCCATGATGCAAGCATATGCCACCGACACTCTCCCTATCAACAACAGTAACTTTCTTTCCTTCTTGGGCACATTTGATAGCAGCAGTATAGCCGCCTGGTCCACCACCTATGATAGCTACATCAGTCGAACCTATTGCTTCTCCGATAACCATTATATCACATCCAATATCATCAATGAAGGATTGCTCAAATGGTCTGCAAGGTACTTTAAAAATCTACCGCTGTCTGCACCGTCTAGAATTCTATGGTCTATGGTGATTGTCAGAGGAAGGATCTTCTTCTCAACTGGCTTGCCATCCTGCAGCTCAACTTTAGAAAACATTCTTCCGACTCCAAGTATCGCAACCTCTGGATGATTGATAAGAGTAAGGCCAGTGAGAGCATTGAAACTTCCTAAATTTGTAATCGTAAACGTTCCACCTGTGATTTCTTTAGGGCTTAATTTCCTCGCACGCGCTTTATCAGCCAATTCCTGGATCTCTTGAGCGATATCTGTTATTGATTTCCTATTCGTCTCCTTGATATTAGGAACGATCAATCCATTTTCAGTATCGACAGCTATGCCGACATTGATTTGGCTACGTAAGACTTGTTCATTCGTAGATTCATCAATAGTAGAATTGACTTTCGGGAATTTTTCAAGTGCGACAGCAGTGACTTTAGCGATATAGGCAAGATAAGTGAGTTTAATCCCCTTCTGCTTCATCTCTTCCTTGACTTTATTTCGTTCCTCAACTAATTTATCGATAGGAACCTCGATCATGATGGAACTATGAGGGATATGCTGCCATGATGTAGACATTTTCCTATAAATTGCCTGTCTAATGCCTTCAATCTTGACGCGTGAGTCTCCTTCACGATCCTTAATAGATATTGCTTCTTTATGTACTGCTGGTGGAGGAGGGGGTGGGACGGTCTGTGGAGATGCACTTGGGTGGGATGGAGCAGCTGAAGCAGTCAACTGTTCCACAGGAATGCCTTGTTCTCGTGCATGCTTCCGCATCGCCGGAGAGGCATGACAAGGATGCTCCTGATCGATATGAGGGTGAAAACCTTCTTTAATCTCCTTTTGCGGTGCTGGTATTTGAGTAGGTGTTTGCCGAGCAGGCGCAGGAGCTTTTCCAGCAGCAGCCTTGATATCATCAGAGGTTATCCTTCCTTGCGGCCCTGTTCCAGCAATATGAGAATAATCAACACCCATCTCTTTGGCCAATTTCTTTTCTTTAGGAAGGATTTTGATTTCTCCCTTAGGTGCCTGAGCAGGTTGCGCAGGCGGCGGAGGGGGTTGGGTAGGTGGGATTTCTTGTTGAACTTGCTGCGTTGGTGGAACTTCCTGCTTTACTTCAGCTTTCTCGACGGGTTTTGCAGGTTCCTCTTTTTTTCCAGCACCATCACCATCCAAGGTGATCAAAACATCTCCGACTTTGACTGTATCTCCTGCTTTATGGTGCAGTGTCGTGACCGTACCGGCTTGAGGGATAGGGATGTCTAAGACGCTTTTGTCTGTCTCCATCTCGCAGATGGTATCATCTGCCTTTACCTTATCACCTTCTTTGACTTTCCAAGAAACAAGTTTACCTTCAACAAGACCTTCTGCTACGTCCGGAAATTTGAATTCAAATGCCATCTAAAAGTTAAGCAGTTCATTGATTTTTTTGACCAGCATGTCTGCATTTGGCCGGTAATAATGTTCAGCCTTGAAATAAGGGACGATGACATCAGGAGCAGTTACTCGAGCGACAGGAGCATCGAGGTTGAAGATGCATTCTTCCTGCAGCGTCGCAGCGATCTCAGCGCCGAATCCACCTGTCTTGGTCGCTTCATGGATGATGATACACTTTCCAGTCTTCTTGACGCTGTCGATGATCGTTTTCTTGTCCCACGGATCGATCGTCCGCAGATCGATGAGCTCACATTCTGCCTTCACTTGTGAAATAGCATCTTCTGCAACAGGGACCATCCCTCCCCAGGCGATGATAGTGATATCTTTCCCCTCTTTCATGACCTTGGCCTGGCCGAGTGGAATAGTATAGTAATCATCAGGCACTTCCTGCTTCACTGCTCGATATAATCTCTTAGGTTCCAGAAATAACACCGGATCAGGATCTTCTATAGCTGCAATCAATAATCCCTTAGCATCATAAGGACTGGAAGGGATGACCACTTTCAATCCAGGAATATGGACATAGAGTGCTTCAAGGCTTTCTGAATGATGTTCCAGTGCATTGATTCCTCCTCCATACGGGCTTCTGATGACTAAAGGAATAGTGATATCTCCTCGGGTACGATTTCTCAGTCGGGCAGCATGGCTCACAATCTGCTGGAACGCTGGATAGATGAATCCACTAAATTGCATCTCCACAACCGGCTTCAATCCATTGACTGCCATACCTATAGCAGATCCGACGATGCCTGCCTCTGCTAATGGACTGTCAAAACTTCTTTGATCGCCAAATTTGGCCTGCAGACCATCAGTGACGCGAAAGACTCCGCCATCAACCCCTACATCTTCTCCATAGGTGATGACAGTAGGATCTCTTTCCATAGCAATAAAAAAAGCATTGTTCAATGCCTGTACCATGTTGCGTTCAGTCATTGTCCACCCCAGAATTTCACAAAGTGATCCTTTTGCTCTTGGATATGATAAGGCAGTTTTGCATAAAGATGATCAAAGATTTCTTCAACTTTCGGTTTGGGAGTTCCTTCATATGCTTTTGCAGCTTCTTCTACTTTTTTCTTCGCATCTTCTAACATATGCTGTTCATGTTGGTCGTCCCAGCAACCAATCTGCATCATATGCTTCTTCAATCTCTCAATAGGGTCTTTCTTCTTCCATTCATTCACTTCTTCTTCTGTACGATACTTATGCCAATCATCTGCAGTAGTATGATTATCAAGACGATAGGTGATAGCTTCGACAAAAGTAGGCCCTCCTCCATTCATCGCTTTCTCGATTGCATCTTTGATGATCTTATAGCAAGCAAAGACATCATTACCATCAACTTGCACTCCTTCAAAACCGAATGCAGTTGCTTTCTGCGCGATGGTGGAAGCAGCAGTCTGTTTTTTTCGAGGAACCGAGATAGCATATTGATTATTCTGGCACACAAACACTGCCGGCGCTTTGAACTCTCCGACAAAGTTCATCGCTTCTGCGAATTCTCCTTCGCTCGTACCACCATCTCCTACAAATCCGATAGCAGCTCCCTTTTCTCCTTTGAATTTCATAGAGATAGCGATGCCTGCTGCATGATTCAATTGAGAAGCGATAGGAATGTTAACTGGCATGACTTTAAACTCTCGAGTTTGATTGCTGCCGATCTCAAAGCCTCCCCAATACCTCATCAGTTGCTCCATGGGATAGCCGCGAGCGATAGTCGCGACCGATTCTCTAAAAGAAGGCACTAACCATATGTTATCATTATCTTTGATTGCATGGGCCAAAGCTGCTTGGCAGCCTTCCTGGCCAAGTGTAGAGGCATAGGTCCCGATTCTTCCTTGCTTCTGCATGCTCAAGATCTTAGCATTGCAGATTCTTCCTAAATTCATGTGCCAATAGATCGTCTTCAGGTCATCATGGCTCAACTGAGGAGCTCCTTCTTTGAGATTTCCATCTATATCAAGAAAACTAGTGTAGGGCACGTCAATGTTCAATCATATCCCCTCTTTTTTAATTAAATTCGCCACGGAGCGTATATAAATCTTGTGTTTAGCAAAGCTTATAAATCTCTCAGCTCCTCTGCGAAACATGGCAATCATTAAAGACGATAACAAAGAAGTCACTCTTGAAGATGGTGCAGAAATAAAAGATGCATGCAAAGATTTAGGAGTGGTCTTTGGCTGTGAAGATGGATTATGTGGAACTTGTATGATTGAGATCGAAGAAGGTATGGAAAATCTCTCCCAACCAACGCAGGAAGAGAAAGATATGGGTGTTGAAGGCAATACAAGGCTGGCTTGCCAGTGCAAGATCAATTCTGGAACAGTGAAGATCAAGTACTGAGGACAAATATTTTCTTTGAAAGCGACTTATGGATATAAATATCAAAAGAATGAATAATTTTTAACCCATATTTCTTGAATAAGGGCAGATATCTCTCTTTCCCTAAGACTGGAAGGCCGATAACAGCTTTCTTTCTCAGATTTTTCGAAAGTCTCTGGATGAATTTTTTATACAAATCTTTATTCAATTTCGTATTCCTGCCGTAAGGAAGATCGGTGACGACATAATCTACTTTAGCAAGTTCAAGAGCGTCTTTCAGATGAAGGCTATACTTCTTGATGCCATAATGATTAAGATTGGTCTTTGCCCTATCCAGCATTTTTCTGTCGATATCAAATCCGACAGGAAACAGCCCCATCAAACCAGCTTCGATAAGCAGTCCGCCTGAACCGCAGAACGGGTCTGTAATCAACCCTTTTTTGATGCCGGTAAGATTGATCATCACCCGTGCTAATTTAGGATCCATTGAGCTTGGATGCAATGCAGGACGGTTATGCGCTTTTCTCGCATGGAAATCCTCTTCGATGCTTTGCTCAAGCAAACAGGCATAGATTTTCTTCCCGACCAATAATTCTATCTGGGTAGCCGCATTCTCTAGATTGACTTTAGGCCTCTTGACTTTCCGCCAGACATACCCTGCCAATGCCTTCTCAGTATAGGCTAGCTTGCCATGGATCCGTAAAGAAAAATTCTTTTTATAGACTTTATCCCAAGGATATGTTTCCATCTTCTTCAGAAGTTCCTTCTTGGTACAGCCAAAGAGGACATCAAAGACTTTCCGTGTATAGCCTAACTGAGTTGCAGATGAACGAGTGAGGAAAAAGTTTCCGTCTGATGTTCCTTTTCCGGCAATGCTCTCTACCTCTGCCTTTGCCATGCCTATATTTTCTTTTGAGAGCAGGAAGAGTTTCATAAGAAATAAAATTGTTTCAGAATATAAAAACCTATTTACGCTTTTTGTCTTTTCGTAAGTTGCCTACTTTTCTATATGAAATATAGATGACCAAGACAAGTTCGATGAAGATGACGATAGGCCTGACAAATCTTCCTAAGTCGCCAAAACTCCTGATTGTGCCGAAGAACAAAGCAAAGACTCCGCCGAGCATGAAACCAGTGCCAATCCATTCATTCATGGTATTTGCTTTGGCAGGAAGGAACAGTCCGATAAAAATAGCCAATAAAGCAAGGATAGCAGAGACATAGAACACCACTTGATTGTATCTCTCTCGGGATTGATCATATTCATGCCTGCAGGTGCTGCATTCAAAACTGGTTGCGCACCCATTCTCATCATAATTGAACGTGATATCTCCCTCTTTCTCTTTACAAGAATCTTGGTCTGATTTCGGCACTTCTAAATCGGGACATTCGATCTTCTCTCTGTCAGCTAATCTGACAGGAGTAGGAAATTTCTCCTCGCAGAAATCATCCCAGTCAGGCTGTGGATACACTGCTTCGATAACAGAGAAGACGAGCACTGAAAAAAGTAGACCGACAACAAAGATGATAAGGATCTTTCTGATATCCATACAGACATAGAAAGATACTGATTATTTAAACATATCGATGTGGACTTCTTTTCAATACTTATGAAAATCGAAGATTTTCTAAGTCTGAAAGAAAGTCCGTGACTTTCTTTCAATACTAACAAAAACTATATATACTGCAAAAACCACTATAGTATTATGCCTCGCGGACGACCAGTAAAATCAGGGATAAGACAGAACATCATAGAGATTCTCCACTTCATGGGAAAAGGCTATGGATACGGCATCTATAAGACATATCGAGACATCTTTCCTGCCGTGACCATGAGGTCAATCTATTACCACCTCAAAAAAGGGGCGGATTTAGAAGAATTCAAGATAGCCGAAGTGAAGAAAGAGCAAGGAGACTATTCCTGGGGTAATGTCGTCACAAAAACATATTATGCATTAGGCTCAAAAGCGAATCCTGCAATAAAAGCTGAAGTCAAGGCCTATTTCGATAAGAAGACTTAACCCATTCCTATAAACGCAAAGAAACTCAGTCCATATTTTACCAATAACGCTCCGATTAACGTAAAGATAAACAAGGCGCCGATAAACATCCACACTTTTGCTGATTTCTTTTTATTGACGATGATCTTGTCCAGAGCAAGCTTCAGCATCCTTCCGCCATCGGTGACAAGCAAAGGCAATAAGTTCATCAGGCCGATGATGAGATTGATGAAATAGAGCCATTTGAGCAATCCTCGAATCCAGAAATACACAGGACCGTATGTTTCGAATCGCTCTTTCAATCTTACTTCATTACGGATATCTAGTATGCCGATCATTCCCCGTTCAGGATCATCTGTAGCGGCTTTTGTAATGATCGTGAATGTTCCGTTCAACGTTCCGAGAGTCACTTCCTCTCCAGGCCTCAATTCTCCGATCTCTGAAGAGAAATCTTGATAGGTCAGGACCTCGACTCCATTGACTGTATTGATGATCATCCCTGGTTCCATTCCTGCTGTCTGCGCAGGAAAATCTTCTGCCACACCATTATAGGAAAAGCCGATAGGATGAGTGATGTTATTCTCGATCGGTACAATGACATAAAGCGTGAGCAATAGTATCAAGGCTGCAAATATGATGTTGACCATCGGCCCAGCAGCAAAGATAGAATACTGGACAATATCCTGTTCCTTCACTAATTTCTTCTCTTCAGGCTCGACAAAAGCAAGAGGGAAGATAGGCAGCACGATACCGAAAATACCTAATCCAGATGACTTGACAGGAACATTATGTGCTCGAGCGACAATGCCATGGGCAAACTCATGGATTAACACAGTGATAAAGATGGTAATCAGGAAATGCCAGAACGATAAGAATCCTAATCCAGGGATATTCGTAAGGGGCAATACTAAAGCAACACCTTCGCTTGCAGCTTTCGGAGCAATGAACAATCTGACAAGCATGATCAGGATATTGACAGAGATAAAGATCATTCCGAAAAAACCAAATCCGACAAAACTATATCCGAATAATTTGACTAATTCCCGATATTTCTTTGCGAATTTCTCCATGAACTTGATGCCAAATTTCGTTTTCCACAACACAGCATAGATTAATGGAATCTTTCCTATATGCAGCATCTGTTGGAACACCAGAATCTTTCTGTTCCTGACAATAAGATAGAGAATGACAAGCAAAAACACAACAGCACTTGCTGTATCGAAATTGATGAAGTTCAGGGCCGGAATAAAGAATAGGAGAACTAAAGCAAAGAAGATGAATGGGCTCTTTTTTTCCATTATGAGAAAATACAGAAGGCTCTTTTTAAATATTCGCTTTATTTCTTCTTAAGAGTCCTTAACTGCTTGCTGCCGCATTTCCTGCAGCTGATCTTGCCTTGGATGACTTTCAGGTTAGGGGCACGAACCTTCGACTTGCAGACTCTACAGACAAAGATATTCTTGAACCTTCGGGTTTCTGCTTCTGCGAATTTAACCATTTTGCACCTGTTTCATGACTTTATCATCAAGAATGATCCAATAGAGGATTTGTACACCGTCTTTGCATTGTTCTTTTAATTCAGCAGGGATATCCAGATCAAATGTCTCATATGATTCATTATCCATCACATTGGCTTTGTCGCCGGAAAGAGAAAGTACCTGGGCAGTCCTCTTCTCAACAATGGGTGTATCGACATTATCATGGCCAGGAGCGACAATTATCCTTTTCTTGCCATCCATCAGACCCACACCCGTAAGACGTATCTTCGCGTGGCCATGCTTTCCTGGCCTGCTCACCTGTATATCGCTCACTTTGCACGCCACTTCTTCAATGACGATATAGTTTCCTTTCTTCAGGCCTCCGATACTTACTGGTTTTGTTTCGCCCATAATGATTACCTTGAACTTTGTCTTGATTTAAAAGGTTATTCTTTTATCGCTAATTTGATGTCTCCTGCCTTGACAGTCTTCCTGCCGGCGTGCGAGGCAAACTTGATTGCCCTCTTGGATAGTTCTTCAGCTTTCTCTTCAATGAGCTGCTTCAGGGCTATCTTAGCATCATCTGCTACACGTAAAGCACCAGCTTCTTTCATGATTTTTTCCATCGCTGCCAATGGAATAAGACGTTCTGCCATCTATTTCTTGAATCAGGGCTGTTTTTTAAATATTTCGGCTAAAAGAACGCTTTAAAACCTTTTTTTCGCCTGACTAAGCGGTTAATCTTCTTATCCACATCATCAAAATCCTTGAATTTCCTCTCCTCAGCGAGAAATTCCTTAGTATGATGGTAGCTCCGGCCATTTTTGGTCTTGAACTTATGCTTCTTATGCAGCATTTCATGGTACATCACATAATCTAATGATTCCTTATCCCCAACTAGGATTGTACTGATAGTGATAGTGTCGCTTCCATATTCATAACTGCCCAATTTATGGAAACTATCTGTGCCCCATTCCAGATTAGGCTTTTCTATCAATCCATATAGATAGGCATCATTCACGCGATCGAAGGATTCTGCCAGGATAGGATCAGTTTTAGTCTTGGGAACCGCGATATGCACCTTTTTCAGGAAGATATCATACAGTTCCATATGCTGGGTATGCTTCTTCGTACCAAACAGCTTGTTCATCAGGAATTGGATAAGGCCCATCTTGACATCATCATTGATCTCTTCCCATTTCCTGCTGAGATTGAATCGGATAACTTTTCCTTTGCGGGAGACATTGGCGTTATAGTCGCTGAATTTTCCTGAATAGGCGATAGAAAAAGAATAATCCCCTAATTTCCCTTTAGGATACAGCTCCAGATATGCTTTCTCGACAATCATAAGTATTGAAAAGATTCAGAACTTAATAAATTAATGCCCGACATCATATCGAAGCAGGGCAGCGACTTTGCCCATCTCTTTGAGCTGCACTCCTTCTCTTGTTTCAGTAGAGATTATTCTTACATCTGTACCTAACTTCTTGGCTTCGTCTTCAAATTCTTCGATCTTCGCGTCATCAAGGCTCTCAGAAAGCATCAAGATATCGACTGCGCCCATCTTCAGCTTTTCCATCACATCCTTTTCCCCATAGCTGACTTCTCCTGGCTTCTTAGCAAGCCCGTCAAAGAACCTGCCTACAATCTTCTTCTCCTCAGAGACCTCTTCTGCAGCCAAGACATCCTCTGATTTCTGCAGCAGTTCCTCCATGCCGAAATCACCTGTATAGCTCAGATCTCTGACAGCAATCACTTTTTTCCGGATCTCATTCGTCAGATAGCCACCGTCGAGAAAATCGTGCTTCGTCGGTCCAGGACCGCCGACAATGATACCTTTTAATCCTTCAAAATTCAAGAACTGCTCTTTCGCATAGTCCGCCACTTTCTTATAATGGTCCTTTGCAGCACCCTCTCGTAATCGCGCAAATCGGGGAGCTGACTGGCCGCCTGCCCTGAACTTTCCCGGAACTTCGCTGTGGGTCTTGACCAAAGGGATGATAGATTTTCCTTTGAGCAATGCGATGTTTGCATCTCTCCTATCAAGGACGATCAACCCAAAAACTTCTTTCACATCGAGCATCTGTCGAAGAACTTCTATCTTAAAATCCTTATCGCATCGATAGATCCTCATTTTGAGAGGGACAGGTGGTTCGATGCTCCACACTTTCAAGTTTTGCTGGCCTTCTTTCGAAGCGATGTTGCCAGAGTAGACAGCAAGGCCGTTTTCAGGAGTATTCTTGAACAATCGTAGATGCTGCACCATCCTTTCCAGAGAATCTATGACATTCTTCCGGGTAGCAGTGGACTTGATGTTAGTGGCCGTGCCCTGTTCTTGCTGCAGATGATTGATGACTTTGTTCATATCATAGCCTTGAGGAATAAGGACCGAGACGAATTCTGTATGCCTGCCCCTATATTGATCTAATTCTTTGATGAACTTCTTCAAGTCGTGCCTTTGTTTTTCTGTCAATGACATAGCTCTTTGAGTTTTAGACTAGCTATTTAAAAGTTTGCCAGCCATAACTTTATATATCATATAAGCATCCTCTTTATTATGTCAACCGTCAGGAAACGCGGGTCTTAAGCTCATTCTATTAATTAAATGAATAATCAATAGGTGATAGTATGCAGATGCAACAAACAAAGAACGGCTATATTCCGGTAGAGAACATCAACCTAGATCATCTGCCGCATATCAAAGGCTATGATTTCAACAAAAAGTTCTCTTTTGAGAGATTCATGAAATCTTTTTCCACAACAGGCTTCCAGGCAACGAATCTTGGAAAAGCGATAGAGACAATAAAAGCGATGATAAGGGAAAAAGCAACCATCTTCCTTGCCTTCACCTCAAATATGGTCACTTCCGGCAACAGAGAAATTATCAGATATCTCGTCGAGCATAAACTAGTCCATGCTATCATTACAACAGCTGGCGGTATCGAAGAAGACGTTATAAAATCATTAAAGCCGTTTGTCTTAGGTTCGTTCGATGCAGATGGTAAGTATCTTTTTGAGAAAGGCGTGAATCGTACTGGAAATATCTTCGTCACCAATGATCGCTACACTTATTTCGAGAAATTCATGAATCCATTCCTGAAAAAGATCTCGAATAAAGCCCTCTGCGCATCCGAAATACTGAATCTTCTTGGAAAAGAAGTCAAAGAAAAAGATTCAGTTTTGCACTGGGCAACAAAAAACAATATCCCTGTCTTCTGTCCAGCATTGACAGATGGGGCTTTTGGAGATCTTCTCTTCTTCGAGAAGCAGAGGAATAAGAAATTCCAGGTTGATATTGTCGAAGACATGAACAAGATTGTCAACATATGCCTCCATGCAAAAAAGACAGGAGTCATCATCTTAGGAGGCGGAACAGCAAAGCATTATGCGTTGAACGCGCAGATTTTCAGGGACGGCACTGATTACGCTGTCTACATCAATACTGGAGCTGAGTTTGACGGCTCTGATTCGGGCGCTTCGACAGATGAAGCAGTGACATGGGGAAAGATCAAACCAGATGCTGTGCAAGTGAAAGTGAGTTGCGATGCGACCATAGCATTCCCTTTGGTCATGGCAGGAGTTTTATCGAGTAAAAGGTCATAGTAAGCTTTATAAAGCCCCTGAAGTTTCAATATCATCTCATACGGGCCTATGGGGTAGCTTGGAACATCCTTTCTGGTTTGGGACCAGACGACCCCGGTTCAAAACGATTGGTCGTGAAGACTATCGTGAATTTCCGGGTAGGCCCATATGTTATATTTAAGAGGGCTTGAGCGAAGCGAAACCCTCATTGCATGTCAACCGGGCGTAACCAGTTGTTATGGGTAGGCCCATATGTTATATTTAAAATGGCAGACGAAAAATTAGGATCAATGAAACGATTCGGCTCACGATACGGCCGTACCGCTAGGCATAATTTCGCCAAGATAGAGAAAGAACAGCGCAAGCTCCATAAATGTCCTTACTGCAATAAGGAAGCAGTGAAAAGAATTGCTGTCGGCATATGGAAATGCCGGAAATGCGATGTAAAATTTACAGGAAAGGCCTACACTCCAGGTGTGAAGATTGTAGGGTCTTCTGAAAAGACCGAGGTTAAAGAATGACCGAATACAAATGCTTTGAGTGCAATAAAAAGGTTGCTGATGACTACTTGAGAAAAAAAGTGCGCTGCCCATACTGCGGAAGCAAGATCTTATTCAAGCCTCGCTCTACTGGGACGATAGTCAAGGCACGATGAAAACATATCACTTAGCACTTGATTTCCATACCAAAGACGCAGATAAGCTCTTTAAGGTTATCAAGGTCGAAGCAGACAAGAAAGACCGTTCAGAGCTCAAGATAGAAAAGAAGAAAGACAAGATCATATTCATTATCGACGCAGCAGATGCCACTGCATTGAGGGCTTCTGCAAATACCGTCATAAAGATCCTACAGATCATCGAAAAGGCAAAAAAGCTGTAAAATGGAAAAAGATTCGAAAGAAGCAGAGGAAAAGATTAGCCAATTACAGCTCTATGAGCAAAGCCTGCAGAACCTTCTTATGCAAAAGCAGCAATTTCAAGGACAATTGATCGAGATTGAATCTGCGTTGAAAGAACTCGAGAAGTCTTCTGAATCCTATAAGATCGTGGGAAATGTCATGGTCAAGGCAAAGAAAGATGATGTGATAAAGGATCTCGACGAGAAGAAGTCTGCATTGGATATGAGACTGAAGAGTCTCGAGAAGCAGGAAGAGAGCATCAAGAAGAAAGCCGAGTCATTGAGATCAGAAGTAATGGACAAGATCAAAGATGAGTGAACATGCAGCAAAAAGAGCAATTAAAGGAGATAATCGATGTGCTTACTGAACTCTGCGAAGAGGGTTCTATACCTAGAAATGTCAAGGCAAAGTTCCAGGACGTGTGTAACTCATTAAAGAAATCAACTGAAATTTCTGTCATGGTCAATCAGGCCCTGCATGAGCTTGATGAAGTCGGCGATGATAACAATCTGCAGCCCTACATCCGGACTCAGATCTGGAATATCGTCTCGTTGTTAGAAAAAGTATCATCCTAAAAGTTCTTGTTCTTTCTCAAGATATTCTTCTAAGGTGATCTCATCAGTGATATAGTCGATCTGCAGTCTCTTCAGTGGGGTATCGACTTTCTTGAAATCGATGACGATCGAGACAGGATTATCATCCTCGCCGATAGTCGCCTTGTTGTTCGCCCAGCTCATCGTCGCTGTGCCCACGATGAGAGCGAACACTACTAAAAGAACGGTCGCAACCAGTGGTGATAGTGCTTTCTTATGCATTTTTCGCGATATATTGTTGTTGTACTAGGAGCAGATAGATGAAAATTGTGATGATCGCAAACTCAAAGATGCCGAAAAAGATTCTCGGAACAGGGATGATTCCCATGATGTCAAGGACTGCCAGCACTTGTTCAAATACATAGATAAGGACTGCGTTGAACAATAATCTCCAGGGCAGCATAAACGTCTTCGTCTCTTTATAGCGGAACAGGGCGACGAATAGGGCAATGACTATGACGACGAGAGTAAGATTATAGTAAGGCGCCACTAATCCTAATGCTTGGTCTACTGGTATCATTTTTCGACTGATTGGATATGGATCTGCAATGCTAATGCATAGATGAGGAATGCTAAGATGACGCTTGGGACGACATGCGTCAGAAAAGGAGAGCTGTAGATGTTGAATGCACGTAACGCTCCGAGGATTTCTTGCACCACAAAGAAGACTAAAGCAAAGATAAGCGGCTGCCAGGCCATCAGTCTCTTCTCCTTACTGAACACAAAGAGCTTGAGCGCGATATAGCCTGCTCCGAGAGACAGCACCACATTGGTGATCTTCAGTAATCCCTCAACAAACTCCATTGCCATGTCCTAAAATTGAGATATGCTTTATTTAAATGTTTCTTTATATGAGCTCGATATAGAAATAATAAAGTTCACTTGCCTTGCTCTGGTTTGTATTCTCTGGGACAATGAGCTGATAATCATAGGGTTCTCCGCTAAATCCTATCTCTGCATCTTCCAACAATCCAGTATAGATGATGTTCTGCTCGAAAAGAAGGAGCTCCTGGAACAGTCCTACCTCTGTGGTGTTCACAGTAAGATTCGTTGATGGGCAGCTGTTGACCGAGATGAGCGTATCACCGGCATAGAACTGGTCATGGGCAGTCTCATTGAAAGTATTATTGATGCTATCGGCATCTCCTTTCAGGAATCCTAGATCAGTCTGCTCAAAGCTGATGTTCTGGTAGGTTGCGCAGTCGATATTAGGCCAGTCGACCGTACCAGAATTTCTGGTTGCATAGATTTCACCCTGCACTATAGTGATGGTCCAGTCATACAGGCTGAAATTGTTCGCATCCTGCAGCGCAAATTTGCCGGTGATGTTTCCGACAAAGCCTTTCCACCGTGGATTCTGGGTTTTCGTGAAGAAATTCACTGTGCTGATCGTTCCTCCAGTGGTGTTGAGCATGCTCCCCATGGTCTGTGAAGGCCCGCTCGAGGTGATATTGAAGAGGATGTCTGGAGGATTTGGAGATATAGCATAGCTGAAGCTGAGCAGGGTAACTAAGAAAATCACCACCCAAATAACTCTAGCTCTATTCATTTCTTTTCCTCTCAGCTCTCTTGCACACTGTCCAGATCGTACGGTCATCCTTCCCCAGAAGAAGGGCAATGCCATGATAGCTCAGTCCATGATACTCATATAGATGCTCGCAAAGATGCTCAAGAATGCTCAATGATCTATCCCTGAATAGCACAATAGAGATAGAGTATTTCGATTTCTCAGGATGTAAAGCAGAAGGGTGCTTCGACTGTGCTTGCCTGAAGCTGTTCCATATTGTCCGCTCATCCCTTCCTAACAGCCTTGAGATCTCAAGATAGCTCAAGCTACGCTCCTTTAGGTATTTCACCAAAGCCTGTAAAGGGCTCAAAGAACAAGAGAATAAAGAGACCGGGACTTGAGTGATGCTCTTTCTGTCATCATGGAGAAATCGTATAAGTTCATTACGGGAAATATGCTGCTTTTCCAGCGTATCCAAGAATCCTCTGATTACCTTTTTCTTACGTTCTCCCCCTTTTCTCCTCCCTTCTATACTCATTATGTAAGTATGATTACAAAAAAGATAATATCATACTCATAATGTAAGTAAAGGTATATATAAATTTATCTGCTCAAGAGAATAGAGAGAGAACTAGTCAAAGAAAAAAAGAAGAAAGAAAGAGCTTAGATAAGCTCGACATAAAAATAAAATGCTTTGTTGGGGACTGTGCTTCCTTCAAGACCTGACTGAGGCAGCATGATCTGGAAGTCATACGTCTGAGAGTCGTTCCTGTATCCCCAGGTGTTGTTTTCAATCAGGGATGCATAGATGATGTCCCATTGGATATCAAGGAACGTTCCTGCTCCTGCTCTCTCCTCTTCCCAAGACATATCCATCAGTACGACTTCTTCCCAGTTGTTGGCCATCCTGGTGTCATTGGTATAGAGGTTAACTCCATAGCACCCGGTTCCGTCAATCTCCTTATCAGCTCCCACATAGAATGGAGCTTGCAAAGTGAAATCTGCTCCTCCATTCGCTTTGAAGGTCTGAAGATATGCATCCTCATTGGCGATAGCTCCATAAGCTGTCGTATGGTTCCAGAGGATCTCCTCTTGGGTCAGATTTTCCAGATTTGCACATATGATGTTTTCCCACTCTGGGATACCTCCTTCATCAGATTCATCATTATTTCCTGCTCCTGAATCTGATCCAGGCCCTTCCTTCGTAGCATATACTTCTCCTGTTGTCGAAATGATGTTCCATCGATAGAGTGAATAGCCGTCAGAATCCTGCAAGGCAAAGTCGCCTGTGATGTTTCCGACATAGCCAATCCATTTCAGGGTTGGTGCTTTCTCGTAGATGTTGATGGTGTGGATGAAGCCTCTCGTATAGTTGAACACTGTTCCATTGGCATACCTTGTCGTCGAATTGCTGATGTAGGTGAAGTCCGATGGGTCTGATGGTTCGACAGGGTTCTGAGCATACACTAAAGCTGTCAGTGCAAGCAAGATGACTACCAGCAATGATGTTGTCCGGTTGAATAGTTTGGTTTTCATTGTCATCACCTCACTCCAACTCCACATAAAAGTTGTACTCTGTCGTTGCGGTGTCTATGCCATGTCCATCCTCTGGGACAATCATCTCGAAATCCCAAGGGACTCGATTGAATCCTGGTTGCGGATCCAGATCGATGATTGCTGTCCACAGCAGTTTCATCGGCGGTTCCTGGTCGATAAGGATCACTTCCTGGTACCTGCCGCCTTCTTGTGGGCCGGCTGGTAGAGGCTCTCCTGCTCCATACGTTGATACGTTGGTAGCATTGAAGAGAGACAATGTTGGGCATTCATCAATATTGCCTGTGCCATTGATAGGTTGGTTTCCGACATAGAATGTTGGAAATGTCAGATTGGATGTTCTTCTGAAGGTGTTGTTGATGGCATCGATGGCATTTTGAGCTATGCCGAAGCTGCCGATCTGTTGTGATTCACCGTCATAGGAGTTCCATCCTTCTACTTCAGCATAATGAGGATAATCTGATGTTGAAAGTCCTCTTGTATAATTCCAGCAGCTGATATTTCCTACCTGACCCTGGAAGCCCCATTGAGGCACAGTAATTGAAGTTGTAGCATAGACCTCTCCAGATGGATTAGCGACACTCCACTCATACAATCTGAATCCGCTAGAGGTATCCAAGACAAGTGTACCGGTAATATTACCATAGTAGCCTTGCCAGGACTGTGATGTGGATTGAGCTGCGATATTGAGCTGCGACACGTTCCCCGCCAATGCTGAGACGTTGGACGCATCAGTTACGATCCTTCTGGATGAAGATGCAACAGACAGTGTCGAAGGTCCTTCTGGAAGGGCAGCAACATAGAGTGCAGCCGTTGCAAGGACCAACAATAGTACTATGACTTTTAGTTTCATTGTGGGCTCACCTCAGATGATTGTGAATAGAATACAGCATACTTACTAAGGAACGTTTGGCTTTCCATTTTTTCTACCTCTCTCTTCATTGTCTCTTGATTCTGGACATTTTTTGAATGTTCTTTGAGTTGATGATTATTGTCCCAAGTTTGCCCACAACTTTGACAAAACCGCCATCAACTGACGTTAGCGTTCCCCTTGCAATCTTCAATTGATTGCCGTCCTTATACGGCGCCTTTACTTCCTCGCCGACAAAGTCAATGAAGGGGTTTTGATCCATTCGCGCTACCTCTAGTCTACACTGACAGTAATGATATACTGACAGTAACTTATGTATTTTAGTATACATTTTCATATACTCATATATAAACATTTCGTTTTGAAAGTGTAGTAAGAAATCTCTCGACGATAAATCCTATAAAAAAGAATTAGTGGTGATGTTTTAAGTGGTCAATATCTGAGAATCTACCCTTGATCTGATCAGTAAACTCCCTGATTTTCTTTTCAGTGTCCTCAAATTTCGATTTTTTATCTTCAAGCTCGACTTTAAGGGTACTCCAATCCCTCTCAAACACCTGAAGCTGCACCATCATCTGCTTGATATCCTTCTCAAAATCCCCTTTCTTGTCCTGACGCTGATTCTCCTTGAGATTTCCTCGCAGAGCAGAGATGATATCCTTATCACGGATCTCTTTTGAGATTTCCTCTATAGCTTCTCCTTTATTCAGCCTATCGATTAATTTAGAAAAATAAAGCCTCTCATCAAGGACTTGTGGTTGTGCAGGCTGCGCCTCTGGTTGCTGCACTTCCTGCTGGGGTTCTTCTGCTTGTTCCGTTGCCGGTTCCTGGACAGGTGGCAGTTCATCAGGAGCCAATTCTTCTGTTGGCTCAGCTTCTGATGGGGTTTCCTCAGCAGGTGCTTCTTCTGCTTTCTCTTCAGTTTCAGCCGGAGCTTCTTCTGCCTGCGCTTCTTCTTTTTTCAATTCTTCAGCATCCGCAGGAGATTCTTCTTTCTTTTCTTCAGGCAAAGAGGGAAGCTCGTCCGGAACTTCCTCTACAGAATCCTTCCCATCTTTCTTTTTTAGATTAAGAATCGGCATATGCCTTATACCACACCCTACTTTAAGTGAATCCTGAAAAGTAATTTAAATAACTTTGTAACAATTCTAGAGTTAAGAAAAGTCATATCTACCTTATTTCACCATAGAGGGAAACAGAATTTGGATCTCCACCTGATACATATGCCCGTAATCTCGCAGGTATACTGATCTCAAATGCATAATAGCCATAGCTCCCATCGCTCGGTTCAGTTGCTTCTGTGATGAAGACGACATCTTCCTGATCTGCACTATCATATTCCCCTACCGTTCCCCCATTATCATCATCGCTCGAATCCCATAAGATTCCAGTAAAGAAGGTAGTGACATTGGTGCTGTTGACAATCGGAGTATAATAGATTGTACTCCCGAACACAGTAAAATTATGCTCCTTTTTGACACTTCCTCCGGATGTGAACGTCCGATTGACCGAATCTGTCAGATTTGTTGTGGCCATTAAGTCATCTAGCTCAACAAAATCTCCGAATCGTGAACTGTTTGAAAGATTCCTCCCGAGCGCGATGAGACTGTCAAAATTGAGGGTACTGTCAGAATCAGCAACATAGATGTTGCTTCCAGAAGAATTGCTCACTGTCCATTCAGTGATTGCCTTTCCTAATGAATTGCCCAAGATGAGCGATCCTGAAAGATTACCGACGATGATGTGCCATGCTTGTATAGAAAAGCTCCCTGAGGTGTTTGCTATACTATAATTATCATAAGCGCTGATATTCCAGACCCATCTCCCAGAGCCGGCAGCTGAAAAATCTGATGAATTATAGAGATCCCAAAGTACAGACGTAGCATTTTCATTGTCAATGATGATGGTACCATTAGGTGCAGTAAGGGTAAAATTGACCCAACGTATAGGCAAGTTAGCAGTGACATTTGCTAGGATATGGGTGATCTCCTCTTCAATAGGCTGGCTTGGATCAGAATAGTGCTCATTGATGGTCAAAGAAGAAGTGATGGCAAAATTATCAGTTGCAGATACATTGAACAAGGTATTAGTTATACAGGAGACATTGAAGAAAAATTCTCCTGGAAAGGGAAAGGTCTCATTGACTTCATAGAGGTGGCTGATATTATCAAAATCCATCTCCAGAGGAAAGCTCCAGGAGCCGGTGCTGTTCTGGGTGTAATTGCAAAAAATCCCAGTTCCATTGACAGAGAATCCTGCTGTATCGCTGAAATTGGCATAGAATCCTGTAAGCTCAAACTCATAATGATCAGTATTTTCTCCTTGGACATCATTTGTATCATCCCATATCTCCAATTGCGCGCCGTCGACAGCAGTATAAGTCGAGAATCCCGGGACAGAGAAATGCAGCCTCCCTGTTCCAGTATCCCATGAGAGGATCTGACAGGTAAGGCACCTTACCCCATCTCTTAAGATGAGGGGGCTCATCATGGCCAGATTTTCCATAGTCAAGTTAGCTGGAGCATTCAGGCTCGGGTATCTCTCAGTATCAACAGAGATGGAAGCATAGCTTATCTCGACAGCCTCATCAAAATTGATGGAAGCGTTGATGCCGACAGGAATATTGAATGTTATCTTGCCGTCGATTCCGTCATCAAGCACCAGATCAGGCATCTCTTGATCCCCGCTCGTCAGATTGCTCAGATCAGTCGTCTCGCCCTTACCAGTGAACTCAGAATAGCTGACGCTGGTCCACCAGACAGTCAATTCATATATCCAGACCGGTGTGAAGATACCCTTTCCAAAGGCTCGAAAGTGTAATTGCAATTCCTCATCTGCCATACAGGATGCAGGTACCGTATAATTCTCATTGAGGAAGAATGTTGACTTATAATCCTGGAAACACGTCGAACTGTCGCTGCTCCTCATATCATGCAGTTTGCTCCGGACAAAGATACGCAAAGTGTTCAATCCTGAGATTGCCGTCGTATTGATATAAGACTCACCCGGATAGGCGACAGCACTCCCATTGAGACTGCTTCCATAAAGCTGCCAGGAATAAGTTACAGGGATCTTATTAGGGTTATTGATTCTCCAGATACGATATATGTTCGGCTTGGGAGAACAGATAGGCGCTAAAGAGAGTCTCTCCAGACCCTCTTCAGTGCTGACAACAGTCTGCCATGTCCCGCCGCCATAACAGCTAAGATTGAAGCTCGTCCAGGGTGGGATGAATGCTTTCAGTTGAACATCACTCCCAGTAGCATTATCAGGAATGGTGAAATTCACAAAGATGTTCTTGTCTTTCTTGAAGATAGCATAATTATCCCACACCCTATCAATGATATTTTGACAGTCCTCGATCTCAGGATCACAGAACAGGTAGGCTGAGCTGAAGACTATAAAAAACAAGGCCATCACACCGAAAACCGCTATTCTCTTCATTTTTTGTTGACAAGCACAAAGACTTTCTTTCCGATATATTTCGCAGGAAGATACACTCTTCCGCTGCTCTCATTAGCTCGTTTCACTTCAACTTCAATGATTTCCGAGAACTCAATAGGCTTCAGATGTATCTTCCCTTTGACCGTCCGTCTGCTCATAGCTATTTATAGCTATTTATAGCTATCTTTAAAAAAGTATTGTATAATAAATCGAAAAATATAAATTGGAAAAGGTTAATGAACAACTATGAACCCTAAAAGAGCATGGATAGAAGCCATCATTTACTCCATTGTTATATTCATAGTCTTATGGTTTCTCTCACTTAATTTCACATCTCGTGCTATGGTTATCGGATCTAAACCATTCTATCGATTCGGAACGCTCAGAATCGACACATACCCAGTAACAGTTGCTATTGCAATAGTCTCAGTCGCCATAGGCCACTTCCTTGCACTTGCAAGGCATAAGGGACTATCAAAAAAATAGAAATCACTCTTTCTTCTCTTCAGAATCTTCTTTATCTTCTTCTTTCTCTTCGCCTTCCTCAGCCTCGCCTTCTTCTTTCTCCTCTCCTTCTTCGCCCTCTTTTTTCTCTTCTTTCTCCTCTTTCTTAGGCGCAGGCTTTTCTTCTCCAGAAAGGTGCTTTTCAAGATACTTCTCGAGGTCAAGGCCTTTGGCGAACATAGGATTTTCTACAAGAATCGTCTCAAACGCTTTACTCATCATCTCAGCTTTCTCGATGGCATGATCAAACTTCCCTTTGATCTCACCTTTAGCCTCCTCAAACTCAGTCGTAAGATTCTTCTCAAGCTTCTGCAGCTTCTTCACAAGATCCATGGTCTGCTTATGATCCTGCTCCATCTTATCGAACTTCTTCTCGAATTCCTTCTTGATCAAGAACGTGCCGGTCTTCACTTCAGTCTTCTCTGTTTTGGTCTGCAGATCCTTGATGTCTGCTCTGATACTTTCAAGTGTACTCGCAAATCTGTTGAATTCCTCAAAGCTTTTCTGGGATTCAATAAAGACATTCTCGACTTTGTCAGCATGCCGCTCGACCATAGCAACGGTCTTTTTGGCATTCATGATCTCATCTTTCACATCTTCATTAAGCTTGATGATCTGCTCTACACCTTTGAACAAGGACATCTGGCTTCTCATGCCTTTCAGCTGTTCCATGATATTCTTCATCATCGCATCTTTCGCTTCCAGCTGTGCCCTGACACCCTCGATCTTGCCATCTGTACGCTGCAGAGATATCATCATCTTATCCGGCTGTACAGATTCAACAAGATCAGTCGCTTTAGTGGCCTTTACCTCTATTTGGCCGATGGTCTTGTTCGTATCCATCAGCTGGCCCCGGATCTCTCCGACCTGTTCATTCATCAAAGAAAATCGTTCAGTAGTGCTCTTTCTCGTTTCCTTAAAACTTTCAAGTGTCGCATTGACTTTGGTCAATTCAACACCGATAAGATTGATCTTCTGGGCTAACGTAGCATCTTCTGGAATCTGGAATCCCTTTTCTTCGCTATCCTCGTCAACTGCACCTCCTGGCTCTTCTCCAGGGACAGGTGCCTTGGGTTTTTTCTTAAATGGCCACATACATCCTCTTTTTTTATGATATTACACTATCTAGCTTAATGCAAACTCCAGTTCGAATATATTTAAAGGTTGTGTAACGGCAATAAGAATCAGTTTTTACTATTTTTTAGTAGCAAAAAAGCATAAACCTTTTAAAGCGAAAAACGCCTCTCTCATCTATGTTGGGGGTACGTATTGTGGTGGCCTGCCTAGTGGCAGGCCTTTTATTTACAGGAGGATTCTTTCTAGGCTCAGCTATCTCAGCCGACTATGAAAACATCAACCTTCCGGCAGATACAGAGATCATTTCCCCAGGGATAATTGAAGACCCCTCAGAGATTATTTTTAGGCAGCTGGGACAAGTTCCAGAATCAAAGCCTTCTCCTCAAGACAGGATCAAAGAAAGCGACTTCAAAGTGAGAGGAAACACATTAGAGGTGGATGTTGGAGGAGAATTCATCATCGCCCGCTTCACTGATACAAGATCTATGGAATCCATCATCACAAGCGATGCGAATGCCATCGAGAGAAAAGTCGATGATATTGATGAAGTTGAAGTGGGAGATATCATATCATATGACTCTCCTTTTGTTGATGGTATCATCATCCACAGGGTAGTTGAGAAAGGCAAAGATGAAAAAGGCCCTTATCTCCGGACAAAAGGCGATAATCTTGATTACATCGACCCCATTAAGATAAGGGAAGTGAATGCTGTCGTGGTCGGCATCTGGTATTAGGCATTAAGTTTATATATTCTCTCTCCTCATTTTTTCTTGGTGATAGTATTCCTCAGTCAATAGATGAGTTTAGGACAACTCAGTATAGGGTGTTTGCTGCTGGTCCCTATTTCAATCTCGATCTCGAACATGAAATAAGGTGGCATTATCGCTTCATCCAAAAACTCAGAAAGCAAAAGGAAAATCCCCATTCATTCCATCAGGAGATGACTTCTCATAGCGTAACACATGAACGTCTTGAACACTTCAAAGAACAGGTGATAGAAGCAATCCCCTTCCACAAAGCAAGGATGGATATACATACAAAACGCTTCACCACCATAACGGCCCTCATGCCGAAAGCGCTTTACAAAAAACTTGTCAGGATAAGCGCAAAGACACAAGGCACCCCTGAATATTTCGTCTTTGACAAGCATAACACAAAATATTTCTTTGCCATGGAAGATATGGACGAAGAGAAAAAACAGTGGCTGAACAAGACAAAGAAGCTTGTTGATACTATTGTATTGAGAAATTGAAAATGCATCTGAAATGGATTCTCATCGTGGCAGTTCTGGCATCGATGAGTGTCTCTGCCGCTGACTTCTTGGATCTTTCGCTGGAGTGCGAGAATGATATCTGTATCAGGGGGCATGAGACTGAATTCAATCTCACCATTTTCAGCAAGGGCAAGACTTCCCTCTATCTACTGAGCTATTCTATAATAGATGCTGCAGATAATGAAGAATTCATCACGTTCGAAGCCCCGAAGCCGATTTACATTATTCCTGCGCTTGCCTATACTTTTTCAACAGACAGACAAGTCCCGAATGCGACAAGGAACAACAGCCTGGTAGCGAATGTCTGCCTGACCTTGGTACCTGATATTGACCATTGGGGAAAATCAGGAAAATATGTGAGCCATTGCTATGCTGACTTGAATTTCAGTTTCCCCATTACACAATGTCTCCAGAATGATGACTGCCCTGGGACAGAAAGGTGTATCGATCGTTCCTGTGTGCCGATCAGCTGTATTTACTGCCAATATCCCTCGGACAATACCTGCAAACCGTATGAATGCTGCAGGAACGAGCACTGCTCAGGAAATCAATTTTGTGAGGATAATGAATGCAAGGATCTGAGATGTGAGGAGGAAGAGTTCACCATCAACCATACTTGTTCCGCAACAAATTGCCTGCCTCATGAAGGCCTGGTGGATTTCAAATGCGCCCCCCTTGACTGTGGATTCAATGCGCACATCATAGACCACGACTGCGTACTATTGAACTGCTCGAGAGATGAATATTTCTTCAACCACACCTGCAGAAAATTGAACTGCACTATGTTTGAGTTTCCGCTGAATATGGAATGCCATCCGCTGGACTGTCTTGATACCGAAGCATTCACCAACCATACTTGTATTCCGTCGGAATGCAGCCTGCTGAAGATAGCAGAAGGCCACGAATGCAGGATAAACAGCAACCTTCTCTTCTCCTTCTTTCTCTTGATCATGATCCTTTTTCTGTTCTTTCTCAATAAAGGGATGCATAATTTCGTGCAGAAGAAGAAAATGGTCAACATCCTTCTTGAAAAAGCGAAAAAAAGAGAAAATATAAAAAGTCAGAAGCAAAAGAAAACGCTATGACTGAAACACAAGTAAGCGAGAACAAGGCTAACATAGAGCTGCTCTCGAAAAAGATAGACGCTCTGATGAACATTCTTGAAAAGGAAGGCATCACCACAAAAGAGGAATTGGACTCGCTCACCAAAGAACTGATCGAAAAATGAAGAACATTCTTTGGATCATTCCGCTGATGCTGCTGATAGTGGCATGTAAAGAGGAGATTTCACGAGAGCAGGCTATCTCTATCACCCAGAAATTTGTGGACGGCCAGGTGAAATTCTACGTGAATGAAGACAATGGCACTCCGATAGTACAGAAAGCCAGTATCGCTGTACTGAACACCGAAAAGGTGAAAGGGGTATGGAATGTCTTCATGCATATCCAGTCGAATCAGACAGGAGAGCTGAAGCAGAGTGATGTTGTCGTGAAATTGGACGCAAAAACAGGAAATGTCCTGAACATGCAAAAATTTGAAAGGTGATCAATGGTACTCGAAAGCATTATCAGCCCTATGAAGGCCGAGAAAAGGCCCTGGGAGATGTTCTTCATCGGTTTGTTATACAGCTCTGCTGCAATCATCATGTCTTTGCTCCTGTTCAGAGAATATGCCAGCCTATTGATAATCTTCTTTACGGTCTTTGCTTCTATCCCTATAATATACTGGACTATCCGCCTTGAAGAAAAGAAGGATCTCTCTATTGCGAAGGAAAAGATATTGCTGAAAGAACATGGAAAAGCATTATCATTCTTCATGTTCCTCTTCCTCGGATATGTCGTTTCCTTTTCCTTATGGTATGTCTTCCTGCCCGCTGACGCGACTGCGGCAGTCTTCAGTGTCCAGTCACAGACCATCAAAGAGATCAATAGCCCGATAACAGGAAATGCCATCAATCTTGCAGGGACATTCTCGAAAATCTTCTTCAATAACCTGAAAGTATTGCTCTTTGCCCTCATCTTTGCCTTTTTCTACGGCTTCGGCGCGATCTTCATCCTTACCTGGAACGCCTCCATTATCGGAGTCGCGGTAGGTGACTTTGTCAAATCTCATGTTGGCTTGGCAGCCTTTCCCCTGGCATTGACAAAATTCCTTGTGCATGGCATCCCCGAGATGCTGGCTTATTTCATGGCAGGCCTGGCAGGAGGTATCATCTCTATTGCAGTCATGCGCCATGACTTCACTCCGAAGAAAACAAAGCATATCCTTCTTGACTCTGCAGATCTGGCCTTTGGAGCCATTGTCTTGTTGATCATCGCTGCGTTCTTAGAGATATTCGTCTCACCGCTTATTTAATTCTTCGATGAGTTCGATGAAGAAAGCGTTGCTCCATGCCTGATTCAAGCAGCCTTCTGCTTTCTGTTCAACAGCAGAGCTTATCTCTGAATGACAACCTACATATCCTTTGAATAAGATATCTTCACAGCTCGCCTCGACGATCTTCTCGATAGTATGCTGATAGCGGACATAATCCAGGCGTGTGAGAACAAGTGCTGCCAGATTGTTGATCCAATACCAAGAATCTCCATGGTGATAGCTTTCAGGATTCTCCCCGGTGCTCCTCTCTCTGAAACGAGGATCCTCCTTATCTATCGTCGACAAGCCGCCCCAATCGAGCCAGAGCTTCGGCAGGATATGATCAAAACACGCTATCCATTCTTCTTTCGAAAGAAGTTCAGGAGCAAGGTAAGCAGCAATAAAGATGTTCGGACGGATGGTAGGATCATCTGCCCCATCCTTAAGGTATGTTCCTGTCCAAAACACCTCCTTGATCTTTGTTTTCAATCGTGCTGCTAAATCATCGAAAAAATTTTTGTCGCTATGGTGGGCGAGAAAAGTGTACAACCTGAATCGCAATGCTTGGATCTCTATCCTTTTTCCTGCTCGTCCATCTCCGATGTTTGTATCCATCCACGTCTCTTGGGCATTGTTGACGGCAAGGCTGTCTACTGTATAATTCTTGAAGATCTGATTCATGCTGCTTTTGAGCCTGGTGATGACCAGTTCTACTTCTCCCTTGCTGAAATAATGCTGGATCGTCTTCTCCTCTCCTAAGAGGGTGAAGAAGTTCTGCCATCGTGTAAAGAACCATCCTGAGGCATCTATTGATTGTATCCCGCTCGGTGGAACCCTGTTCGGCACCAGGCCATCTTCCTCGATATGCTCAAGATATTTCAGCAACACTTTCTTAGCCATTGAGAATTCATTATCGAGCATAAGCGCTTTCAGGCTGATGAAGGTGTCTCGTCCCCAGAACTGAAAGAACCAGGGCAGTCCTGCATAGATATCATCATGGACAAGCAGGCTGTCCAATGCTTCAGTAGCTGCCTTCAATGCTAATTGAGTCTTATCATCTTTTGCCTTCTTGAACATCAGGCCAGAATACTTCTCCTGGAGCGATCGATAATGTGAGAGCTTCTTTTTGATATGCTGGCAATTTTTCAGTGCATCCTCTTTTGTCTCTCCGAAAGAGAAGAACAGCTGCTTCGCTCTTGCTTTGAAACCATTATAGACGTGCCGATCATAGGGTCCACTATGCCGCTGAGCATCAGCAGTATAGAGCATATGTTCCCATCTGTCAAGGATCTCGACATCAGAAAATTTTCCGAGGATAGCGATGGTGAATTGGAATTCCATCTCCCCTTCGCTATCATCTTCTCTCTTATCAGTGAACTTCTTGAACTCGACAAAGAGTGCATCGTCTTCCTGCCAGACACGATAATTTCTTCCCCACACCCGTGAATCATATGCTTTCTTGACATCGAAAAGAACATCAACCGTCGACTCATTCTCGAGTTCATAGACAAAGCAATCCATTCCATGAGGCATGAAAAACTTTTCTGTATTATCTCCTCTCTTCCTGCTGACATGCCAAAAACCGTTATGGATCTCTGATATCTGCCCTTTGATCCGTATGTCATCGATGATTTTGTATACTTCATCCCGGAGTCGAAAGAACACTCCCCTATACTTCGTATTGACACCGAAATTGGCAAAGCCTCCTTTCTTGTTCGTCAAGAGAAATCCTGCATCTGGAACATCCTTCTGGATACTTTTATCTTGGAAAGAATGGTTAATAAGCATCTGTCACCCCTTGGGTTGTAAGAGAGAAAGTCACTATTTAAATCTTTTTAACCGTTACCTTGATTCTGCATCCTTTCATGATGCGTTGTGCTTCCCGCAGCGTCAATAATCTGTTCTTCGCTCCATGGTGAGAGATGACCGATTCTGCATTGATCGTTGCTAATTTCATCGCGAATGAGATATCATTCTTGAGGATGATGCCTGCTAAAAAGGTAGAGGCGAACGCATCGCCTGCTCCGGTAGTCTCGACTGGCTTGAGATTTGTGGTCTTTGCAAAATACAGTTTATCTTCATGATAGCAATATGCCCCTGTCTTGCCATCTGTAATCACGACATATCTGGGCCCAAGCTTGTGCAATTTGCGTGAAAGGTAAGGTATGGTATCTTTTCCCGCGATAAGGGCAGCCTCCTCTTTATTCAGGATTAAGATTTCAGTATTGGCAAGGATCTTCTTGAGAAAAGTGCTTCCTTTCTCAGCCAGATAGCTGCTTGGGTTGAATGCGATCTTGATCTTGTTCTTCTTCGCGAACAGGGCAAGTTGCTCCTGCGTCTTGAATGCATTTCCCATCATTGACGCAAAATAAAACCACTTCGTCCGTAATTTCTTCTTGTCAATGTCTTTATAGTTAAGATCATTGTTCACTCCTTTGAAAGCAAGTATGGTCCGATCATGCTCGATGCTGTCGAGGATGATGGAGAACCCTGTCCTGCCTTTCTTCTGGACAACTAAATTCGTTCCTACTTTGAATTTCTTCAATGCAGTGATGATAGTATGCGCATATCCTCCTTGGCCCATACAGCCCAGATATGCGGATTTCAGTCCGATCTTAGCCAAAGAGACAGCGACGTTTGTGCCCCCTCCGCCTGTCGTTGTGTCAAGCTCCTCGATAAGGATCTTTGCCCCTGTCGGATATGCAAGAAGGCTTTCTTGGCCTTTAGGGTCCATGATCTTGATAAGTTCAGAATATTTTGATCTGGCGAAGACATCTACTGTAGAGCTTCCGACACAGATAACATCATACATCTTTTTGTTCCTCTCTGAAGTCTATTGAATTTACTCCTCGCGTTTTTTAGCGTCTTCATCGATTTGCTTGTCTACTCCCTTCTTCTCGCTTTCAGCATGCTCAAGGTCTTTTTTCACTTCTTTATCGGTTTCATCTTCCTTGAGGAGCCGTTGGTCCACTTTGAGCTCTTCATCAACAATCTCTTCCTTATCGACATCATGCTCAAGCTCCCGGTCTGCTTCGATTTCCTTGTCTAGAGTGCCCTCTTCTTTCTCAAGGTACTCTTTTTCATCTTCTATCTCATGTCGCTCCTGGGTGTCTTCCTTTATCTCTTCATTAAGGTCTTGTTTAAGAGTCTCATCTACTCTTACTTCCTTATTGATAGCGTCGACATCCTTCGTTTCTTCGATCTTCTTAGAGAGTTCCTTTTCTTTCTTGAGCTCTTGCTCAATCTTTTCGTCAAGTTCTTTTTTGTCCATACTCTATCCTCAGTTGTCGAGTTTAAATAAATTGTGCATGCGAATCAAGAATGTCATGTGCATTCATGCTGGCCAGTAGATACTTCAGCTTATCCTTATGGCTTGTTTTCGATAGAAACAAAGTGCGTAAATAGTTTTTTTCCTTATTGCTCACCCGTGCGACCCTATCGGCTTCGATCAGGCAATAAGGATATCCATAGAAGATGGGATCAGAGCTGTTTTGGACGAGACTGAGGATGAAATCCTTCGCTAGAGTATGTCTGGCAAGCTCGAGCCTGAAGACATAATCGGTTCGAGGATGTAATTTGACAAAATGCATCTCTCCGAGAAAATGAGGATCGGTTATCGCATACACAGGATGATAGTGCCATGTTCCCTTCGGCCCAAGTTCATGCAATGCACTTGACAGGCTTGAGGAATTCTTGGTCAAAAGCCTGCAGGTCTTGCTCAGGAATCCCAGATCAGCTTTTTTCTCTTTGGCATGATCGACCAGTTCTCTCATGAGGACAAACTCAGCAGGATATTTCACTTGCAGACTGCCATCCATGATAATAAGGCAGTCCTCTTTGAGGACTTCAGCTGCCAGCTTCAGTTCCGCATATCTTCTGATTATATTCCCGATAGCATTGATCTCGAGTTTCTCGGATTCTCCACTTAGGGTCTTGATCTCTTTCTGGAAGAAAACTTCTTTGTCAAAGAGCTGATCTCCAATAATCTCAGCTTTGTACTGCACTTTACCCCGGGCATCTGCTGTGATCAATGCAAAAAACTCCTTCTTGACAACATGCAGCCTTTTCCCTTTATAGAAGACAGCAGCTGCTCTGATGAATTGAAGGGAAAAATTCGCAGCTCCAAGAAGTTCCTGGTTGCCGCCGTCTATTGCGAGGATCTCTTTGGCCTCGCCGAACAGGTCAAGTTCATGGAAATGCTCCTTTTTGATCGGCACAGGAAGAAATCCTTTCTCATCACTGAACGTGAGCATCGCCGTTTCCCTATTGATGAAATCATCTAATGGCTTTAGTGTTTTCTCGACCAGCTCCTTCTTCATGACAGTATAGTTCTAAGGAGATTTTTATAGTTTATGAAAAACCAAACCTTTAAAAGACGATTTTGGCTCCGATAGTCCGAAATGGACAGGAAAAAGGCACTTCTTAAAGCGTTCCAAAGAGGACATCTTCTCACTCTAGATAATACCATGTATCGTGATTGGATAGAGAAATTTATCATCGGCGAGACTAAGGGGGACATCGGCTCTGGAGATCTGACAAGCAAAGCAGTCATGCGTAAGAATAAGAAGCTGAAAGCTGCTGTCGTTTCAAGACAGTCAGGAATCATCGCAGGTTTGGAAGAAGTGATCCTCCTCTATAAGAGATATAGGATAAAGGCCATCCAAAAAAAGAAAGATGGTGACCGGATTAGAAAAGGGGACAGAATCCTTGATTTGGAAGGAGAAGAAAAAGACTTGCTAAAGATTGAACGTTCTGCATTGGATTTGATGCAGAGGATGTCTGGAATAGCTACCCTGACGAATAAGACGATCAGAGCAGTGAAGAATAAGGTGCAGATTGCACCGACAAGAAAGACCCAATGGCGTTATTTAGACAAGAAATCCGTCTTTGTCGGCGGCGGTTTGACTCACCGTCTGGCCTTATGGGAATCTATATTGATAAAAGACAATCATCTGAAAGCATTGAAAAGAGAAGGCATGAAGAATCCTATCGAGATCTCCTTGAAAAGGGCCTGGCAGCATAGGAAAAAAGCGAACTTTATCGAGATTGAGGTAACTGAAAAAGAACAAGCCATAAAAGCTGCAACAATCTTCAAGAAATTCTCAGACATTCCCTGTTTGATCATGCTCGATAACATGCCTCCAAAGAGGATCAAGGCGACAATAACCAGACTGAAGAAGCTCAACCTCTATAGTCACGTCCTTCTGGAAGCGTCTGGCGGCATAACTCCTGCTAATGAAAAAAAGTTTGCGAGAACAGGTGTTGATGTCATCTCTATGGGCTATCTGACACACTCGAGCAAAGCATTGGATATAAAACAGTTCATTCTCTGATGGAAACCTCAACCTTAATCATCGGATCGGGAATAGCGGGCCTTACAGCAGCGATGTATGCGAAAGGCAATGTCATGGTAGCGACAAAAGAGAAAGTTCTTGATTCCAATACCCTATATGCCCAAGGCGGGCTGGCTGCTGTCTTCAGCACTGATGATAATGCAGAAGCCCATGTCCAGGACACAGTAAGGGCTGGTGACGGACTGACAAATAAAAGGATCGCCGCTATTCTGGCGAAAGAAAGCCCTAAGCGCGTTCTTGAACTGAAAAAGATAGGGGTTCATTTCGATCAAAAGCAAAAACACTTTTCATTGAGCAGAGAGGCTGTGCATTCCCGTGCACGGATCGTTCATTCCTCTGATACCACCGGAAAAGCTATACAGACTGTCCTTGTAAAAAGGGTGAAGCAGAAGGCAACAATCCTTGAAGAGCATATGGCGATTGATCTCATAATGGACAAGGGTGCTTGTTTAGGATGCAGGTTTCTCACACCGCAAGGAGTAGAAGATATCTTCGCTTCCAACACCATCATCACCACTGGAGGGATAGGCCAGCTCTATGCACGGACAACGAATCCAGAGGTTGCCACAGCAGATGGCATTGCCCTCGCCTTCAGGGCTGGCGCAGTATTAGAAGATATGGAATTCGTCCAGTTCCACCCCACCATGCTCCATAATTCTTCTCCGTCATTCCTCATCTCAGAGACATTGAGGGGAGAAGGCGGATTGTTGAAAAACAGGTTCGGAAAGACGTATATGTCCTCTTACCATAGGGATGGCGAGCTTGCTCCTCGCGACGTTGTTTCAAAATTCTCAGTGGAAGAGATGAAGAAGACCGGTGCAAAGAATGTTTTTCTTGACATGACTCATCTCGATGCAAATTTCCTCAAGAGACGGTTTCCTCATATCTACCAACGATGCCTCTCACATAAGATCGACCTCACCAAGAAGATGATTCCGGTGAGTCCTGCTGCCCATTATCTCTGCGGCGGCATAAAGACAGACGATTGCGGACAGACAAACATAAAGAATCTCTTTGCCGTCGGAGAATGTGCCTGCACCCAATTGCATGGTGCCGATAGATTGGCTTCAAACTCATTGGCTGAGGGTGCTGTCTTCGGAAAAAGGGCTGTTCAGAAGATGACAAAACAAAAAATCAGACGTATTGAGCTTCCACCTTTGAAACTATCAACAATGAAGAACGGTAAGATAAAGAAAATAAGAAATGAACTGAGAAAAGTGATGTGGAACCAGGTTGGTATTATCAAGACAAAGAAAAGATTGCAGGATGCATTGAAAAAGATAAAAAGATGGGAAGCAAAAACAGAGAACGGGATCAACAAGAACAGCCTGGAACTGAAGAACATGCTGCTCGTAGCGAAGATAATTATTCTCGCCTCTTTGAGAAGAAAAGAAAGCAGAGGCACACACTTCATCAAGGATTATCCTGAAAGACACGATTCGATCTGGCAGAAACACCTCCAAATAACGAAAAATTCTCCAAAATTCTCATAATTCCAAAACTTTTTATACAACACACTGAATTCTCGCTGGTATGACTGAATTGATCATCACTGAAAAACCGCAGGCAGCAAAGAAGATAGCTGATGCTCTTGCCGACGGTAAACCTATCAAAGAGAACAACCAAGGAGTGCCTTATTATCTGATAAGCCATGGTAAAAAAGATATCATCGTTGCCTGTGCTGTCGGCCACTTATATGGCTTGTACCAAAAAGAAGGCACAAAGAAGTGGACCTATCCATTGTTTGATATTGAATGGCAGGCTTCTCATGAGACAAGAAAGAATGCAGCCTATACTAAAAAATACTTGATGACGATAAAGAAACTCTCCAAAGAAGCGAAAGAGTTCACGGTAGCAACAGATTATGATATAGAAGGAGAGGTCATTGGCCTTAATGTCATAAAATATGCCTGCAAGAAAAAAGATGCATCAAGGATGAAGTTCTCAACATTGACAAAAGATGATTTGGTCAATGCATATGAAAATAAGTCCAAGACATTGGATTGGGGGCAGGCGAATGCAGGAGTGACGCGGCATTTTCTCGATTGGTACAACGGCATCAACTATAGCCGTGCATTGACTTCTGCGATAAAGACTGCAGGTACATTCAAGCTGATGTCAATAGGCAGAGTCCAGGGGCCTGCCTTGAAGACCATTGTTGAAAGGGAAAAAGAGATCAAGGCCTTCAAGCCAGTTCCGTTCTGGCAGATTGAGTTGAACGGTGAAGCGAACAAATCACCCCTTACAGCATGGCATATTGAAGATAAGTTCTGGAAGAAACAAGAAGTCGAGAAAGTGATGAAGAAGATAAAAGGAGGAAAAGAAGCGATTGTGGACAAGATAGACTCCTCAAAGTTCAACCAATCTCCTCCGACCCCTTTCGATCTGACTACCTTACAGACTGAAGTGTACCGATGCCATAGGATTTCGCCGAAAAGGACATTAGAGATCGCTCAGGAGCTTTACACTGCCGGCTATATCTCCTATCCAAGGACTTCTTCTCAGCAATATCCAGAAAGCATCGGCTATAAGAAAATCCTGAGTGCACTGAAAAAGAATCCTTCCTACAAGAAACTGGCTGATAAGATCCTCTCAAGAAAAGGTCTCAAGCCGAATGATGGTAAAAAGACCGATCCTGCACATCCTGCTATCTATCCGACTGGCGTCACTCCCAGCCTGGATTCTCAGAATGATAAGATATACGATATTATCGTAAGACGCTTTTTAGCGACATTCTCTGATCCTGCAGTGAGAGAGACCAACAAGATAGTGATGGATATGAAAGACGAGTCATTCATAGCGAAAGGCACACGGACGTTAGAGAAAGGATGGCATGAATTCTATGGTCCTTATGTAAAATTGGAGGAAGAAGATCTTCCGAAAGTGAAAAAAGGAGATAAAGTGAAAGTGAAGAAGATCACAAAGCATGATGAAGAGACAAAACCTCCAAAAAGATACACTCCTGCATCGATAATCAGAGAGCTCGAGAAGAGAAATCTCGGCACCAAATCTACGAGAGCTTCGATCGTCGACACCCTCTTTAACAGAGGCTATGTTGACGGAAAATCCATACAGGCGACAGAGTTAGGCATCCGGACTATCGAAACATTAGAGCATCATTCTCCAAAGATCATCGATGAAGCCCTGTCAAGACATTTCGAAGTGGAGATGGAAGAGATTAGGAAAGGAAAGAAAAAGATGGAAGATGTGTTGAAAGAAGCGCAAGACGCATTGACAAAGATCCTATCTGACTTCAAAAAGAAAGAAAAAGATATCGGCAAGGAGCTGAAAGCAGCAAATATTGAAACAAGGGATGCCTTATCCACTATCGGCAACTGCCCGAACTGCAAAGAAGGGAAATTGCAGATCAGAAGAGGGAAGTACGGCCAGTTCGTCGCCTGTAACAAATATCCTGATTGCAAGACGACCTTCTCCATGCCGAACAATGCCCTCATCAAGCCTTCTGACAAAGAATGCGAGGTCTGCAAGCATCCGATGGTATTGTCCATCCGAAGAGCGAAAAAGCCCATGAGTTTCTGCATCAATCCTGATTGCAAATCAAAGCATCCTGTAGATTTAGGAAAACTGGAAAAACCTTGTCCTACCTGCTCAGAAGGCAAGCTCATATTGAGAAAAAGCCTCTATGGCTCTTTTCTGGGCTGCTCCAGCTATCCCAAATGTAGGCACACAGAACAGGTTAATGGTGATAATAAGTCTTAAACATAAGTAATATAAAACTCTCCCCAATTCTTTGCTCATGAGAAAATACCTGATTA